>JBAZBD010000002.1 GCA_041671645.1 Patescibacteria group bacterium | reverse complement strand
CGCTGACTTTGTCGACAGCTAGGCTCGAAGGGTCAGTGGCACCTCCAGGCCCACCAAGACTCATCGAAGCGACATCGACATGATCAGAGGTATCCCCATCACCATTTGGGTCTGCTGATCTTTCGATAGCTTGTATCACGGCTGAACTATAACCACTGCCATTTTGATCAAGAACTTTGTAGGCGATGATGCTTGCGTCGGGAGCGACACCGTTCAGGAGACCCTTGCCGGCAGCGGTTGCTGCCACATGTGTGCCGTGACCCTGGTCATCCATTGGGTCGTTGTCATTACTTACAAAGTCGTAGCCACCGATGACTTTACAGTTTGCGCCAAGGCAACCGCCCAGATCAGCATGAGAATAGTCAACGCCAGTATCGATGATGGCGATACGCATGCCCTTGCCTGTGATTTGTGTGCCGTCTGTGACCACACCCCAAGTCTTGTCAGCCTGAATTTGCCCGACTGATGTATCTAGCGAGGAGCTAATCTTTGCATCCTCGATAACGCTTTCTACTCGACTATCTGCCTGGATTTTTTCTAAAGCCTTTTGGTTTACGGTCGCGGCGACGCTGTTAACGATAGAGAGATTTTTTGTAACATCGCCGTCTCCTCCGATCAGACTGTCTATCTGTGTTGCTGTAGTTTTGGTCTGATCAATGGCAGTTTTGTTCTCTGCTACTGAGTTTGTTGAAGCATAGCTAGTCTTATCCTCTTTTAGCTTGATGATGACTCGGACATCTTCGCCATTTTCGGCAAGGCTCGAAACGCTTGAGGATATCTTCTGTGCTTCATTTGCTTGGTTGTTGTTTGTATCGACTAGCCGAACGGCCAATTTTTTGTCGATATAGGTGACCATATTCTTGGGCGATGGGAAGATAGTGGTCCCGCCTGATCCGATAGTTATTTCGTTACCATTTATACCTGAAATTTTGTTGTCGCCAAGATTTGTTGGATTATCTATACCAGATAACATCACTAGCTTGCCATCGTCTATCTTGTCAAATCCCGCAGCTGTCATGAAAGAAGCTTTGCTCTCATTTATTGCCATCATCGAAACGTCGGCCTTGAATCTTGGCACCAAAAAATAGACCAGGGCCGCTACAGCAATTAGACTACCGATCCATAGCAACCTTATCAGAGTTTTTTTGTTCATGTCCCCTCGAGTAAATTACTATTTGAAATTATTATTGCATCCAACAATAATTAAATCAATCCATTCGCTTCGGAAGACTTTGATGAAGACATCGGAGGACACTTCGACTCGGCCGATAGATTTCAATTTTTTCTTGGCCTTTTTGACGAAGTTTCACTATGGTAAACTAGTAGCAATATGTCAAAAGAATTCATAGATCATAATAGCATTGGAGAGGCCATCCTGCCGGAGGGCGAGGAGGCGAAAGTTTTGGGCAATCCCCAGCCAGAAGAGGCGCCCGAACCTGTAATCAAAAAACAAGATTTACCAAATATTACCGCTGACAAGCTAGAGCGAAACTGGCATATGATTTTGGAGATTATTCACAGAGAAGCCTCAAACAACTCAAATGTCCGTCATATTTTGATTGAATATGCCGACAAGCCACTCTCTCAAGATCTTCCTAGAGAACTCTTGGGGAAATTGGTTATAGAGAGCCAAAGAACGGCAAGGATTACAGATAGATATAACGAGAACAAGAAATTCATTGATCTCCCCTCCGTACCAGAGCATAGGATAGGCGACCAATTTTACGGTTCAGGCACAGATGATCTCATGGAAACGATCAGCCAAGAAGAGACCACCTCCCCGGAGGAGGAAGAGAACCGAATCAACAATGTTCGGCATAAGATCAAACATGGCTTTTACCATGATAAGATTACAGGACCGGAGGCAACATCCGCAATTAGCCATTACAAATTTGCCCGTGATCTCAAATTACTCGCCCTAGAAGCAGAACTTTTAGAGAACAAGGATAAAATCCCCGAAGGAGATGACGAGTTTATCCTGCCTAGCGGAATTAAAATCTTAGCCAATACAGCTGACGGAGGTCGTGTTCCTAGCGAGTTATTCGACCCTCGAGTTTGGGAAAAACGAACGCCAACATCTTACAGGAACAGGACCTTTCTTCTCGAAGCGGGTGGAAAAAAATATATATTGAAAGAGAAAAGAACCGGCCGTCACGACTTAAAAGCATCCGCTGGCGCAATGTCAGCGGAGCAAGAATATGAGATTTCCAAAGATCTGGTTAGCGCTTGCAGTAAAACGCACCACGACCACTTAGGGCTACGCTGGGAGCGCCCAATCTGCTCTGTCAGCTTTCCTGATGGTTTCCAGTTTGTTGTGTATGAACATGCTGGAGATCTTCTGGATGGAGAAACAGCGAAATTCATTCTGCAACAGCAAATTATAACGAATAAAGAGCAATTTGGGCCAGAGTTTGAAAAAATAAGGGCAGAAGCCAAGGACACGCTTACCGATCCTGCGGTAAATGAAATGGTCGCATTCTCTGCCCCCGAAGAAACTTTCGGAGCCAAATTGAAACGCTGGTTCGGCAAAAAGAAAGAGAAAGAGCTCACTTTTGAACAATACTCTCTGATTAAATCAAGCTTGCTAGAAAACTTCGCTTCTAAATATCTGAAACGGGTGGTTAGTAGCCAAGGATATCTGGCTGCTGATGGCCTTCAGCACGCGTTTCAGGTCGAGAACACTGACCAACTTCGTCTGGTCGCTATCGGCTTCGACACTGAACATTTTAAGCATGAAGCCCAGGATAATGATGACATGAGCAAATATTCGGACGAACTCGAACGTCAATTGTGTTTTATCCCCGGAGAGAAAACTCCCCTTATGATTGCCGCGACTCATTTGATGCTCACCCCAGTCTTCAACGGATTGAAGTCTAGCCTGAAAAGTCACGAAGAGGTCGAGGATAAAAAGTATCAAACGAAGTAAAACTGCAGGATTGTACTTACTCGCTTCTCAACACCTTAATAAAGACGTCTGACGGCACTTCGACTCGGCCGATAGATTTGAGTTTCTTCTTACCCTTTTTCTGTTTGTCCAGAAGCTTATTCTTGCGAGTGACGTCACCGCCGTAGAGACCGACAGTAACATCTTTGCGGAATGGGGATAGTCGTTCGGAGGCGATTATTTTGGCCCCGATAGCGGCTTGGATCTTGATCTCGAAATTCTGTCTTGGAATCAGTTCCTTCAGGCGTTCAACGATTCGGCGACCCTCAGCGTATGATTTTGATTTGTGTGTGATGAAGGAGAGGGCATCGACTTTTTCTAAGTTGATCATGATCTCGAGTTTTTCAAGTTCTGAAGCTCGGTATTCGATCATTTCATAGTTCATAGAAGCATAACCTTTGGAGACGCTCATCAGCTGATCATAAAGGTCGATGATCACTTCAGCCAGTGGCACTTCGTAGCGGACTATAGCTCGGCTCTCGTCTAAATATTCGAGATTTATAAAGTTCGCTCTTTTCTTCTGGATTACGTCCATGCAACCGCCAACATAGTCCTTGGGGGTGAAAACTTCGAGGCTAACCCATGGCTCCTTCACCTCTCTAAATTGTCCCGGCTCGGGCAAGTCCCCTGGTTTTTCGATATTTAGCTCTTCTCCAGTGTTTAGAATAATTTTGTAGCGCACCGATGGGCTGGAGATCACAAGGGATAGGTTGTACTCCCGCTCAAGCCTCTCTCTGACGATATCAAGGTGCAAAAGGCCCAGGAAGCCACAACGGAAACCAAAGCCCAACGCATCCGATCGCTCGGGCTCGTAAGAAAGCGAAGCATCGTTCAATTTTAGCTTCTCAATTGCCTCTTTTAGATCTGGATAATCGTCTCCCTCAGTGCAATAAACTGAGGCAAATACAGACGGGAGAACTTCGCGATAACCAGGTAGGGGAGAATCAGTTGGATTATTTTTCAGTGTAATAGTATCGCCAATCTTGGCCTCTGCCACGGTGCGAAAACCGGTCACAATGTAGCCAATTTCTCCAGTGAAGAGGGGAGAGCGGGGGACAAATTTCGGCTTGAAACAGCCGGCTTCTATCACCTCTCCCTCACTTTTGGTCTCCATCAGGAAAAATTTGTCGCCTTTCTTGATCTGGCCATCCATAACGCGAAGATAGGAGACTACTCCTCGATAGGAGTCATAAATAGAATCAAAGATTAGGGCCTTGAGAGGTTTGCTGTCTTCTCCGCTTGGGGCCGGGACCAATTCGGCTACTTTGTCGAGAATTGCTTCGACGCCCTGGCCGGTCTTGCCAGAAGCGATCAGGATATCTTCTTTTTTGCATCCCAAAATCTTGATGATTTCTTCTGATACCTCCTCAGGCCTTGCGGCAGGAAGATCAATTTTGTTCAGTACCGGGATAATGGTCAGATTATTTTCAATTGCAGAATATAGTACAGATAATGTCTGAGCTTCGACTCCCTGGCTAGCGTCAACAAGCAGGACTGCGCCCTCGACAGCGGCCAATGAGCGAGAAACTTCGTAGGAAAAATCAACGTGGCCTGGAGTGTCAATCAAATTCAACTCAAAACCCTTCCAGTTCATACGAACTGGGGCGAGCTTGATCGTGATTCCGCGTTCACGCTCTAGGTCCATCTGGTCCAGGAGCTGCTCCTTCATGTCCCTCTTCTGGATCGTGCCAGTCATCTCAAGCATTCGGTCTGCCAGAGTCGACTTACCATGATCAACATGGGCGATGATGCAGAAGTTGCGGATATTTGATTGGATAATTTTGTTTTCCATGCCAAAAAATCATAACAGAATTGAGCTCAAAAAGCTATCTTTTAGAGAGACTTAAGAAGTTTCAACTGGTCCGCCCAGGGCATTGTGTCTTGTGGGGTTTCCAGGATGCCAAATTTGTCCTCTAGTTTTGGGTGGTTTAACAAATATTTGAATGTCTCAAGCCCAATCTCGCCTTCGCCGATGTCGGCATGACGGTCACGCTTCGAATTAAATGCAGTCTTTGAATCATTTAAGTGAAAGCCAACCAGACTTTCAATGCCAATATGTTTATCGACATTTTCAATAAAATTATCAATTTCTTTTTCGTCTTTCAGATTGTATCCGGATTCAAAGGCATGGGCGGTATCGAACAAGACTTTGACTCTGGTTGAATTGACTGAATCTTTGATCTCGGCAATTTCATCGATTGTATCGCCAATAATATTTCCAGCCCCAGCCGCGTTTTCAATAATGAAATGGGATTCTTCTGGAGTTTCGGCCAAGATTTGTTTGATGGCGGCAGTGATTTTGGGAAGTAAAGTTTTGAAATCTCCCCCTTTGGTCGAGCCCAGATGAGTGTTCGCTCCAAGCGCACCCAGAGAGTATGATTTTTTCATATCATCAATCAGACTCTTGATCGACTGCTCGTAATAAAATGGATTTTCTGAAGCAAAATTGACCAAATAAATACTATGGATAATTACTGGCGAGATCTTGGCTTCACGATTTAATTCTAAATACCGCTTGATTTCGTCTTCGGGGATTGGCACCGGATTCCACCTCTGAGGTGGGTTGGCAAAGATTTGCATGCATTCGCAACCAATCTCCTTGGCTCGAACAATCGAGTCAGAAAATGGTTTTGCAGATGATATATGCGCGCCTAGTTTCATTGCACTCCTTGGGTAAGATTATTTTATCTTCGATAATTCGCCGCTGATAACAATTGGTTTGCAATCTTTTAATTCATCGCTATAGGACATTTCTGGGATTGGATTTAACAAAAAAATCTTCTTGTCCAAAACATAGGCGAAGCCCATCTCCATCAGAACACTGCCCCCAATATAGTTTGGAATATCCTTTTTGTCGTAGTTCAAGACTAATATTGCATCGCAATCGTTTATCAGCCCATAATACCTCTTGATCATATCAACTTGGTCACGATATTGCTCGCGATATTTGATATCGCCTTCTTTGTCTTTGTCGGCAATATATTGATCCAAAGAAATCTTTTTGTCTCTGATCAGTTTGGTAACAAAAGGAATATCGACTGTGTGGCCTTCTTTTTCGAGTTTCTCGGTAATACCGATTATCTCTTTTGAGAAAACTACGCTTGCGCAAATTACAATTTTCATAAGTCTCCTAGAAATGTTTAAATTTTACCGCCAAATTTTCTAAATCCAGTATAGCATATTGGCCGTATTCGAAGGCGGCGAGCTTGATAATCTTGGTGCTACCAAGATAAGCGCAACCCCATTGATGATGGACGTGACCGCAAATGTGGACGAGGGGGGAGTCTGAAAGCTTTTTGGCGGTGGGGGAGTTACAATCTTCGTGACGGTAATTGTGTACTCCTGGCGGTGGAACATGAGAGACAAATATCGAGCCGCCGATTAGTTGCTTGTCGATTAATTTCTCGCCAGCATACTGGCCAGCCCAAGAAGCAGGGGAACCGCCAACTCCAGTAAATTTCCTGCCTCCCTCCTCGGCCACTCTCCCCTCAAGCGAGGGGTATTTGGCTGACAATTTGTAATATGCACGACCAAAATCGTTGTTGCCCGGCACCCAGAAGAAGGGTTTGCCTATTTTGTCGATAACATCTATAAACGTCTCCATAAACCCAACTGGTTCCCCCATATTAACGGTGTCACCAGCGCAGATAACAAAATCAATCTCTTTGTTTCCCGCCAGAAACTTCAAGAGATTGCTGAGTTGCTTGTAATTAACATGTAGATCAGAGAATAAAAATGCCTTCATAGGTTCACTTCTTGGTGCCTTCGACAAGAATATAGCCCGTCATCGTGCGCACCTCTGTGACTGTTAGGCCCTCCGGAACAGCAACATCTCGAAGAGCGAGATTGATCTGGCTAGTCAACGGATCGGCTATCCGAGGAGGAGCGACGACACCGGCCGCTTTGATTTCTTTGATTTTGAATTTTAATTTCCCAGCGTCAGCTTCAGGGATAGCTAGGACCTCAACATTGATACCGAAAAATCCGCCGCTAGATTTGCCCGTGATAATAACGCCCTCTGGCTTGATTTTGATATCAGGCTTCTTGAGATCGATAAACCTGTCTCCGAGTTTGATCGTTTCCTTGAGCTGTTCCTCGTTGATCTTGATCTCAAAGTTTTTCGAAATACTCGTGTTGGCTTCGCCTGTCAGGTAATCGGCCAAGTTGAAATTTACGACTGGTTTTTTCAATTTATAGATTTCGACCATAGGGGAAAATCCAGAGAAACGGAGATAGAAAATGAAGGAGAGGAAAATCAGAAATATGAAAGACAAAAAGACAAATACGCCCTTGATAGTGACGCTCTCATGGGGCTTAAGTTGATTGCCGATTTTACCCGACCTTAGTCTCTCCATTTATCCTCCGTGTGAATGCCCACTTCATTTCTTCAAGTTTGAAAATATAGCTCAGCCCCAAAAAGACAATGACTCCGATCCCAGCCGAGACTCCAGCTTGGATCAAAACTCCGACAAAGCGCGTCATGTCGACATAATTGGCCAGGAAATGGGCAGAGGTCCAGATCGTCAAACCCATGACCAGGGAAATTATTGTGACGTTGAAATAGGAACCGAGCAGATTTCGATCCAACACTTTCTTGTAGCTCTTTTGAAGATAATAGAATAAGACAATCGCATTGAAGAAATTGCCGATTGAAAATGTCAGGGCGAGACCAGCAAGGCCGTAGCTCTTCGAAAGTGGCCAGGCCAAGATCACACTCACGATCATAGTGGCGATGGAGATGAACATTGGGGTCCGAGTATTCTTGAGAGCGTAGAAAGCCTTGGACAGCATTGGGATCAGCCCTTGGGCCAAGATCGAAATAGAGAGGAAACCCAAAGTTAAAGCAGTGGTCCTAGTATCTTCCCATGTAAACTTGCCCGATCCCAAGATCAATCGTACGATTTGGGCGCGAAGCAAGACAAAGATGACAGTTGATGGGATCAGGACATAGCCGATCGCCCGAAGCGATCGATTGAGGTAAAAGTAAAATTCCTCCGGCTTGTTCTCCGAAATCTTGGCGGCCAAGGTTGGGAAGACGGCAGTCGAAAAAGTAGTACCGAGAACGGCGACTGGCATAGTCACAATATTGTTGGCCAGATTGAAAGCGGCGACCGAACCTGCCACAAGGGCGGAGGCAATTCTAGTAAAGAAAAGAAGTAGCACTTGAGTTGACCCCATGCTGATGGTCCTGGGCACCATGAGACGGATAATCCGCTTGATCGGGGGAGCGGTAAAGGAAATGATCGGTCGGTATCGATACCCGAGTTGATAGGCAGAGATAAATTGGATCAGGAAATGTAAAAATGATCCAACAATCACCATGGCCACGACGCCGATCAGACCAAACCGAGGCGCTAGATAGATTGCTCCAGCGATGATTGAAACATTATAAACAAGTGGCGCTACACCATAGGCGGCAAAGCGTTTCATCGCGTTGAGCATTCCGCCAGTGATGTAGGAAAGTGAGAAGAAAATTGGAAGCAACATCAACATCCGAGAATATTTGACTGTCTCTGCCATTCTAGAGGCGTCAAAATCAGCTACCAAATAGATAGCCCAAGGCATAATAAAGAAGAAGATAACTCCCAGGATTAGCATCGTCAGAATAGCCAAATTGATCAGATAGTTGGCAACCTTGAAGCCCTCTTCTTTCTTCTTCATACCCAAGAAATCTGAAAATATTGGGATAAAAGCGGAGGTGATCGCTCCCAGGATTAGGACGTTAAAAATGAAGTCTGGGATTCGAAAAGCGGCATAATAAATGTCGAGGTCAGAGGTCGAAATATTCTTGGTCAAAAATCGGTCTCGGAACAGTCCGAGGACGTTACTTAAAGTATAAGTAATAATCAGGATAATGCTGGCTCCACGGATTGAATTCTCCTTGGAGAAGAAAGCGGCGATTCTCTTCATCGATTAGCTCCGTTATTTTGTCTTGGACGCAGTCTTGACCTCAGGAAAATATTTCTGGAATTCTTCTTCGTTGATGGTCTCTTCCTTGAGCAAACCTTCGGCAATATTTTCGATAATCTTCTTGTGAGTTTTGACAAGTTGATCGGCTCTCTCCTGGCCCTGTTTGATCAGTCGAGAAACTTCCTCATCGATAGTTTTGGCAATATCTTCGCTGTAGTTGCGGTGCTCAGTGTACTCTTTGCCGAGAAATGGCATTTCGTCGCGGTGACCATAAACTTGAGGGCCAAGCTTGTCGCTCATACCGAAGTCAGTCACCATCTTGCGAGCGATTTCTGTCGCTTTCTTCATATCATTGGAGGCGCCAGTTGTGACGCTATCCTTGCCAAAGAATTCTTCTTCGGCGACTCTTCCGCCCATGAGAGTGGCAATTTCGTCAAGAAAATGAGCTCTGTTTTCGAGCCGTCTCTCTTCTAGCGGCATGTTCCAGGTGAAGCCCAATGCCATTCTGCGGGATATGATTGAGATCTTGTGGACTGGATCAGCGTTTGGCAGAAGATGGCTGACAAGGGCATGGCCAGCTTCGTGGACGGCAGTAATGCGGCGTTCCTTGTCCGACAGGACACGAGTTTTCTTCTCTGGCCCCATCATTACCTTCTCGATCGATTCAGCCAGATCCTTCTGTGTAATAGTCTTCTGATTGTTGCGAGCAGCTAGGATAGCGGCTTCGTTGGCCAAATTCCGAAGATCAGCGCCAGAAAATCCAGGTGTCGAAGCGGCAATTTTTTCTAGATTTGTGCCCGTTTCAACCGGTTTGCTCTTGGTATGAACGCCTAGAATAGCAAAGCGTTCCTTGCGATCTGGAAGATCGACATAGACCTGACGATCGAAACGACCGGGGCGGAGAAGAGCAGGGTCCAGGACATCAGGTCGGTTGGTGGCCGCGATGATGATGACATTGTCAGTGGACTCAAAACCGTCCATCTCAACCAATATCTGATTTAACGTTTGTTCTCGTTCGTCATGTGAACCGCCAAGGCCAGAACCACGCTGTCGGCCAATTGCATCTAGCTCATCGATGAATATGATGGCAGGAGCGTTTCGTTTGGCTTTTAGGAAAAGATCGCGGACGCGAGAAGCACCGACACCGACAAACATTTCGACAAATTCTGAAGCTGAGATTGAGAAAAATGGTACACCGGCTTCACCAGCGACGGCCTTGGCCATCAGGGTTTTACCTGTGCCAGGAGAGCCGACCAGCAATACTCCGCGTGGGATTTCTGCACCAAGATCACGGTATTTCTTCGGATTTTTCAAAAAGTCTACTACCTCAAATAACTCCTGTTTGGCTTCGTCAGCACCTGCCACGTCAGAGAAAGTAACCTTTTGCTTGCCGGTGAAAAGCTTGGCCGGAGATTTGCCAAAGTTCATTGCCTTAGTATTGGCGCCCTGGGCTGATCTCATCATAAAGAAAATAAATGCGCCAATTAGAAGAATCGGCACTATGGTGTAGAGAGCCGAAAGCCAAGCGACCGAGCCAGTCGTATCGCTCACTTTGATTTCGACTTTGTCTGGAGTGATGCCGTAATCTTTGAGAGTAGCGGAAGCTTCCTTCGAAGCTTTGACCTTCTGGCCATTTTTCAGCGTAGCGGTGACCAAATTGTCTTTGACCCCGACAGAGGAAATCTCGCCTTTAGCTACTTGGTCGGCGATAGCCGAGATCGACGAATCCTTGACTACTTCACGCTTGGAGTAGAGGAAACTGCCAAATAAATAGAGGGCGGCGAATATAATAATCACTGCCATTAGTGAGCGGTTGTAGGTGGTCTTCATTATCGAACTCCATTAATCTAATTTTGATAAGACAATTTTACCAGCTTCCAGCTCGATCTGCAACGAGTGGGGGAGAATCTTCTTTTTACGGCCTTCGCCTTTGTCAATTAAATCGAGTACTTCACCAATTTGTTTGTAAGAAATGTCGTTTAGACCCGACACTTTTTCGATCGCCAGACGAAGAGTCATAGTTCTCATCGCCTCGTCCAATTCCAACCACTTTGACCGAACAATAGTAATGGAATTATCTGATCTTTTCTGGCTAATAATCGATAGGGCCTCGGTTGCTTTGGCCTCTAAATATGAATAATCACTCTTTGCCGATTGGCTAAGCGAAAGCAAGCTTTCCAAAATATTGGGATTAATTGATTCCAAATGGGGGAGAGTCTCCAACCTGATACGATTCCTTAGGAATTTTTTGTCAAAATTCGTTTGATCGAGGCAGAAACCAATATTATGCGACGAGATGTAGGCTTCGATCTCTTTTCTTTTGACGAAGAGCAGGGGACGGATGAATTTGCCGCGCGAGATGGGGATAGAGGAGAGCCCTCTCAAACCTGAGCCGCGCACGATACGCTGAAGCGTAGTTTCAGCCAAATCATTTAAATTGTGGGCGAGTGCGATTTTGTCTCCTCTACCCTCTTCCAAAATATTTTTGAAAAAAGCGTACCTAGCTTCTCTCGCCTCGTCTTCATTTTTATATTTATTTTTTTCCGGGGAAGTGCCGAGCAAGAGCTCAATCCCCCGTTCCTGACAAAATTTTTGGACAAATTGTTGATCTTTTTCGCTTGCCTCTCCCCTAAGACGATGGTTGTAGTGGCAAGCCAAAATATCAATTTTTAATTTGTTTTTTAATCCGAGCAGAATATTTAGTAGCGCCGTCGAGTCCGGTCCCCCACTAACTGCCACGACAATTTTTTCGTTCGGGAAAATGAGACTATTTTCGGAAATTGTCCTCTCGACTCTGGCGGTTATAGATTTTTGGGAATGTTTAATCATAAAATTATTCAAAAAAACGAGCCCTTCCGCTCGAATCTTATCACAACTAAAAAAAATTTATAATTGTATATATGGTAGCAGGGGAGAGATTTGAACTCTCGACCCCAGGCTTATGAGTCCTGTGCTCTAACCAACTGAGCTACCCTGCCATAAACAAAAATTTTCAATTATCAATTTTCAATTATCAATTAAATGAGAACTGGAAAGTAGTAATTGAAAAAATATTTTGGTAGCGGGGGTTGGATTTGAACCAACGACCTCATGGTTATGAGCCATGCGAGCTACCAGGCTGCTCCACCCCGCATCAAACGAGATTAACAATACCAAATTTTCAATGTTTATTCAAGTCAAGGCCGATATATTAGCCAAAGAAATATTCCCACCAGAGGATATAGTTTGGCTTCTCAACTCCCACGTCCGTGAGTCCAGAGTCAGCCGCCTTCTCTTCTTCCTTATCAATCGGCAGGATGAGAACGCTCTCGCCAGCCGCCTTGTAGCCAAGTTTCTCTCTCGCTTCCCTATCCTTGAATGTGGCAGTGTGATAATAAGCTATCTGATTTTTCAAGCTGATGATCTCAGCCTCCATGTTTGTCAGTTTTTGCTCCTCAGCCTCAATATCTTTGTTCGAATAATAATTCGAGGTCATTGATTTTGTCACCACGAAAAGAAGGTAGATGATAAATACAAACAAGACCAAACTTCCCATAGACATTGGGATCAATCGCTCAACAAAAATTTTTAGTTTTTTCAACACTACCCTGCCCTCGATTATTTATGTCTAACAATCCTATTATAACGAAAAATCCTCCGCTTAAAAAGCAGAGGATTTCTTCGTATAGCCAGCTTAGTCTACCAACGTTTCTTTTTGTTGGTTGGCTTTTTGGCCTTTGAGGACGTTTTTTTTGAAACTTGGGTCTTTTCTCTAACTTGAACCTTGGCAACTTTTTCCATTTCTTCTTTGCCAGAAAACCAGTAGAAGTAGCCTCCTGTGGCGGCACCGGCCAGAAGGATCAAAGCGAACAAGACGATCCATGGAGTCCAATTGGTGCTAGGTGACTCCTCGCTAGTTTCGTCTCCCTTGATGATGCCGTCATCATCGCTTGGAGTCTGGACAGCTGGCTTGGTCTCGGCAGGAGCTGGAGCGGCAATTGCGAATTGAGGCGCGACTGAAATCTTTGGAGTGGTTTCCTCAGTCACAATCGTTTGTGTAACCGCAGTCTGAGCCACGACAATTTTCGGGGTTTCTATCGTCTTTGAGACTCCATTGACTGATTCGGTCTGACCAATTTTTGCGGTGACCAATACTGAATATTTCTGATTATCCAAAACCTTATAATCACGAGAATACGTAATCAACGCATCAGTCGCTGTCCCCGTCACTGTCTCCTGGGTAAGGTTATTGACCTTGACCAGATACTGATCAGCTCCAGTCCCCTTCCACTCAACATGAATGTAATAATTACCATCAGATTTCAGTGTGCTAACTGCGGTAAAAATTGGATTCGAAACGGTTGTCTCAGAGTAGGTCACGAATTTAGTGAAATGTTTTGTCCAGATAATCAGGTCTGTGCCAAATGCGATTTTGCACTCGCCATTTCCGACAATATTTGTCGGAGCGCTGGAACTATCGCAAATAGTAGTTATAGGAACAAAGCCGTCGGTGCCGACAAAACCGATAAGCTTGTCACTGCTATTTTTGATCGTAAGTTTAATGGGATTTGAGAAAATCAGGCTCTTGCTCTCGGCGCCAAATTCGATAGCAGAGAGGTTGCTCGGAATATTGCCCGGCGTTGATATAGCCACATCTTTTGATTCCGCCGTTTTGCCAGTCAAAACTGTGCCGTCCCAACTTGTCGGGCCGTTGATCTTAGTACCTGATGGAATTTCCACCGATACTTCAATCCCATTGGAAGTAGTAATCTCTGTTGTTAATTTTGTGTCTACTGTTATTTCTGAACCAGTAGCAGTAACAGTAGGAGAAATTTTTAAGGTAGTAAGGCCCTCATCTGTATACCAGGGAGCATATCTCACGAGGCCTGGCCCGACAATAACGCCTAAGGCTTCTGGACCTCCGACCCCCCAATAGTTTGCTACGGCGTCGACTGCCTCAGAAGAAACATTGTGAATCGCCCTAGAGTCGCCAAGAATGACGCTATTTTTGATCGAATGTTTGGCGCCACCGTCAATGTATATAGTAGGGGCAAAATCATCAATCATCTTCAAATTATTAATGAGAACAGTGCCATCCTTGATCCAGAAAATTGGGTTGGTCGAGCCGTCTACATTCAATACCGGCATCTGGCCCTGTTCACCTGTGATTGTGTAAGCCTTATCCACGCTCGAAACAAGGCACTCAGAGTAGTCACCCTTGCCAACTGTAATTGTCCCCTCATTTGAGATCGTATCTATAGCCGTTTGGATACTTCCCTTTGGTGTGACGCTGATCAGATCTGCACTCAATTTGCTGATGGTTAGTTTCTGATCCAGCACAATTTGGTGAACCGTGTGATAGTTGCCATCAATAGAAATCGTCTCAGGGAATCCGCCAAGTACAATATTCTTGGCGCTGAAATCACCGGTACCCAATTTCATTGAACCAGTCGCAGATAGTAGAACGAAAGCTGAGTTTGGGTCAGCTGAGGAGTTCACTGTGACACTTGACCATGAAACATTCTTTGATTGGATGTCTTTATCCAATGTCAAGCTGCTGAGCACGATCGGGTTTGCCGCAGAAAAAATTAGTGATTTAGAGATTGTAAGACTGTCTGTCGGATAACTAGCGCTTAGCAGATTAATTGTTCCATCTGTTTTCGCTAATGCTACACCTTCGCTTACCTTGGCTGGCGAGCTGACGTTAACTATAGCCGTACCCAAGGTTGAAGATGAAAAACCCGTTGATTTTAAATCAATCGAACTCACCGACACAGAGCTTGAGCCGATACTTTTGACCGTCAGTGATTTGTCAATTGTCAAAGCCTCGGCATAGATTCCAGGGATCGCCGACAAGATATCGCTGGCGCTAGCAGAAGTAAGAGCAGACTGAATTGCAGAATAGGCCAAACCGGTGTTGGTATTCTTGATAACGCTAGAAGAGTTCTCTGGATTTGGGACTGCCTGAAGAAAAAAATCTGTAGAATTATCGCCTGTGTCTCTGCCGTTGCCCTGTGATTCGTCATGAGCCGCACCAGATTTACGTTCAATCGACTGGTTTGCCCCAGGATTTACCGCGGCCAATCCCTCAAAATTGTTTGCTAGACCGATACCAACTTTGTCAACTATTGTGTCACCCGCATCTGAATACAGAATCACAGCGTTATCGCTAGCGATACTATTGGAGGTTGTGTATATCTGGTCGGGTGAAATAGCACCAGTATAGTCATTGTGCGCGATCAAATAATGGCCCATGGCTGGTACCATCCCGTTCAGATCAGTTACAAGATTACTCTCGGCGCCAGAAGCAGTCTGTTTAGATAGCCTCCACTTAGCCATAACGATACCTTCATTGGTCGGATTGTAAATCTCGACAAACTCGTCGGTAGTACGTCCAGTTCCGCTGGTGGTTTTCACTTCCGATATCACAAGGTAATTCGCAATCGAATCAGCAGCTTCAAAGGCCCCTGCCTTCTGAACCGTCAGGAGGTCTAAGACTAGCCAGGATGGCACAACCAAGACCGTTGCGACCATATAAACTAGAAATTTTTTAAAAAAGTTTTTCATAAATCCACTCCAAAGTTACCTAAATATTAAAAAGTTGCTTCCCTTCAAAAGAGTAAAAAGAAATAGTTCGTTTACTGAAAAATTCCCTGCACCCCTCTGGCAAGAATAAATTAATCCACTTGTTGAGATAGCCCAAACCAATGCTTAGGCCCAAAACGTTTGAAAATTCAGCTTAATTGGCCCATAGCGTCATACTTTTTCATACTTTTCGCCATAAACCGCTTCTTTCTCTTACGTGATAATAAGTATATAGCAAGCTCGCGAAGAGTCAATCACGCTAATATCTTGAGTTCTAGACGTACAAAATCATACTTATCCACAATAAGAAAAACGACTGCCTCCTAGCAGTCGTTTTAATTTATTTAGAATATATTTTGGAAAGCCGAGACAATGTCATCGAAGGCTTGTACAATTACTGACTTGTGGCGACCAAACATTTGGGTCACCATTTTGGTCTCATGAGACCCCGTTTCGGTAATATATGCGCCTTTGACTACGCCGACGCCAAGGTCTTGGAAATCAGGGTTTAGGATATTGGCTCTGTGGGAAGAAGATTTCATCCAAGCGTTGACAACACCTTCTGATGTTTCGAAGTCCATGGCCAGATTCTCACCGGCCGACAGGTAATTGTAATCATACGACAGTATAAAATCCCAAGGCGTGAGGCCGAAGGCGTAGTGATCAAAATAATTTCGATTGATCATATCAGTCGATTTTGCAGCGGCGGCATTTGCAAGATTTTGATTTTCTCTGAGTGGAATAAGGCCCCTATCTATTCTCTCCTTGTTCACTAAAAGTAAAACATTTTGCGAAGTAATGTCAGAAGCAAAGACAAACTGCGGAAAAACGGCAAGTGTCAAGACAATTGTCGGAAGGATGTACTTAAATTTTTGGTGTGATTTTTTCATACTCATTTTGGAAATTATATGAGTATATCATACTACAGCACGATTTGTCAAGTCTTTTTTTAAAAATATTGTCTTTCAATAATTAAATTACTAAATAAGTCTTTGATATCGGAGAATAAAAAATCCCTTGTAAAAGGGAGTATTGATTGATATATTGAGTACGGCTCTTGAGAAGAGCAGCAGCTAGAATTTATGGGCTTGTAGCTCAGTGGTTAGAGCAGTCGGCTTCATTTAATAAATTAGCTAAATCCAATGTTGGGTTGTGCAATTCAGCATGACAATTCTGGCAGACTAGTATACATTTCTTGGCTTCGGATAGTACTTCGGACAGTTTTCTGTTCGAAAGTGATCTCATATCTAATTTGAATCTTTTTTCAAATTGAGAATGATGGAATGTTAGGACGGCCAGATTTCGGCTATAACCGCAAATAGAACAACGCCCCCCAAATGCTTTGATCAAATCAAGCTTTCGGGCAAGGCCACGCTTCTTTTGCGACGGATAGCTCTGTAATAGTTTACTTTTGCAAATGGCAGAACAGAATTTTGTTTGTCTGCCCTTCAGCAGTTTTTTGCAAACTATGCAGTTAGTGATTTCGTTCATAACCGAATTATACATTGGATACGCATATTTTTAAAGGGGCTGCCCATCGGGAAACTGGTGGGTGATAATCTGTCAAATTCGGGGAAACCTTCTTAACCGATGGCAATCCCGAGCCAAGCCTTCCGATAACTCGGGAGGAAGGTGTAGAGACTGGACGGCAGATACCCTCAAAAAGGGTAAAGGGACAGTCCAAACCATAAACTCGAAAGAGGCGGCGAAAGCCGTGTTGGCACGCATAACCGATTGGTCGCAGGTTCGAACCCTGCCGGGCCCACCACAAAAAAGATCATGCAGAGGCATGACCTTTTTTGTTTAACATCTACAATAATTCCCCATTCCATGTTGCTAGATCGTTGAAAGATCAGTATAATTAATACATTATAAGTAACAACTATTTTACAATGGACTCAAGAAAAAAATTGCTCATTTCTGCGCTAGTCGTCTTAGGCGTTTTGTTGGCCGCTAGTGCATCTCTATTTTTCTATCAGCGGGCCTACGCAGAGCGGATTTACCCAAATGTTTTCTTCGGAGAGATCAATTTGTCTGGTAAGACCAGAAAACAAGCTGAGGTAATCCTAAAGAGCAACTTTAGCAAGATCACAAATCAGGAAATCAAGTTCGTCGCCAATACCAAAGAGATCAAGGCAACTTATCTCGACACCGGCCTTAGCCTCGACTTTATAGAAATTGCGAGGCAAGGATATCAGGTCGGGAGAGAGGGTAATTTTGTCCGCAACCTTTTTCGTTCAGTCAAGGTTGTCTACTCCCCTTACAAAATCTCTGGGGTGCCTTATGTCGATGATGTCAAATTCCAGAAATTTGTCGAGGTTAGTATCAACCAGCTAAATTCTGACCCGGTTGACGCCTCGATTAAAGTCGAAAATGGTGAGATCAAACTCGTCGAGAGCGCAAATGGCCAAAAAGTGAAGATAGACACATTGAAAGATGTCCTTATCACAAACGCCCTTGCGCAAGCTCCTGACATTGTGCTCGAGACTGTCCCTGCTAGCCCAACAATTTCTACTCTTGATTACTCGGCCGCGAAAAGTAGTGCTGAAGCATATTTAGCCAAAACGATTACCTTCACCTATAACGACCTTTCATACTCTCCGACCAAAACTCAAATCGGCCATTGGCTTGAATTTTACTCAGACAACGGCGCATACAAAGTTCGACTCAACGAAAGCAATGTGAAAGCCTATCTCATCAATATCGCAGGTAATTTTGAAGTCAAAAAAGTCGACAAGCAAGTTGATGCACTCTCTGGCGGTGTAATACGGGAAGGAAAGGCGGGCATTACTCTAAACAAGGATCAGGCGGTGACCGATTTAAAAAATCAATTGATCAACAATAAGGCTATAGTCGCGATGGCCGTTACCACTCAGGATCCAGCAGAGGTCAAAATTTACCCTGCCGAGGGAATCATCCCAGGAAAGTTTGAGGGAAAATATGTTGATGTCAATCTCTCAACTCAAAAGCTTTGTCAGATTGAGACAAACACTGTCGTCTCTTGCCACACCATTTCCTCCGGCAAAGCTTCGATGCCTACACCAGAAGGCACATTTCATATCGGTAGCAAAGATCCAAAGCGCTGGTCAAACACATACGGTCTTTGGATGCCTTTCTGGCAAGAATTCAAAGACGGTGTATACGGCTTGCATGAACTGCCCGAATGGCCCAACGGGTACAAAGAAGGCCAGGATCACCTCGGTATCCCAGTCTCCCATGGCTGTGTCCGCCTGGGTATCGGTGAGGCAGAACAGGTCTTCAACTGGACCGAGATAGGCACACCAGTTTATATCCATAGATGATCTACATAGAAAAAGAGCCGGTCATGCCGGCTCTTTTTCGTATCTCTAAATAATTTTGACTATTCGATTTCGATAGCATTGACTGGACACTCGCCAGCAGCCTTCTCAACCAGTTTCTCAATTTCTTCGGTGATTTCACCCTTGTAGACGAATTCGGATATTCCAGACTCAAGGCTGAATAATTCCAAACCCTTTTCTTCATCATTTACTGTCAAGCAACTCCCACAACTAATGCAAGCGTCGCTAACCGTAACCTTTTTTTCGTCAGCCATTTTGTCCTTCCATATTAAATAACTCTTCGGAAATTATAACAAAGTAATACGCGTTCACCAACCCTAGATATCTACACCCCAAGAGCCTTGCCAGCCTTGACCCGGTCCTAAAGTGATAAGGCCCATCTCAGGGTGGTTCAAGGCAAAACCGGTGCAAGTCTGTGGCTCGATCGCAATCGCCTTTCTGGTGTGAGGTTCGGCCAAGGTATCGGCGGAATAAATTTGGAGATATGGGAAGTCCTTGTCCTGCCATACAGATATTTTTGTAGTATCAAAAATTAGTTCTGTTGTGGCCCTGCCCTCGGAAAAATTTAATTCCGTAAAACAATTATCTACAGCTGACCCTCCGAGCAATTCTTCGCCGGATGGGTCGAAAGGTGCCGAATCGGTTGATAATAATTTTCCAGTTGGCTCGAGATTTTGGAATTCAATCATTTTATCCGCTGGCAAATTAATTTTTGAGGTATTCACCTCGCCGACTCTAAAATAAGGATGGAAACCAAGCCCAAAAGGCGCTTCGTGTTGGCCGAAATTCTTGACCTCTGCCTGGCAGACAAATCCGTCCGAGTTCAAAGTGTAAGTTAGACCTAATTGCAAAGAGAAAGGGAATCCCCTGTCTTTGTATTCCTCAGCTCTCATTTCAAACTCTAGACACGCTTCATTCTCAGTAGAGCTGGCAACCTTCCATTCAGATTGTTTGGCAAATCCGTGATTGGCATGACCGTCCTTGATTCTGAGCCCAGATAAGACATAGTTCTGGCCGCCAAACGAATAACTACAGTTTTTAACTCGACCAGGGAAAGGGAAAAGAACGTCCCCCATCGATCCTGCTTTGTCCTCTTCGCGTTGATAACCATAAATATATTCGGTAACCTCGCCATCAATTTCTCGATAAAATCTTGCGATGCCACCACCAAGCGGGTTTATTTCAAGAACTAAATTCTCATTTTTCAAAATAATCATAAGTAAAGATTAACTTTTTTTGACGATTTTGAGAATAGCCCTGGCCTGGTCGGCCGGGATGGTGACGCTTTCGCCATCGACTTTGACGATATCCTCGATCAAATTGACTGTGGCCGCGGCAAGTGCAGATTTGGCCGCCTCTAATTGAATCAAGATATCTTGTTCTGGTTTGTTGTTGGCGGTCATTTCTTCGATACCACGAATCTGACCCTCAATACGACGGAGACGATTGAATAATGATTGGTGTTTCATTTTGAAGATTTCTTCACCGACTACGTCGAGTCGAAATGACAACTTAATTGATAATTTGCGGATAACTTTAGTTGTCCGCAGTGATACCCCTGCCTTTCCACAGTATACCCCATCTGGGTATTATCTGAGTGTGGATAACCACCTTTTCTGGGGATAAGATTAGCGCTTCTTGCCACCCGTTTGCCAAGAAACGCTGTTTAATAATTCTCCATAAAGGTCGTCTTTGGCTTCAATATTTAGGCTCTCTAATTCCTTTTTGTTTGGATCGGCCGAAACAAATTTGACGAACGGCAGGTTTTCCATCATTGCCATCGGTGTTTGCTCACTGCCTTCCCCCATCACTAGAACTGCGGCGGCGGCCAAACCGTCGACTAGGCTCGCCTTGGTCGCCATCATTTCCCTGCCATCAAGGTCAGGCTTCCCTATATAATTGTTGAGTGGACAAAAGCCAGAATAAGCTAGCGCAATGCCAGTCGTCCCCCAACGCAGTGGCGTAGTCTTGCTGTCCGTGATAATGACTCCGACTCTTTCAAGCCTAAATCTTTTCACCAAATATCGCCGAATTTGATTGGCACTTTTCTGGGGATTTTTGGGCCACAAAATGTAGTTTCCTCCGCCGTTTGACTCGTCGATTCCAGCGTTTGGAATTAAAATGTTATTTTTAATTGTCAATGTTGTGCCAAAGCCTGCATTTTTCGTTGGTAGATAATAGTCGGCTTCTCTGGCTGTTAAAAGGTCCTTTTCGTTGTGTTGTCGGGAAAGGACCGAGCCTTCGCAGATCGAAACAATTTTGGAGGTCACAGCAAGTATCGATCCTTCCGTAAGAGTTGAAATAAATTGATCAAAAATATCGAAAAGTTTATCGCCAGGCCTGACAATGCTCGTTTTGATTGGGTTAATCTTCATTTTTACCATCCCCTCGTCTCAGCCAAGCGACACCCAGATATGCAAAAGGCGTCTCGAAAAGGGACATTAGACACTTTAGCAGCCAATAGGGCAAAACAAGGCTAAAGATAAAGCTCATATTAGCCCCCAATGATTTGTCCAGGGCATAAAAGGCCAGAATCATGAAGACGGAGGTGTCGATAAATTGAGACAAAATATTAGAGAGATTGGTACGAAACCACAATACCTTTTTGCCCAGCCTCTGGCGTAGTTTGCTGAAAATATAGACATCAGCAAATTCAGCAAGGATAAAGGCGGTCAGACTAGCCAGAGAAAAACGAATAGAGATTTTGAAGATGGTGTCATAAGCCTTTTCAGTCGGCAAGAACCGAGTCGATGGTGGCAATGCAGTGGCCGCCAGGGAGAAAAGTACTAGCAGAACAATAACAAATATGCTGGACCGGACCAGACTCTGGGCTCGCGCTTTGCCAAAAGTTTCGACGATGACGTCGTTGATGGTGTAAACGAACGGCAAAAGCAGGATCGCGACACTGGCGTTCAGATGGTATGAGCCAATGCTGAAAAGGTAGAACGTCTTGCCGCCCATCAGCTCCGAAGCAACGACACAAAATATATAGACAGAGACCAATAAATCAAACTTCTTCATATTAAACATGGGGTTCCTTTCGTGACTCAAACACCTCACACATATGAGGTGTTTGAAACAAACAAAAAATCTGCCGCAAGACAGATCGAAAAGGAAATCGCTTACTTTAAAGCGATTCCCTAGGAGAGAACTTTGATGTAGCTAGACCAAGTTTGGAGTTTCTTATTCAATATCATGTTCTGAGCATACCAACCTGAAAAAATTGTGTCAAATATGGTAGCGGTTTAAACGCTATAGCGTGCAAATCGCTACCGCTTATAGTTCGTGCCGTTATGCTTGGGCTAACTTGAATGGATTAAGCATAGATTAAATCTAAACCAAAACATTTATTGATTACAACAAAAATACCTCGGCATTTCTGCTGAGGTATTTTTTGAGTGAGTAGAGATTACTCTCTGTCTCGGTCTGGTCTGTCTGTCTTAGGTTTGGCAAAGTCAACTTTGACTGAGCGACCCATGATTTCCTTACCATCCATCTCTTTTTGAGCAACTACAGCCTCTTCGACTGTACCGTACTCTACGAACCCGAACCCTTTAGATCTGCCGGTGTCTGGGTAGCGAACAACTGAGGCTGCAACAACTTCGCCGAAAGGGGCAAAAGCTGCTTTAAGATCCTCATCAGTCGCGGCCCAAGCTAATCCGCCGATGAAAAGTTTTTGGCTTGGTTCATTAGGGACGAAATCCCTTTTGTCTTCTGTGATATCCATTTGAACTTTAGATTTAATTAGTAGCCAAGGAACCCTTTATCCACGTATAAGCTAACAAATGCACCCTAATATAAATCTAACCCAATTATGTTTTCTTAATCGAAGTTTTCGACCTTTAACTTCGAGTTAACTATAGCAGATTTGTCAATAAAAATCCAGATGTGGCAGGATTTATCTCCCCTAAATGACTTTGAAATAACACAGAATCACGAGGAGGAGAGCAATATTGACGACCGGATATACGATTAAATTCTCGAACCACTTCCCTGTTTTGATCCTGACTTTGCCAAATGGATCGGGTGGGATACCAAAATGGTAATCGATTGGAAAAAGCAGTGGTACACCCGCCTCGGTGAAAAGATCGGCGAAAAGATGAGAGGAATAACCGAGAATAAATGCAAAGAGCAAAGTGTGCATGTCAGGCATAGGAGAATACAGGCCAAGCCACATTAGAAGCATCCAGAAAAGCCAGACGAAAATGCCCATGCCAATCAGAGAGTGCGAGAGATGACGGTGTCCGCCGAGGAATACGGGGTGGATGATTTTGCCGAGAAATGATCCTGCCGGAACCTTCTGCCACAATCCTCCAGTCGGCGTGTCCAAGTCTGGAGTGGATGAGCCAAGCCAAGTCGCCAAAACAAGCGTCAGTACTAATACCGGCGAGAGATTAATGTCGTAGATCAACAAAAAGACGATGGCGGAGAAAAGCATGCCTGTTGATAAGTGAGTCTTATATGTCATAAGACAAGTATACCGCACCGCTCGCGACTTAGAAATGGTTGCGGATAATCATAGCGCTGGAGGACTTTTATTGTTGCAGCCAAAGTGGTACTATCGTAAAAATGCCTAAAAAAGGGAGGCACGAGAAAGATGGGTTCCTTAGTATCCCTGGTCACCAATTGCAGTCTGCCCTATTTGTTGGGAGCACGACTGATAGAATTCGCTGGCGGCCAATGCCGACCAGACAAAGAAAATCATCTGGATGTTATCTGGACCAACACCTTGTCGGAGGTAAAGATCTGCCTCGGTAATGAGACAAATAATGAAACTTTGAACTTAAAAGTTTCTGACTTTGGAAGAGTCGAGAAATCGCTAGCAAGCGTTGCTTGCACAAGCCATTTCGAAAGAGATAAAGACGAGCAGATAATATCCGCTGACATCGCCCTAACACTTGGCATCATCCACTACCAAATCAGGCTCGAGCAAGCCTGAAGACCTCGCGGGGATTTATTCCCCGCTCCTTTATTTCCCCATAGATCTTAAATTTCGATTCCTTTGGAGTTCTCTTTTCTCGCGTCTTCGATAATTTTCTTGAATTCAGAATCGACTTCGGACAAACGCAGAGTGCTGTCTCCAGACAAGAATAGCGGGTCAACATAGCGAAATTTCTTGTGGATTACTTGACCTGTTTTTTTTAGATTTTGGTAGAATTTCTTGTCTCGGAGCAGATCTAGTGTTCTGTCGATTTCTGGGTCATTTGCCTTCAGAATCTTGGACATCATATGATCGTCAGTCAGATAAAAATCTTCTTTCGCGATAATCCCCAATCCGAGCGCACGCTTGAGCGCGTTTGAAAAATAACGGTATCGCGCGGTCGTATTTGAGTGTCCCCAATGCTCCTGTTGTAATCTTAGGAATAATTTGGCGAATTTAAGCGCGCTTTTCTGGTCCGCAAAAACTATGGAATTATTGTGATTCCTCAAACTAGCGACACATTCAAGAGTTGAGCTCGGCTCCAGAAAACGGTAAATCTCCTGAATAGCATAATCGAAGCGGTCAGCGCAGACATCTGGAATCTCGTTGTTCAGAAGCGGGAAATTATTCTCGTCTGTGATTTTGTCGACATCAAAGCCATGGCGCTTCAAAAGTGCCGGAAGCTCGGTCTTCTCGATAAATACTTCATGGCCTCGGTCATGGAAATCTTCGACGTTGCCAAGAGTGCCGCCGCCAGCAAAAACCCAGTCGGCGATGTGAGAAAAGGCAAAATGCGAAACATCGTGAAGCAAACCAGCGATCTGCTCTTCGATCGGAGCCTTTAACTTTCGCAAGAGCAGCATGACACCGAGAGAATGTTCGAAACGGCTGAAATTGATCAGCTCATAATATTCGTCAGGGATGCCGTATTGGCTCACGTTCTTGATGCGCAACATCGCGGGAGACTCCAAAAGATCCAGGATAACTGGCTCAGTGATTTCAAATTCACCGTAGATTGGATCTGATATTTTCATAGATAACTCCAAATTTAGTAGTTTAAGATTAGACCAATCCTAGAGATCAAGTCAACTTTTGATTGTCAAATGGATACAAATATTGTATGGTGTCAACATATCTTTCTGAAAAAGGCTGGTGCAAAATGAAAACTCTATTTCATGTGCTGAAGAAGATCGCACGGATACTATGGATTATAGTATCAATCCCTTGGATGATTCTGGAAGAAATTGCGAAGGCATGCCAAACCAGACGAATCCTCCTGATCACTGACCATCCGTCCTGGTCATGGATGACGGATCGAGTGGAGACCAAGACTGGCTGCCTTGTCTCCTCGGCTACCGACTTTGAGACAGCAGTCGCCTATCTCGAGATGATCAGAAACGACTGCCTAAAGCAGGCGACGACACTGCAGATGCCGACATCGCCTGAAATGCTATCGCCAACGACGGTCATCCCACCGCCAACTGAGTTGGTGGTGATCGACTGGGGCCACGCGTCCCACAATGGTAATGTCCCAGACGTTGCTAAGTTCATACTAACTCTCAAGCGGTTGGGATACAGCGGATGCGTCTTGATCCGTGCCATCGACGATGGCAGATTCAAATGCTACGGAGACGATTCAGCGGATTGCGAACATGCTGATTGGATGAGTCTCGCTCTTCCACTCGATAGAATCCCAATACCCAATACTGACGACACAATGGTCGTCAAAGGGAGCAATCCCGTTATTCTGTAGAGACACGCAATTGCGTGTCTCTTTTTAATTATTTCGTATAGTCTGCCTTGTCGGGGAAGATATTGCGGATTCCGCCACGAGGGTTTGGAGTGTCGCCTTCGTATCTTGGGATTAGATGAATATGCAAATGATCGATAGTTCGTCCGGCCGCTCGCCCGTCGTTGACACCGATATTATATGCATCTGGTTTGAATTTTTCATCCAGTTGAGATTTTGCTTCTTTGATCAAATTATAAAGCTCTATGACTTCTCCATCAGAAAGATCGAAAAATGATTCAATATGATTCTTGGGCAATATCTCAGAGTGGCCAGGGCTAACTGGAAAGTTCGACTTATGTACTGTGAAATTATCGCTCTCGAGGACGAACTCTTCTGGGCGATTCTTCATCATTTCGCAAAATTCGCATGTGTTCATCTGACCTCCGATTCTTTAACATATTTCTTCATAATCTTGTTTGCTTCATTGAGCTCTTTGTCGGTGAAGGCAGAATATTCGATTGATTCGTTTATGCGCTTGGAGTCTTGATAATTTTGAATAAAATAGCGTTTGGCGCCTTGAATCAATTTGCCGATATCTTCGAAATCAGCGACTTCGTGATACGGATGACAAACAGTAGTACGAAATTCATAATCGATGCCGCTGCTAATGATCAATTGAATAGAGCGTTGAATACTTTTAATTAATAATCTGGATTCCGGATCAAGTCCGGAATGACAATTCTTTTGACTTTTGACTTTTGACTTTTGACTCGAAATAGTTTGAACATATTTATTCAAACTATTTTTGATATCCATAGCTATGTAATCAACATCGCCATCTTTGATAATTTGTTCAAGACGATCAGGAAAAGAGCCATTAGTGTCGAGTTTAACGTCGAAACCAAGGGCCTTCATATGCGAGATAAATTTACCAGCGTCTGGCTGAAGCAGCGGTTCCCCACCGGTCAGACAGATTCCAGTCAATTTACCGTATCTAGCCTCGAGAAATTCGAAGACCTCCCCCTCCAGGAGTAGGCCCTCGAACTTCTCTGGCAAAACTAACTCAGGATTGTGGCAAAACCCGCAACGGAATGAGCAACCTTGGGTGAACAATGTGGCTGCTACATGTCCAGGAAAATCGACAAGGGTTAATTTTTGAATGCCGGCAATTTTCATCTTGAGCTTAGACTAAGGCTTCTTGCTCTGCCTTGGTCAACTCTGCGGGAAGCAATTCTGCCGTGACTGTCTCGACCGCGTCAGCGACTTTGCCTTTGACCTCATCAAACAAGCTTTCTGATTGAGCCTCTTCGATCTGCAAAGCTTTAATCTTTGATTTGGCGTCAACTTTGTAGGTATTTCGGTCATCAAACTCGGCGCGTTTGCCCGCATTCCACTGTTGGATTGGTCTGATATATCCAACAATTCTGGAATAGACTTCGTTCTGTGCTCCACACTTCTTGCAAACCATGTGCTTACCGGCGATATAACCGTGATTTGGACAGATTGAGAAGGTTGGAGTGATGGTAAAGTAAGGCAAATGATAGTTTTCGCAAACTGTTTTGACGAAATTCTTGACTGCTTCCGTGTCCTTGATCTCTTCTCCGACAAATAAGTGGATGACTGTGCCGCCAGTGTATTTGGTCTGGAGATCATCCTGAAGATCGAGCAATTCGAATGCGTCGTCGGTGTAGTCGACAGGGATGTGGGAAGAATTGGTGTAATATGGGGCGATTCCCTCCTCAAAAGCGCTTTCGTTGGCGACCATAATTTCAGGATAGCGTTTCTTGTCTTTTAGGGCCAAGCGATATGAAGTACCTTCGGCTGGAGTAGCCTCAAGATTGTAGTAGTTGCCAGTTTCGTTCTGATATTGAGCCATTCTCTCTCTCATGAATTCCAGGACCTCACGAGCAAACTGGTGACCTTCGGCAGTAGCGATATCGCGGCCGAGAAGATTCAAGGCAGCTTCGTTCATACCAAGCAAGCCGATGGTGGAAAAGTGATTGCCCCAGTAGCGGCCGTCTCGTTTCTTGATCTCGCGAAGATAAAATTTGGAGAAAGGATAAAGCCCAGCGTCGGTCATTTGCTCTAGAACTTTCCTTTTCATCTCGAGAGAATCTTTGGCAAGATCCATGATGTATGACAAATTGTGAAAAAATTCTCTTCGGTCACGTGAGCGGAAACCAAGTCGTGGCAAGTTAATAGTGACAACACCGACCGAACCGGTCAGTGGATTGGCGCCGAAGAGTCCGCCGCCACGTTTGCGAAGCTCACGATTGTCCAGGCGAAGTCGGCAACACATGCTTCTGGCATCGTCTGGGCTCATCTCTGAGTTAATGAAATTGGAGAAATATGGAATACCGTATTTGGCTGTCATTTTCCAAATGCCGTCGATATTTTTGTTGCCCCAGTCAAAATCCTTGGTAATGTTGTAGGTTGGGATTGGGAAAGTAAATACTCTTCCTTTGGCGTCGCCCTCAGCCACTACTTCGGCGAAGATGTCGTTGAAAAGATCTCTCTCTTTGTCGAATTCCTTGTACGTTTCCTTTTGAGGTTTGCCGCCGATTATCACTGGCTCGTTGGCCAAAGTGCCAGGGCAAGTAAGATCCATCGTGACATTGGTAAAAGGAGTCTGGAAACCAACACGAGTTGGCACGTTCATATTGAACATAAATTCCTGCATCGCTTGCTTCACTTCTGCACGAGAAAGTTTGTCGTATCGGATAAATGGAGCGAGCAAAGTATCAAAGTTTGAGACGGCCTGGGCACCGGCTGATTCGCCCTGAAGTGTGTAGAAGAAATTGACTAGTTGGCCTAGCGCAGTCTTC
Organism: Patescibacteria group bacterium; assembly: GCA_041671645.1. Classification (NCBI taxonomy): domain Bacteria; species Patescibacteria group bacterium. The sequence continues at coordinate 16,243 of JBAZBD010000002.1, read as the reverse complement.
AAATGTTTGGCTGGTGTGCTTTCGATTTTTCCTTCGGCTCCCTTGAAGCCTACCCGCAAGAGATCCTGCAAATCCCATCCGACACAGTATGTAGAGAGTTTGTCTAGATCGTGAATGTGCATATCACCCTCGGCATTAGCACGAGCAACTTCGTCTGGATAAACCTTGTGAAGCCAATAACTTTTCGAGACTTCAGATGAGACGTAATTGTTGAGACCCTGAAGCGAATAAGCCATATTTGAATTTTCCTTGACCTGCCAGTCAAGATTGTTCAAATACTGCTCCATCAGGTCGACTCTCTGAGTCTCGGCCAATTCGCGCATCTCAGAATGTTTTTGACGATAGATAATATATGATTTGGCAGTAAGCTTAAAATTTGAATCGAGCAATACATCCTCAACAATGTCTTGAATTTCCTCAACTGTTGGTGTTTTGCGACGTACTTTGGTCTCGGCAGATTTAGCCACCTTCAAAGCCAATTTGTGAGCCGCGGCTTCGTCAAACTCACCAGTAGCGTGCCCGGCTTTGGCGATAGCTTTGGCAATCTTCTCGACATCGAATTCGACCATCTTGCCGTTTCGTTTTCTGATCTTTGTGAACATTTGTGTCTCCCTCCTAAAAATAAATAAATTGAATAAATTTTCGTGGCAAGATTAATTCTACCTTTCGCTTTTTGTTCGGTCAATCAAACAAAAATATAAAAGCACCATATGTAGTATGAAGCCACTGGTGCTAAACACTATATATGGTGCTTTTATTGGGACTTATCAACAGACAAGTTTTTACGCCTGCTAGACTAGCTAATTTCAGAATGAAATTTACTGCTAATCGGTAGCTCTTTCCTTATTAGGCCTTGCTAGTCGAGGCACTACAGCTATGGAGTCGGTGGTGTCAGAAGAGCACGGATGACTGACAAAACTATCTCAACGCTATTGCCGGCCCTGTCGTATGCCTTGAATTTAAGATCATAAGTTCCTGGCGTGCTCAGGGTAATTTTCAAGCTGAGATCCGAAGTGTCCCAGCTTTCCTGTAAGGTGTCGTTGTGATACATCTCGATTTTGGCGACCTGATCGTTGTCAGTAGCGACAGCATGAATTAGAAGATTGTTTTGCGTGATAGTAATAGGATTACTGTCTGGTGAAAGGACCGAGATAGTTGGCTTCTCTGTGTCGTTAGTTTGATTGTCGATACTCACAATTATTGACTGCTCAGCCGTCAAAACCCCGTCCGTTGCAACCGCTTTGAGAGTATGGGCGCCGTTCTGGTAATTTAATGTAGTGATTGGCGCCGCATAAGGTGCTGTGGAATCCTCCGAAATTAAATTTTCGTCAATATAAAACGAGACTTTGCCGACCCCGTGATCGTCGGTGGCATCAGCTGAGAAATCCGCAGTGCCAGATAAATTAGCGCTAACTGAAGGCGCGGTAATCGTTAAGATTGGCGGATTGTTGGCGACAGTTGAGGACAACAGCTCCGAACTACCGATCTGTTCTAACCATGATCTGAGCGCAGAACTCGGATAGCCGTAAGTAGCAGCCATCGCATTGACGCCGTAGCCTGAATATATATATGAATAATCTTCGGCGATTATCTCAGATTCGCAATTGCGCCAGCCCAAGGAGTAGTCAACTGCGGTCGTTGTTTCCGAGAGAGGACGTGTCGAATAGTAGCTGTCTGGCAGGCGTTCTGTGATCGAGAGATCCCAGTCAACCCACTTGTGATAGAGCGTGTAGTGATGTCCATACTCATGAGAAAAAATCAGTTTCATGTAGTCATTGAAAATTGGCGAGTCATTATAATAGTAAGAATTCAAAATTATTGTGCCGTTTGCACTTGTGATATCACGGCCGTCTGAGCCGATTGTATAAGAGCCCAAGTACTGTCCGTTCCAGCCAGTCGCGCCAGCGTCCTCGAGAGTAATTGATTTTAGCGAAGTTACTTCATCGCGATGCTCCAACGTCGAGCTCAAATAATCCTTTAGGATTTGGCCCAAATCAGAGTGACTACCAGTTTGATCAGTAAAGGGAATGTCGGAGATTGAATTGACAACAACGCCGGCTGAAGCAGCGGCTTTGGCAAGATCAGCCGAGCTAGCTCCACCACTGGTTGAAACTGTAGTAGTGGCTGAGCCATCGGTGTTTTGCTTAGTTTCCTCAACTGGGGTGGTTTTGGGCGCTTCTGTCTTAGGCGGAGCCTTCTTGATTGTATTGGCGACTGCCTTGGGCGGTGGGGCTACAATCGTGGGGGTTTCGACTGCCGCTGGTGCGGTTTCGGCCGGGGCGACGGCTTCTTCGGTCGATTTGACCTCCTCCGTCTCTACGGGGAAAAACTTATTTATATAAGGTAAATTCTTGAAATCAACTTCTTGGCTGGCGTACGCGGCACCAGCGAGAAATAAAAATAGAAGCGGCAAAAGGAGATATCTGGCAATATTTTTTCTTGCCTGGCGTTTTTTCTTTTCTTTTTCGACGATTTGGAGAAGTTCCGCTTGCGCTCGCTCCAAAGAATCGTTGACGATCGTGTAGTCGCACCCCTTCTCCCCAGCAATATCATTTTTGTATTGGGAAAGACGAATTTTAATCTGGTCTGCGGTTTCTGTCCCCCTCTTTTTCAACCGTTCGATTGCGTCCTCTATGCTGGGCGGAGCAATATATATAGTGAGGGCAGATTTGAATTTCTTCTTGTACTCAAGAATGCCCTTGAAATCGACAATAATGTAAGGAGTCTTGCCTGCTTTGAAAGCATTGTCAAAATCAACTTTTCTCTTCCCGTATCTAGCCCCATTGGCCTCAACCGATTCGACAAAGGCTTTCTTGGCCTTCAGGAGATCGAATTCTTCATCTGAGATGAAAAAATAATCCACGCCGTTGGTCTCGCCTGGTCTTGGCAACCTCGTGGTGCAGGAAGGTATGGATTGAAATTCTGAATTACTCTCTAGAACCTTGGCCACGGAAGTCTTGCCGGCGCCAGAAACTCCAGAAATCGCTAAGATGAAATTTTTTTGCTTTGCCATGTGAAAACATTATATCAACAAAAATGTCCCCGGCCAAAGGCAAAGAACATTTTCGGACTTCAAAATTCTGTGAAAACTATAATCTCGAACCAAAGGCAACTGCTACAATGACAAAAACGGCCGCCACAAGTACCATGAGCAAAAGAACCTTGTTTTGAATCTTCTTGTCTTTCAAATCTTTGCTTCTCATCTTCCCTCCCATTATGATGTTTCCCATATTATACAATAAAGTTTTGGCAAAACAAACTGCTTCGTATATTGCTACAATTTTATGATATAATTAGACAAATATTATTTTCTAAGTGAGGGGTTATGAAAAAGATAAAAGGTTTTACATTGGTCGAGATAATGCTCGTCATTTTCATTATCGGGCTCTTGACCACGATCGTTTCCGTCGGAATTCTTTCATCTCAAACTAAATCTAGAGATGCCAAGAGAAAAACTGACCTCCAGACCATAGGCAACGCTGCCGAGATGTACAAGACGGAGGCCAAACACTATCTCTGCACGAAAAGCTGGCCAGGAGATCCATGCGATCCAGAAGGGGTAAGGTATCTTGACATGAACGATCCTGACGACTTTACTACAGCAGTGATGGCTGAATTCAAGAAGTATCTCACTGCTGTACCGAAAGACCCCTCTCCAGACCGATCTAATGGTGGCTACCACTACGGAAGCAACGGCAAACACTTTGTCGCCTATACATTGTCTGAACAAATTAAAGACAGCACGACCGAAGAAGACGCCAGAAAAATCGCAGGAGACTTCTATTATCCCGGTTGCCCCGCCAACGATTCAAAAGAATCCTACCAGGTATCATCTTCGGCTGACGTCATTGGATGTATTCCTTGGAATTAGCCCTACATAATAAATGTAAGTGAGGGGAATATGATTGAACTAAATAACATCTCAAGGGTTTACGAGCTCGGTGGAGAGAAGATTTTTGCTTTGGACCATATAGATTTCAAAATCGACAAAGGTGAATTTATCGCCATTGTTGGTCCTTCTGGTTCTGGCAAATCGACCTTGGCCAATATTATTGGTGGGCTTGATATTCCAGACGAAGGCGAAGTATTGGTCGATGACCAAAATATTTCGAAAGTTAGCGACACTGTGCTTTCTAATTATCGCAACAAGAAAGTCGGGTTCATTTTCCAATCCTTCAATCTACAACCAAACTATACAGCGCTCGAGAATGTGATGATCCCTCTGATTTTCGCCGGTATTTCCTCCGCCGAACGCAAGAAGCGAGCGACAGATTGCTTGAAAGCGGTCGGCCTCGAAGATCGGATGAATCACCGACCAACCCAACTATCAGGCGGGCAACGCCAGCGCGTATGTATCGCTAGAGCTTTGGCCAACAATCCTGAGATTATAATTGCAGACGAGCCAACCGGAAATCTCGACTCTCGAAAAGGTGCTGAGGTCGTAGAAATATTGAAAACTCTAAATTCGAAGTTGGGGGTGACGCTGATCATCATCACCCACGATATTGCTGTGGCTAGACAAGCAAAACGAGTAATTACTATTAAAGACGGCAAGATAGTCTAAGGAGGAAGAGGAAGATGAATTTTTTTGATTATATACGTCTGGCTATCCGGAATTTGTCCCGCCAAAAATCTCGTACTTTCTTAACAATAATGGCAACGACCGTCGGCTCGCTCTCGTTGATTTTGATGATCTCCATCCTAATATCAGTCCGCCAATCGCTGATGGACTCGTTTTCGGCTATGGGAGCGTTTAATCTAGTAACGTTAGTCCAAGATGCCGATAATCTCGAAAATGTGAGTTTGATTTCATCTGGTAACTGGAATACAGACAGCGGCGCCAAGAAGATCGACGATACAACCCTAATTGAGGTCAAGAAAATTGCTCATGTCGAAAGCGCTACCCCGACGATGGGAGCTTGGGTCAAGAAAATTAAGCTTGATGGATTTGACAAGAAGAGCCAGGAATCGAGTTTGCTCGGGTACCTGCCTGATTCGAGCGTATTTGACCTTCCCCTCCTGGCTGGCCGTAAACTTCAAAACGAAGATCTCGATAAAATTGTAGTTGGTGGGTATTTCACCAGTTATTATGGGTTTAACAGTAATCCCAAGGATTTGATCGGCAAGAAGGTCTCACTCTACATGCAGGGAAATTATCCAGATTGGGGCGAGAAGCCACCAGTGCCGCCGCAAGGTGCTGACAAGTCTTGGTGGGACGATCAGCAGAACAAAGATATTATTGTCGCGGCTGAGATCGTGGGCGTGGTCGATAATGGCGCCATGGATGACAAGCAAAACTATATCTCGATGGATTGGGTCAAACGATTGACGACTTCTGTCCGATGGGAAAATGATGAAACGGCCATGAAGGCTTGCCAAGAACAACAGAGATACAGCAACGATAAAAGCAACAACAATGGGGACATTTGTAGCGAATCTAGCGAAATGAAGTTGGTTAAGGATTCCAATAGTTACGACCGCAACGGATACGGCTCGATCATAATGAAAATCGACAACAAAGACAATTCCAAGGCCGTTGGCGAACAAATTACAAAAATGGGCTATGGCGCGGTCACTGCAGAAAGCATGGTCGCCAAGATAAATCAGATTTTCACTATGGTCAGCATCATCCTAGGCGTGATCGGCGGGATCTCACTCTTCGTGGCCGCGATTGGTATCATCAACACCATGGTGATGGCTACTTTCGAGCGAATCCGCGAAATCGGTGTGATGAGGGCCTGCGGTGCTACCAGAGCGGCAATTCGCAGACTCTTTACTTTCGAAGCGGCCATGCTTGGATTCTGGGGAGGCGTATTTGGCCTGTCGATCAGCTTTGGCCTCGTCCGTCTAGCAAAAATTTTGGTCACGAAATATGGTGCCGATCTCGGTAATATTCCGGTCGATAATATCGGCAATTTCCCCTGGTGGCTCGTCCTCGGTGCGATTTCTTTTACAACTCTCGTCGGACTTCTTTCCGGGCTCGGGCCAGCAATCAAAGCCGCCCGGATGAATCCGGTCGACGCATTAAGATACGAATAATAGAGAGGAAAATATGGCCTGCTTAATCGCCCCAGCTGCTGTTTTGATCGTCACCAAATCCTTTGAGAAAAAAGTGCCGCAGGGCCTCCATTTTGAATGGCTGAATTTGATGTTGATCGGCGGAACAATTATGCTCCTGATCGATCATATAAAAAATGGGGAGATAGTTCTATATTTTCCTTTTTTCACAGCTGGCTATGAAACGATTATCAAGGAAATTTGGCATAACGGGGTGCCGATGACTTTAATGGTGATTGCGGCGTGGCTGGTAATGATCGCATTCGCTCATTTTTCAAACAGAAATAAATTCTCTACGCTCTCCCCTAATACCAACAAGCATTAATTTGACTTCTATCTTTACTCTGTTAGTATTGTTTTGGGTTGTGAAAAGCAACCCAAAAATCGTTTATGGCTATTTTGGAACCAGAAAACGTTCCTGCAACTTCCGGGGAGCGTCAAAAAACTCATCGCGCCAATATACTCAGCTTAGTAAAAATCTTTCTTGATCCCATAAGTAAGATCTGCAAAAAGCTTTTTTTTGTAGTTCGCTCTGCTACTCAAATAATTGTGCAAATTTTCACGAGCAACCGTTATCTGCCCCACTTCGCTATGGTAGCAATTCTTAGCCTTGCAACATTTTCCAACATTGGCCAAACAGTTCAGGCGAAAACCATTGAAAATCAGCTCGTCAGCGTCGACCGGGCCGACGGCCAATCAATAGTCTCTACAGTGGACCAATTCACTCCTCTGATCAATGGGGATGGCCATATTGTGGAAATTGCTGATTCCAGCCTAGCCTCATCGGGCGGTTTCATAAGTAGCAGTGCTTCCGTTGAGACACAGTTAACCGCAAGAGTGGAACCAGATCCCGATAACTCGAATGAGACAATATATTATATCGTGAAAACAGGAGACACACTCTCTGGTCTCGGCATGAAATTCAGCGTCAAGATTGCGACTATTAAATACCTAAATGATATAACAGGCACAAACACGATCAAACCGAACCAGAAACTCAAAATTCCAGAGAAAAATTACGAGGTTTCTGCCGCCCTGATCGCCAAAAAGGAGAATGCCGAGAAAGCAAAAGTGGCAGCCAAAAATGCGGCCAAGGTGACTGCGACGGCAAAAGCACAAGCACCAGCCAAAAAACAATACTATGGCACTATCAACGGAGTTCGCTATGTAGAACGTTCATATGGCCAATGCTATACCTATGTCGTATCCCAAGGTTATGCTGTTAGCGGCCATGTCCTGGCTAAATGGATACCGACTAATTCTTCGACACCAAGAGCTGGCGGACTAGTCGTGACCAATGAAAGCTGGGCCGGTCACGTCGCGATTGTGACTTCAGTCAACGACGATGGCACCTTCAATTTGAGAGAACGAAACTACGCCTCTGGCTGGATTACGGAGAGAACATTGAGAAGCGACGACGGGGTGATCAAGGGATTCGCAAATTAGTTAGTTCAGACGAGCCAAATATATTCCCAAAACTATGAGAGCGGCGATAATTCTGTACCACATGAATATGGAGAGATCGCTGTTTTTGAGATAATTGAGTAGAAATTTAATAGCCAAAAGACCAAATACCGTTGCCGCAATAACGCCAAGCCAGAAAGTGATATCAAGCCCCCCCTTTTCGATAGTAGCGATCTTCATCAAGAAAGCGCCGACGATTGTAGGAGTAGCTAACAAAAATGAAAAACGAGCCGCTTCCGCGCGTGGCATCCCCATCCATCGAGCCGCAGTCAGTGTAATCCCCGATCTGGAAACTCCAGGAATTAGAGCGAGTGATTGTGACAAACCGATGAGAAAAGACTTTTTGTAAGTTAGTTTCTGTGGAGTCAAATCAGACTTTGATTTTTTGTCTACATACCAAAGCAAAATACCAAACAGCGCTAGATTCGCTGTAACGAAAAGGGTTGAATTTAAATAGTCAGCGGCAAATTTGTCCAGAAGAAGCCCGACAATCACCGCAGGAATTGAGGCAACCAAAATTTGCCACAGGATATTGTCCGGGTATTTTTTGATTGTTTCACCCTCGACTCGAGCTCTTCTGGAGAATGCCTTCTTGAATATGTCCAGCCAATCTCGCCAGAAAAAAACGACTATAGCAAAGGCAGTCCCAGCATGTAGGGCGACATCAAAAGCCTTGCCTTGGTAATTCCAATTGAAAACGTAAGGAACCAAAACTAAATGACCAGAAGAAGAGATTGGTAGGAACTCGGTCAGGCCTTGTAAGGAACCCAAAATTATTGAATGCAATATTGTCATAAGATAAGGATAGCAGAGATCGGCTCTACCTAGCAATAATTATGGTCTCAATGTGCCGGCGAAAACCTGCCAGGCGAGGAGAGATTTTGCAACGAGCGAAAGAATAATATACGCTCTCTCTCCATACAAATAGTCGCTCCAACGGCCCACTTTCTTGTACTGGAGAACTTGATTGATAGCAAAAACATTGAAGAAAAGGAAAATTGAAAAGAAAATCCAATAGACAAATGTTGGAGGATTTGAAGCGCTTCCCGGGCTCCAAAGATAGAGAGCGATCACAAGCCATGGGGCAATTCCAGCGATACAACCGAAGATGAATGATGCCCAATTGACCTTGCTAGTAGTCTGATTGTGAAGCTCCATCATCCAACCAAACAGAATCATAGCCGCATTGACGAAGAAGATTGGGATCAGGGCCGAAATGTCGGAGATTCCGACCAACATACTGATTACCAAGATCATGATTGAGGAGCTAAAAGCGTACTCAATCCAACGTGCATAATTTGCGCCTTTGGCCAAGTTTTTGTTGTACCAATCGTTGATCTTGGGCAGAGAAACCATTAAGTGGGCCAAGGAAGAAATAAAAAGGAATGAGACAATGAGGGCGACCAGTGGGATATTGAACCAAACTTTTGGATCAGGGATTAGACTTTCTGTTGCCATGTCAAATTTGAGAAATGAGGTAAAGACCGAAACTTTCATGTCAGTGGCCAATATCAGCATCACAACTGCCTGAGCGAAATGTAAGCAGGCCATAAAAATGTTAAACTTTCTCAATTTTCGAAACTTCTCTTCCATCGTTCCTCCGATTTTATTATTGTTAGAATTATTATATCAAATTATGGTATAATATAGTAAATAATCTAGGAGGCAAAATGGATTTTAGCTCATTCGTTTCGACCGCGCCCAACATTACTGGGGCGCAAGGATTCGCTCTCGGGTTTATAGTACTATGGTCCGTCGTCTGGAAAGGTCTAGCTCTCTGGCGAGCGGCTCGGAGAAACGAGCCAGGTTGGTTTGTCCCCCTTCTCGCCATCAACACAGTTGGTATTTTCGAAATTATTTACTATTTCTGCATTGCCAAGTCGGATAAGAAGAAATAATTTTTTACGTTTTAAATCCCAAAAAGAGCTGCTCTGAAAGCGGCTCTTTTTTATTTTAGAAATAATTATCTACTCTGGCACCATTTCGATAGTTTTGTTGAGAACATTTTTCTCACCCCCGACCTTGTAAACGATCGGTTTTTCTAGAACATAGCCGCCCTTCGAAGCCCGAATTTCGTAGTCTCCTTTGCTGATGAATGTCGAGAATCTTCCTTTTTCGTTTGAAATAGTCGTGCCGACAAGTTGGCCTGTTTTTTTGTTGATGATCCTGACCAAGACGAGTGGGATGCCCATATGATCCTCCTTGCTAATAACAATCCCCCATGGCGATTTCTTCAGAATGTTTTTGACATTCATTACCCAAAATAATATATAAAGAGCCACAATTCCGAGATTGATTAGCGAAAACTTTTCTGTAACGACTGGAATAATACTCGCGGTCCCGAATATCAGGAAACCGATCGAGACATAGGCTGAAATTTTTTGGATCGCCTGAAGCAAATGAGTAAATTTGAAATTTTTGGCCATGTTCTTGGCGCCAGTAGCCATCGTAATATCCTTGATTACCAGCCCCTGTTTGTAGTCCCGCACTTCGAAAAGCGTATTTGGATGATAAAAATCAAGGAAGGAGTTCGTATCGACAACGTTGAATTTATCCTTGACGACTTCCAATTTGTATTTGCCTGGCTCGACCACGAAACCATACTGCCCAGATTTATCGGTGTAGGTCGAGGCAACGACCTTCTGACTTTCATACATCACCTCTCTGCTTTCTCGATAGAGTTTGACCAGATTAATCTTGGCAGTTGCGATAGGAACCCCCGTTCCCTCCTCTATAACCCTGCCCCAATTACGACGACGTTTTCGAGTAACAAAATTTGCGATTGGCTGCCAAATAGAATGAAATATTTCTCCAAGGTTGAACAGGGAGCCTGAGGCTGCCATAGGCGCGGCGGCGATTGCTGCTGCAGCAATCGAAACAGCGGTAACCGCAGTTGCGACACTAGATGCAACCTCCGGTGTCAACCCAATTTTTGATAATACATTTCTAATCGCAGTAGCGGTTGCGGCGATTGCTGCAGAAATATTTTCGACCGCGTTTTGGACGAACAGTCCGATCACACTTTGAGCCAAAGTTTCGACGATATTTGTGATGAAATTGGTTATGGCATCTGTGATAACATCGATTGCTGTAGTAACGGTGTCGATAACATCGTCAACAATCGTGCCCAGATCAGTCCCAGGTTCATCAGGAATCGGCGCGACAGCCGGGTCAAACCAGTTAATGTTGCCCCCACCGTCGACATAATGAGCCGGATTTATTTTGGATGACGCCAGATTGTTTGAATTGCTGACATTGACATAGTCGACATTCCAAGCAGCTGGATTGACACTCCACAAACCAGTATCGCCTGCTTTTAGAGCCATGGTCAGCAATTGATCTGGCGCGCCAGTGGCTGTCCAGGTACCAAGAACAGTCTGGGTTGTACCAGCAGCAAATTTGATAATGCGAGCAGAAGTCGTCGCAATTGATAAATTATTGAATGTGGCAGAGCTATAAATCGCCTGGGTAGAGCCGGTGGCACTCGTGAAATTTACCGTAGAAGTGCCGGCAGTAAAGTTGAGATAATTGGTATTGAAACTTGAGCCAGAAAAATTTAATGTTCCAGATCCAAGATCAAGGGTGTCGCCAAAATTTAGAGGATGAGCAGCAGCCAGATTGCCGCCGACGTTGATGCTACCACTGCTAATTTTGAGCCCACCAGCAATTTGGTAATAAGAAGGATTCGCTACGCTTCCGAAATTTGAGCCGATTGTAAGATTATTACAGGTCAGATTGTATTGACCCATATCCAAATAGCCAGTATTTCTGATAGTACTATCATTATTAACCGTCAAATTATTATTGCCAAAGTTAAAGTCGCCAGTAGCAGTGAATTTAGTGGAGGGATTCTTCTGAATCTGAATATTCCCAAAATTATTTGGCAAAGAGATTGCTTTCTGAAGTATATTGCCTAGCGGATACATGGTAAATGTGCTCAATTTCGAGCCGACTATGAGATTGTCGAGCCCAAGACCATCATTTCTCGGCATATATTCTATGAGAGAATTGTTGTTGCCATTCAATGTCCCAGGGCCCATGGTTAGCGCTCCGGCTGATCCTTCATTTAACCCGACTTTTACCGCTCCAATCATATTTGTAGTTACTCCTGCGCCAGCTATCGTCAAACTGCCAAAGGTATTGCGCATATCGCCGTTTGAAATATTGCCGCTGGCAGATTGCGTCCAAAGACCTGTCGAAGCCAAGAGGCCAATCTTGTACGGAATATTGATACTGCCAGCCACAGTTACAGATTTACCTGCGTCTACAAGAGTCCCGGAAACCACAGCCACTGATGCCGCACTCAAATTGTCCTGGAGCGTCCAGCCGGCAACAATAATCCCCTTTCTAAGAAGGCCAATATTGTTGTTGGAGGTAATCGCAACCCCAGTTAAATTTGCGTCTACTCCGTTGAAAGTCAAATTACCGAGTTGCTGGCCGCTGGTTGTAATTGTCTTGCCTGTTGCGATTGGATTGAAATTTATGGTGCTACTCCCTTTTTCGAATACAGCGGTCGAGCTTGGAGCCAGCGATAAAGAACCAGCGATATTGATTGTCTTAGAGCCAGCCGAAAATGTTCCGGAACTTAAAACAAAGTCTCCGTCGTTGGCCAGATCGTTGCTGGCAGAAATAATTCCGGTATAACCAGTATTAACTGCGAGAGATTTGATATGACTACTGAAGATAGTATCAATTATAGAATTTTTTCTTGAGGTACTATTGAAAATAACATCGCAAGTCGCAAATGGCGTCGTATCGTTCGACCAGTTTGAAGCCGAGCTCCAGTTTTCATCATCAGCTCCACCGTCCCAGACACAAACATCATTTGCTGCGAACGTAACCGCAATCGTGTGTTCGGCTGTAACATTTGAAAAAGTGTAGGTCGAAGCCAGGGTTCCAGTAAGACTTATCCCATCAATTTTGATATCGGAGATGTGATAACCAGTCCCAGGGGTAATTGTATAGGTTTGGTTGCTTCCATCAGCGACCGAGGTAGCGCCGCTAGGTGAGATGGTGCCATTGGACCCAACCACAGAAGAGGTAATAGTATGGCCCACCAAGCTGAGTGAGAACCAATTTGTATTATTTGCGGTCAGAGACGCTGAATCATAATGAGTCGGGCTGATCGGAGTAGAAGCGAAGTTGGTTGAGTTTGAAACGTTAACATAATCGACGCTCCAAGCAGTAGGATTAATATTCCAGACGCCGCTATCGCCAGTTTTTAGAGCCAATGATAAAAGTTGAGCAGCCGCGCCGGTAGCCGTCCAGGTCCCCAATACCGCCTGGCTCGAATCAGCAGCAAATTGGATAGTCCGAGCAGAGGTTGTCGTGGCAGATAAATTATTGAACGTTGTTGATCCGGAAACTACTTGGGTCGAGCTGGCTACGCCAGCTAAACTTACTGTACCTAGGTTTCTGACAAAAACGCCCCCAGAACGCTGGAAATCGCCCGAGACAGACATGGTAGTCGACGGAGCAGTAAAGTAGCCTCCGCTCTGGATAAATTTTCCGGCTGATATTGTGTTGGCGCCGGCCGACACAATACCCGAAGAAATAGTCAGCTCGTCAGTCATAGTTAACCCAGAAGACAGAGTATATGAGGCACTACTAGAGTTCGTGCCACCCAAAACGAACTGCTGAAGAGCAAAGCCCGTCATATCGCCGAAGGAATATGGAGAAGTTCCAACTGAATAATCAGTCTTGGATCCAGTCGAAGAATTCATTTTCGAAATAGTATTGCCAGAAGTGTTCGCGATCCAGATGAAGCCGCTACTGTCGACAGCTACGCCAGCAGGGCTAGAACCAGTAGCATAATCTGTCTTGGATCCAGTCGAAGGATTCATTTTCGAAATTGTGTTCGCACCACCGTTCGAGATCCAAACAAAACCGTTGGTATCAACCGCGACCCCAGCAGGACTCAAACCTGTGGCATAATCAGCTACTTTCACGCCCGTCAGTGCGTTGATCTTTGAAATATTATTACTGCCTGTGTTGACGACCCAAACAAAGCCGCTAGCATCGATGGCCACACCAGTTGGGTTTGTACCGACTGCATAATCAGCAACTTTCGATCCAGTGGATGCGTTAATTTTTGAAACCGAACCTGTCCCAGAATAGTTAGTGACCCAAACAAAGCCGCTAGCATCGATGGCCACACCAGTAGATCCTGAGCCGGTCGTATAGTTCGTCTTGACGCCAGTCGAAGGATTGATTTTTGAGACTGTGCCACCGCCAAAATTGGCTACCCAAACAAAGCCGCTAGCATCGATGGCCACACCCTTCGGAATTGACCCCGTAGCATAGTCAGTAATCTTAGCTCCGGTTGAAACATTGATCTTCGAAACAGTATCGCTGCCCATATTAGTGACCCAAGCGAAACCGCTCGTATCGATTGCTGATCCATAGGAATAACTGCCGGTCGAGTAGTCGCCGGTTTTTGAACCATTTGACGAATTTATCTTGGACACATTATTTGTGTTGTAATTGGCCACCCAGACGCTTGGCGTGCTAATAGCTGACACTCCAGCAAATGTTACTCTGTAAAACTCACCGCCGTTAGCACTGACACTAGCGGCAACGGATCCATTGAAATTTACAGTGGAAGTATCCTCCACAAAAGTGCCACCAGTGTTATCCCAATCCCCAGCAATATTCAGGGTATAATTGTTGGCCTTCAGTGTGCCTGCGGCAAGGTTTAAATCTCCATCATTTTGCAAGTCGTTAGCCAAGGTAACTGTATTGGTGTAGCCAGAAATGATTGAGAGTGATTTGATATGATTTGTGAAGCCAGCGTCAAGAGTCGAGGCTGTGCTAGAAGAGGAATTAAAGATGACGTCACAGGTCGAAACTGGAATTTCATTTCCCGACCAGTTCAGCGATGTCGACCAATTGCTATCGGCGCCAAGACCAACCCAAACACAGGTATTGTCAGCGGCTGTAGTGATAGAAATCGTATGATTTTCAGTAACACCAACAAATGTATATGGCGAAGTAAGAGTAGATTGAGGCACTCCGTCGACCAAGAGTGTTGAAATGTGGTATCCGGGATCACTGGTAAAAGTAATATCCTGGTCTGTACCATAATCGACGGCTGTGATACCAAGCGGGCTGATGTTCCCATTCGCATCGGTAGAAGCAGTAATATTGTGAGTGTCGATCGCGAAGCTAGCAGTCGAGCTGATATCTGCCGTTACATTGGAATCGGTACGGCTAGCAACCGTTGAATGATTGTCCGACCACTCGACAAAATGGTAATTTGCCGCGGGAGCTGCCGTAACCTGAGACCCGCTTGCGCCGTGATTTACGGTTTGCGGCGAGACGCCAGTGATTGAACCATTGGCACTAGCCGAGTATGACAAAGTATGAGTATTAATTGCGAAGCTCGCAGTCACCGATTTGTCAGCAGTTACATTGGTCTCTGTCCTTGCCGCAGTAAGTACACCGTCAGACCAGGAAGTAAAGTGGTAGTTAGCGTCTGCAGTTGCCGTGACCTGCGAGCCGTCAGATCCGTGGTTTACAGTCTGAGGAGTCGTGCCAGTGATTGAGCCATTGGCGCCAGCAGAATAAGCCAATGTGTATGTATCAATTGCGAAGCTAGCTGTGACTGATTTGTTTGCAGTTATATTTGTATCTGTTCTGGCCGCCGTCAAGACACCATCAGACCAAGAGGTAAAGTGATAATTAGCGGCAGGAGTAGCCGTAACCTCTGAACCATTTGCACCATAATTCACAGTTTGAGGCGAATCGCCGACGATTGAACCATTGGCACCAGCGGAATAGGTCAAAGTAAAAGTGTCGATTGCAAAACTAGCCGTAACTGAAATATTTGCAACGACGTTTGTATCAGTTCGAGCTGCCGTAAGTACGCCATCAGACCAAGAAGTAAAGTGATAATTAGCAGCAGGCGTGGCCACAACTTCTGAACCATCAGCCCCATGATTGACCGTCTGAGGGGATGTACCAACAATAGAACCATTAGCACCAGAAGAGTAAGTGAGAGTGTGGGTATCAATAGCGAAACTGGCCGTCACTGACTTGTTCGCAGTTATATTTGTGTCAGTCCTAGCCGCTGTCAGGATACCATCAGACCAGGAAGTAAAGTGATAATTGGCGGCAGGAGTGGCTGTAACCTCTGAACCATTTGCACCATAATTTACAGTTTGTGGAGAAACACCGACGATGGAGCCATTGGCCCCTGCGGAATAGGTCAAAGTAAAAGTGTCGATTGCAAAACTAGCAGAAACGGTAATATCACCAGTTACATTTAAGTCAGTTCTGGCTGCTGTCGGATATGTATCAGACCAACTAACCCAGTGATAGTTGGCAGCAGGTGTAGCGACCACTTCGGTACCATCAGCGCCATCGGCAACTGTCTGAGGATTCGTGCCGACAATCGATCCGTTGGCTACTGCGGAGTATGACAGAGTGTGGTCAGTCAAGAGAAGCCAATTCGTAGTAGAAGAAGGGGTCCCCTCTGTCGAATTTGTAGCGTTGATCGCATTAGTCGAGGTCGAATCAGAAACAGTGACCCATGAGACTGATTTGGTAGCCTGCGGATCAATGTTCCAACGAGTCCCAGGAGAAGACGAAACAAGTGTTATTTTTTTCGAAGCATCTGTACCGTTTATGGACAATGTATTAAATACGGTCTGGGTAGTGGATGCGGTGACTTGAATCGTACGGTTTGCAGATGCTGCAGCAGTTAAATTATAGAAATCGTTCG
>JBAZBD010000001.1:600000-867751 GCA_041671645.1 Patescibacteria group bacterium | reverse complement strand
TATTCAACAACGGTGGATACGGCTACTGGTACCAAAGCTACCTATTCTACAAACAGGTAACCGACAAGGGGAAGCTTTCTTTCGAAACGGCCGACCTCACCTATAAGATAAATGGTGTCGATGCCGTCGCGAAGGTCAAGTCAGAATTCGACTTATCAAGAAGTGATAGCAATCCCCCTTACATCAAAGATATGACATTGACCGTAGACAACAACCAAACTGACATAATAAGCGCCTCCCTGTCATCTACTCTCAAGATCACGCTAGATCCGAACATTGGCACCATGAAATCAGCGACTTTGAAAATATTGAAGAGCGACAACACGACTTCAGATATTGCCTTCGCTGGTGACGCAAACGGCGTCTATAGCGCAAATTTAATGGAATCGGCCGCGACACAAGCGATAAATAGCCTGGTCACATTAATCCTCGCAGCATCGGATGATATGGACAATTCCCTGACTTATCAATTTCAGATACCAGCAGATACTGAAAGCTTAGCTCCAAATATTACTGATTTCAAAGATGTACACGCCTACCGGAACCAAAAAATACCTGTTACTGCAGCAGTCAAGTACGGCTCTAAATTCGCCTGGAGCAAAAAGACTGGTCCTGCAGAGCTGACTTTCGAAAACGCTGACAAACAAGAAGCGACTATCAAGGCGACCGTTGTTGGCAAATACGAAGTTGACTTCTCAGCCGAAAACGGCGCTAAAAAAACTACCAAAACCCTCAATTTCATCATTCACAAAAGCGGTGATATAAACAATGACGGCGTCATCGACGAGCTTGATTTTGCTAGCATGCTTGGCAACTGGGGTACCCCAAAGAATGCTATGACTGACTACAACAGAGACAAGGTTGTGGATGAGCTCGACTTTGCGACATTACTTACAAATTGGAATAAATAATTGCTAATTGTCGCTAGATTTCAAGTAATATTCACGCAAAGTCCTCTTCATCAGAAATGGGTTGATTTAAGCATTCTTGGATGTCATAATAATTACAAATAATAATTTTTTGAGGGGTTCTCTAATGAGGAAAAAAGTAATAGTACCTATAAGCATCTTGGTTTTTCTGATATTGGCCGGCGGCTTTTTCTTTTTTAGAGATAGATTCAAGGCAGATACATTGCCGACAAATAAATCAGGAATTGTACAAAATCAGAAGCCGAAATATGCTACTAACCAAATTTTGGTTAGGCTAAAAAAAGTTGATGCTGACGCGATCAATAGCAAGAAAACGTCAATAAGCGCTACTATTGATCCGAAAAACACTGGAGATACTCGACTTGATTCGCTGAATAATTTGCTAAAATCTTCAGCGATCAGTTCAGTTGCCAATGCTGATCTCAACCAAAATCAGACGGAGAGTCTTCCGTCGGCTGTGGATACATCTAGCCCATTAAATCGTTGGCACACAATCACTTTGGCTGGCGAGGGTAAACTTACCGATGAAGATCCTGCAAAAGCCTTGACCGAGGTCTCGCTTGGCACTGGCAAGAAAATGACTATGCTTGAAGTCATGAATATGTATAAATCAGCGGGGGTTGAAGAAGTTTCGCCAAATTATATAGCAACGAAAACTGCTCTGCCAAATGATGCTCTACTCGGCACCCAGTTAATGTTTCCAGGGAAGGATGATCTCTGGGGCTTGAAAAATATTGGGGCGCCAGCAGCTTGGGATATTACCAAGGGCAATGGTGTCGTCGTGGCGGTGATTGACACTGGCGTTGACTACAACCATCCAGATCTGAAGAATAATATGTTGAGGAATAGTTCTAACAGCATCGTTGGCTATAACTTCGTCTCAAATAATCGTGATGTGATGGATGATGATGGCCATGGGACTCATGTTGCTGGCATTATTGCGGCGATTGCAGACAACGACCCAGACCACACCAAAATGAGTGGCAAAAGCAACATTGGCGTCGGTCCAGAGCTAAAAATTATGCCTCTCAAGGGTCTAGGACTTGAGGGCGGAGATTCTGATGGCCTTGTTTCAGCGATTCGGTTTGCGGTAGACAATGGTGCCAAGGTCATAAGCTGTAGCTGGGGGCTAGCTGGCTATCATCTGACTATTTTCGATGACGCCATTCAGTATGCTCACGATAAAAATGTCGTTACAGTTTTTGCAGCAGGTAATGATACAATTGATGTCAAAAATTTTACACCGGCAGGAAATAAATATGCTATCACTGTTGGAGCCTCGAACTCAGAGGACAACCTTGCTGGTTTTTCCAATTATGGCAACAGAGTTGATTTGATTGCACCTGGCGGTGATTCTTCTTACTATGGTGGGATAGATGATCTGATCCTTTCGACCAAGCTAAACTCGAAGCCTCTCAATCCGAACTATGGGGGCTTGTGGATGAATCAATGGTCAATTGGTATGCCGGGGACATCGATGGCAGCGCCTTTCGTCAGCGCCTCAGCGGCAATGGTATTGGCGCTACATCCCGACTATTCGCCAGAAGAGGTTAGATTTGCACTGGACAACTCAGCTACCAAATTGGACAATCGGGATTGGAGTGTCAGTACTGGTTTTGGCCGACTTGATGTTGCCAAAGCTCTTGGCCTTCAGTCTGCGCCGCCTGTCGCATTTCTAGATATTGATGAAAGAAATTATGGTTTAAGTAAGGTCAACGGCACCGTTTCGGCCAGGAGTGTCGTCAAGAGCTGGAAACTGGAATACAGTTCTGATCTCACCCCGACTGATTGGAAGACAGCCGCCTCTGGCACAGCTGCAATGAGCGGACTGCTTGCGACTATGCCGACAGGTCTTGACGGTTATTATTCATTGAGGCTTTCCGTTACCGACACAAATGATATTACTTCTATAGATTATGCCGATTCGATGTATGATCGTGATGTGCTAACAGGCTGGCCAAAAGAATGGGCTACCGAATATTATATTCAACCCGCGATTGGTGATATTAACGGTGATGGTAAAAACGAGGTTGTTTCCGCAGACGCATACTGGATTAATCAAGAAGACACAGGTATTCTAATTCATGCTTTTCAATCTGACGGCAAAGAAATGGCAAATTTCCCCGTTACTTTAAAAACAGGTGCTCTCGATTGTGCCGGCTGTCTTAGCTCTATTGTTTTGGCCGACATCGACAATGATGGCAAGCAAGATATTGTCGAAAGTGCTACTATGCTAAGACTAAACGCAAAAGCCGATAAAATTATTACAAGTTCTGCAGTCTATGTCGTCAACGGAAATGGTAAAGTGATCCCAGGTTGGCCGTTTGAATTGCCAGTTGGTCGTTCCGCTCTACCGACCGTTGTGGATGTGAACAACGACGGGCAAAAAGAAGTATTACTTGAGACTGCAGACTCGAAAGTGTACATTCTATCAAACAAAGGGAAAGCAATTCCATCTTGGCCTGTATCGCTAGCAGGTCAGCAAGAGTACAAATCTGCTGGTTTAGGTCAGGTTGCTGCAGTTGATGTTAATGCTGATGGTCAAAAAGAGATTGTGGCAAGCGACACAGATTCGGTCTACGTTTATAATCTCTCAGGAGTCCTTCAACCTGGCTGGCCTCAAAAGATTACTTCCCGCTCATCTGTCTTGGGTGTTAAGTTCGGTATTTCCGATATCAATAATGACGGCGACAATGAGATTGTGGCTCGAACATACGCTGACGGCATCTGTGATGATACTACGGTTTGCCACTACACGGTGGCTACCTTCGATGGGGCGGGTAAACTGCTATGGGAAAAGTCAACCGCGGACCAAGACTTGGCCGATGTAGACGCTCTTGGTGGATCATCACCGGTATTTGTCAATAATCCATCAGGCAGCGGTCAACTGATATTTATTGGGGGGTATAAAGGGAATTTGCTGTTTGATTCAGCCGGTAAAATTATGGAGGGTTGGCCAAACAGCTTTTTCCTTGTCGAGTGGTCTCAGGTTTCGGTTGCTGATATAAATAACGATGGAGTGGCAGAAATTGTTGGTCCTAGTTGGTGCACTGATCCATCATGTCAATCTACGTTCGAAGCATATAATTTGCGAGGAGAGAAAGTACTGTCAAAAGGTTTCGCTGCCCAAGGTCCATCTGCACCGTTATTCGGGGATATCAATGGTGATGGCCGGCTAGACATGGTGGGTAACGCCAGAGGAGAAGGTTCGGGTTGGAATCTCGGAGCTTGGACGCTCCAAATTTACGCCTGGGAACTCCCGACAACCGTCGGAAAGAATGCGATTCCTTGGAGCCAGGCCGGCGGTGATGCGGCCCAAACTAACGGTGCGGTCTTGGGCGATGGCACCCCTCCTCCGGAAGTTGAGAATCTAGCAGATATCAAGAGCTATAAGAATGTAGCCATACCAGTATCAGCGAAGACAAAAAATGCAACCAAGTTCACTTGGAGTAAGAAGACTGGTCCGGCCGATCTTGTATTTGAAAATTCCGACAAACAAGACGCCACCGTTAAGGCCACTGTTCCTGGCAAATATGAAGTTGATCTCTCTGCCGAAAGTGGGGCCAAAAAAGCAACGAAGACGTTGAACCTCATCATCCACAAAAGTGGCGATATAAATAATGATGGCGCCATCGATGAGCTTGACTTTGCTAGTATGCTTGGAAACTGGGGTGCACCAAAGAATGTAATGGCTGACTACAATAGAGATAGGGTTGTGGATGAACTAGACTTTGCGACCTTACTTACAAACTGGAATAAATAATTTAGGGAGTGGATATGTTCAACGTAATACAAAAAACTAGTGCTATTGTCACTATCTCAGCGATAGTTGCTATCTTTGGAGCAATTACCCCTATACGGGCAGCAAACACAGCCACAATTTCGGTGAGCTCAGCAACAGGTAGCCATACTGTCGGCGAGGAATTTTCAGTTGGTATCGTTGCAGATGGCGGCGGCCAAAATATGTCGGTTTACAAGGCAAGCGTATCAGTCAGCAACTTGACCGTGGTGAGCCTGACCAAAGGCTCCGTTTCTATGTGTACTACCGACCCAAGCACCCCATCGCTAAGTTTCAGCTGTGGTTCGACTGGTGATGGTGTTGGTACCATTACCGTTTACACTTTGGTAGTCAAAGGCACGAATGCCGGCACAGCCACAATTTCCTTGTCGGGTGGCCAAGTCGTCAGCTCAGGCGATGAACCAGCCAATATTTTGTCTTCTGTCTCAGGAGGTAGCTACACCATAGCGGCAGCACCAGTCATCCCAGACCCGATACCAGATACTCCGACAACACCAGATGTCCCAGCTACCAACCCAGCCGATACTACACCCACAACTCCAAGCACAACCAAAAAGACCACCACTCCAAGCTCTGCCACAACTGCTACCCCTGCTGCTACGACACCCGCCGCGACAGCAGAGACACCAGCCGTCATGACAGAGACGCCAGTTCCAGCTACAGCAGAGGCGCCCGTACTAGTCGCGCCGACAATGCCAGATAGCGAGAAGAAATTTCAAAAAGAAATCAAAAAGATTAGCGCTAGTTCAGAAACCACAATATTATTAAATTCTGACCAAGCAGTTGTCGCCAACATTCAAGACAAAAAATCTCTAACCAATCTAACCTTTAAGGGTATATCCAAGCCGAACTCTCTTGTGACAGTCTATGTCTTTAGCACACTGATCACAAAATCTGTCACAACCGATGCAGAGGGCAAATGGAGTATCACAGTCAGCGACGGCATAGAAGCGGGCGTCCATAAAGCATATGCACTCTCTACTACAGCGACAGAGACGACCAAAGCGGCAGACGAACTTACCTTTCAGGTCGATCCAGAGAAAGCCTATGCAACTCCAATCGTGATTCAGAATGATTGGTCTTCCGGATTACTTCAGAACCCTTGGTTTTGGAGCAGCGTCGCTCTTTTACTCGGATTGCTATTGCTGGGATTCTTTCTCTATCGAAACAGAAAAATAGATCTGAAAATGACAGGCCGCGCTCAAGGATCCACCCCTGCTACAATCACAGCTACCCCAATTTCCACCTTTACCTCAACTGCACCTCCAATTTCGACTCCGACTCCAGAAACAGAGAATCCTGTCGTGGACAATAACAACGATATTAACCATTTCAACTAACATTATTTCGTTCTCTATCCGATACGGGCACTGTGTTAAACGCCTCACATATGTGAGGCGTTTAAAGAAATGATTAGCTCCTTGTAGACGAGTCGACAGATCGGTCAGTCGTGTCGAAGTGTCCTCCGAAGCGAATTGAGCTATACAAAAAAAGCGAGGCACCGTCTTGGGGACGGTGCCGGGCTAAATACGAACTATTTGGGGAAGCAGTTAATCTTTGTTACTGCGTTTTTTTGTGGCTCGGGGTGGCCACGGTTCGATTGAAAGGATTTTCACCTTTCTGTTCCTTTGCCCTCTGATGGGCTTCAGAATGGTAATCTCATCTTCGGCTGAACTGCCGAAGATCGCTTCGCCGATGGTGCTACTAATTGTAATTAATCGGCTGGTAATCTCTGGCGAATGCTCTCCGTACGTCAAGTCCAGCGAATCCAGGAATATCCAGGACTTTTCTTCTCCATCCAAAAGGGCGGTGATTTCCGTCCCGGGGACAACCTTGGGTTCTGGCCCGTGGTCCATCCAGTCGACTATTATGAGATTCGGATTGCTAATCTCAAAGTCAAGATTGTCGATCGCTGTCAAAAGGGCGCCGCACTGTATCGCATCATTCACGACACCTGCGTCAACATCACCATGTGCGGTATCGGACAAATCTGTTTCAGCGATAATTCCTGCCAACTGATCGCGCATGTTAGCAAGTCGTAGTCGAGCCGCTTTGATAGCGGCGCTGGTCGCATAATTATAAATTACGCCAGCTTCAAGGGCACCTGTTTCTGCAACTTGTGCTACTGATAATGTGGTCATTTGAGACCCTCCGGAGTAGTGTCACGCATTCCAGCGTGCTTCCCAAGGCTTTCTTTGAAAGCTTTAAGATGTATAGAACTATATCATTATTGATTGATTTGGTCAATAAAAAAAGTCTCTGACGAATCAGAAACTTTTTTTGGTGGGCCGCCTGGGACTCGAACCCAGAACCAATGGCTTAAAAGGCCACTGCTCTACCATTGAGCTAACAGCCCACATTAGCTGTTATAATACATAATTTCCAACAAAAAATCAACTCTGAAAGCAATGTTTTGATATCAGGTGAAAATAGATCAGAACTATTTTTTGATCGTTTGCTTAGGCGGTTGTTTGAGTGTCATCATATTTATGATCATGATGATGATCGAATAGACCAAAGCGCCGATGAAAGCGGGCCAGAATCCTGCGATATCAAATCCTTTGACGATGGTGCTGGCGAGCCAGAACATGAGAGCGTTGATGACCAAAGTGAAGAAACCAAGGGTCAGGAAATTGACAGGCAAGGTGAGTAAGATGATCAGCGGTCTTACTAGAGCGTTCAGTAAACCTAAGACTAGTGCAGTGATCAAAGCGGCCCAAAACCCTGAAAATTTTACACCAGGCACAAGGTAGCTAACTAGCAAAAGAACCAAAGTATTTAAGATCCAACGAAGTAAAAGCATATTCCTCAATTTCTAATAATTGATTTCCCCCGAAGGGGAGCCTTCGGCTTAATTTCTAATCAATTTATAATTATTAATTAATAATTGAATAAAAATTAAGAACTAATAAGTAATAATTTTCTGCTATTTCTCTTTTCTTTTCCAATTCAGGAAGACCAACATGATCGGGGGTAAAACTACAAATAATGTCCGCATATTCCAAAGATATTTTGCGGACATAGAAGTTTCGATATAGTGGGTTCTGGTCGCTTCGGGGAGGAATCCCAAGATGGAGGAGAGGATTAGGGCCATCATCAGAGCGCTGTAGACAATCGTCTCGAGGAGAGAAATACTGCCGTCACCTTTTTTTGATTTTGAGTTGATTGCTCCCGAGACGAGGAAAGTAGTGATCAAGAATATTACGATCGCTATTGTCGGATTTGAAGCGTTGCCTCTGATCCAAATCTGATTGGCAATCACCTTGTTGCCATTGAAGAAGTCAAATACTGTTCCGGAGAAGCTCGATGCAACGACCAGCCCGATGTAGACAGAAATCAGTGTCGTGATCGTTTTTTCTCGTTGCAAAATAAAGCCGTAGGCGATGCCGACTAAGAATAACAACCCGATAAAAACATCCACACTAGGAAGCTGCACTCTTTTTACCCCTCTAACTTACCTTTTTGTTTCTTCTATTATCGGTTTTTTCTTGTTTCAAGTCAAGAAACAACATAACGGATTACGGATCGTTCAAATTACGAATATCAAATTAATATCTGTAATTAGGAAAATTTGACCCAAAGGGTCCCCTGCGGGGTAATCCTTTTTTGGCCTACCGCCACCACGCTTAGCGTGGTTAAGGGGGCGCTAAGCGCCCCACCAACCTTTTTTCTTGGATTCTTCGTCGCGGAGACGTTGCCAGAGTTCTTGCTGTTCCTTTGTCAGGTGTTTTGGCATTACAATTTTGATTGTTAGGATGAGATCTCCTTTGCGGCCATTTCGTGTTGCACGACCCTTGCCCTGAAAACGGAATGAAGTGCCATCGTTTGTGCCTGCGGGAAGAGAGAACTCCAGATTCTCGCCATTGATCTGGACGGAAACTTTATCCCCAAGTACGGCCTGAGCAGGGGAAATTTGTAATTCGGCTTGGACCTGAGACATCTGGGCGCCGAAAAAGTCTTCAAAAATATCTCCAATTCCTCCACCAAATCCGAATCCAGAGAAGTCAAAATCAGAAAAGTCGCCCTGGAATCCGCCCTGTCGATATCCGCCAAAGCCTCCAGCCCCAGCTCCACCGTTTTTGAAGGCGGCATCGCCAAACTGATCGTATGTCTTGCGTTTCTCGGGGTCAGAGAGGACCTGATAGGCCTCGTTGACCTCCTTGAACTTGGCGTCGGAATTGTTGCCGCCGCCTCGATCAGGATGGTGCTCCAAAGCAAGCTTTCGATAAGCTTTTTTGATTTCCTCGGCCGAGGCCGATTTTGAGACACCCAAAGTTTTGTAATAATCTGTTGACATAAAAATAAGCAATTAGCTATAAATCCTAAGTTGGTAAGCAAGTAGCAGAGCGCTTATCGGACTTATAAGCTTATATATTACTGCTTTATTGAGTGACTTTGTCACCTGAGTTTGCGTCGATTAGGACAGTTAGGCCGCTGGTCGTACCTTTGTACTCCACACTCCAGAGGAGCCAGGCTTTTTCGCCAGTATGTTTCAAACTCATTTTGACGCTGGAAAAGTCAGAATTTTTCTCACGGTATTCGAGGCCGCCATTCTTCTCAGCCAATTGCAGAGCGGTGACGTAATTAAATTTCCAGAGTGTCGTGTCAATCTGCTTGGGGTGGCCGAGATAATCCTCACTTGGGATAAGCGAACGAACATAACTGCCGGTGTCCTGGGCAAATGAAATTATCCAATTGCTTGTGTCTGTGGCCCCGAGATTGTACGCATATCGAATAGTGGCGTCGGCTGGTTGGAGGGATTGGCCTATCTCTACTTCGATATCGGCCAACTTGTAATCCTTGTTGATCTCCGCTGACTTAGTGGCTGCGATATCGAGATATCCCTTCAAGGTCGAGTCGAAGTCGACAGGGTCAAGGTTTGTCAGATTGGTCACCTTGGGTGTGTCTGTTGTTGTCGTCTCAGTCGTCTCGGTCGTGACCGGAGTATTAGTTTTCTTGTTCGAAATATAACTCCAGACGATCGACACGATTAGGGCGACGACGAAGAAAAGTATAAAGATAGGATTACGAAACAAATTCACAAAACTTTCCCCCTGAGGGGACCCTCCATGTTAAGTTGAAATCGGACAAAACCAGATCTCTATAATTTTAACTCCATCTTGCCCTCTAAGCAATAGAGGGCAAATATGGAAGCAAATTATTCAGCTTTTGGCTCATCTCCGCCAGCTGGCGGATTATTTTTGGGTTCTTCGGCCTTTTCCTCTTCCTTCGCACCGTCGGCTTTTGGTTGCTCTTTGGCAGCCTGTTCGTACATCTTCTTGCCAATTTCCTGCAGAGCAGTGCTGAGAGATTCTGTCTGGGTCTTGATCTCTTCGAGATTATCTTTGTCTTTGACGTCCTTCAAGGCTTGGATTTTCTGCTCGACATCAGATTTCAAGTTAGAATCAACTTTGTCTCCTGCGTCTTTTAGTGTCTTTTCAGCAGTATAGATCAATGTGTCAGCCATATTTTTGACTTCGACAGCCTCTTTTTTCTTCTTGTCTTCGTCAGCATGCTCTTCGGCTTCTTTTCTCATTCTTTCAATTTCAGATTCAGATAGTCCGCTCGAAGCAGTAATAGTGATTCTCTGCTCTTTGTTGGTTGCTTTGTCGGTAGCTTTGACATTCACAATGCCGTTGGCGTCAATGTCGAAGGAAACTTCGACCTGTGGAATGCCGCGTGGGGCAGGTGGAATGCCATCAAGCATGAATCGGCCAAGCGTCTTGTTGTCGGCGGCCATTTCGCGCTCGCCCTGCAAGACATGAATTTCTACAGAAGTTTGATTGTCAGCTGCGGTAGAGAAAATCTGTGATTTGCTGGTTGGGATAGTAGTATTGCGCTCGATCAATTTGGTCGAGACACCGCCCAAAGTTTCGATTCCAAGAGAGAGTGGAGTCACGTCTAGCAGGAGCAAATCTTTGACATCTCCAGCCAAGACTCCGCCCTGAATAGCGGCACCGATAGCGACGGCCTCGTCAGGATTGACGGAATGGTTTGGCTCTTTGCCCCAGAATTTCTTGACTGCCTCACGAACGGCTGGCATACGTGTCATGCCACCGACCAGGATCACTTCATTGATATCCTCTTTTTTCATCTTAGCGTCGTCCAAGACCTTCTGGCATGGCTTCATCGTCTTTTCGATCAACTCGCCAACCATTTTTTCGAGATCAGCGCGTTTGATTGTCAGGGTCAAATGTTTTGGACCGGAGGCATCAGCGGTGATGAAAGGTAGGTTGATTTCAGTCTCAAGAGCGGTCGAGAGCTCAATTTTGGCTTTTTCGGCTGCTTCCTTGACTCTTTGGACTGCTGCTTTGTCGGCGTGTAGATCGACGCCCTGATCCTTCTTGAACTCATCGATAATGTAGTCCATGATTCGCTGATCAAAGTCGTCGCCGCCGAGATGAGTGTCACCGTTGGTTGCTTTGACTTCGAAAACGCCATCGCCCAGCTCCAAAATGGTAATATCAAATGTTCCGCCACCGAGGTCGTAAACAGCGATTTTTTCATTCTTCTGTTTGTCTAGTCCGTAAGCAAGAGCGGCCGCGGTCGGCTCGTTGATAATTCTTTTGACTTCGAGACCTGCAATTTTGCCAGCATCTTTGGTCGCTTGGCGCTGAGCATCATTAAAATAGGCAGGCACAGTAATGACGGCTTCTGTTACTTTCTCGCCGAGATAGGTCTCAGCATCGGTCTTTAATTTCTGCAAGATGAAGGCAGAGATTTCTTGTGGGCTGTACTCTTGACCGATCATGCTGACTCGGATCGATCCATCAGAGGCCTTCTTGGCGCCATAAGGCATTTTCTTGATATCTGCCTGTGCGTCAGCATCGTCGAACTTACGACCGATGAAACGTTTGATCGAGAAAACAGTGTTTTCTGCATTTGTGACAGCTTGTCTCTTGGCCAATTGACCGACTAATCGGTCGCCCTTTTTGGTCTCAGTCACGATTGAGGGGACGGTTCGTCCGCCTTCTGAGGAAGTGATAATCTTGGCTTCGCCACCTTCCATAATAGCGACAGCTGAGTTGGTGGTACCTAAGTCGATACCGATGATTTTGGACATATGAACTCCTTGTTAATAAAATAATACTATCTAAAATGTAAAGTAGACTTTACATTTTGTCAACCCCCCTTTGCTCCGCAGGAGCTACGGAGGGGTTGATCCTCCGTAGTTTTAACGAAGGACGGATCAAGACCCCCTATCAAAAAAGACGGCTAGGCCGACTTTTTTGGTTCTTCTGTAAATTAGGGCTTATTGTTTTCCTGAAGAGACCTTTACCTTTGCTGGTCGGAGGACGATGGTCTCGTAAGTGTAGCCAGACGAAACTTCTTCCACAATTTCATTTTCTGGTTTGTCGGAGGAGAGATGCTCGATTGCTTCATGAAATTCTGGGTTAAATTGTTGGCCGATTGTTTCTATTTTTACCAAGCCCTCGTTGGCCAGGATGCCTTCGAGCTGTTTCTCGATCTGTTTGATGCCGATAACCCAATTATTATTTTCCAATTCTGCCGGAGCGTGCTTGGCCGCAAGCTGGAAGTTGTCCAACACCGGCAAAATATCTTCCAGCACCTGGGCGCTAGCCGTCTTGAGCAGTTTCTGCCGATCTAACTCGACCTGGCGTCGGAAATTCTGAAAATCAGCTTGAGTTCTCTGCCAGCCAAGGGTCAGCTCGGCAATCTTTTGCTCTGATTCTATTGTTGTATCTGGTTGTACTTTTTTGCTTTTCATATTGGTATTCCTTATTAATCCCTTCGTTTATGATATAGTATTCTCAAATCCTAAATCAATATGCTTTTCAAAGATTGGTGGGAGAATTTATTTTATCCCTTTCGTCTTTTCACAGTTCTTGCGATCTCATTTTTGGTTGGCCTAACTTTTGCGAATTTCCTGACTCTCAATTATTTAGCAGATTTCCGTCTGTTTATTTTTCTATTTTGCGCTCTCATTCTGACCGCTTTCATCAATTTTCTTCTTAAATTACGGGGGCTGGTCCTGATCTCCTTTGCCTTTTTATTTTTCTCCCTTGGACTTTTCTATTTATCATATTTTTCCTACAAAAGCACGCCCAGCCTCATTTTTGACCAAAGCGCGAGCTTTAATGTCGTCGTGGCGGAGCGACCGGCGGTGACGGCGACCAATCAAAAATTGACAGTACTGGCGGATATAAATGGCCCGTCTGCCGCCGAGGCAGGCAAGAAAACTCGTTTGCTTCTGAAGGCTCCAGTTTTTCCGATTTATCGATATGGCGACAAATTAGAGATTAATGGGAAAATAGTCAAACCAGAGAAAATTGAAGATTTTGATTATCCAGGATATCTCAAAGGGAAGGGGATTTATGGCATCTTAGAGAGCGAGCAGATTACGATCGTTGGGCAGGATAGCTCTATCTGGGTGACGGTTAAGGGTGCGCTCTTCTTGGCAATAGAGAAATCAGCCAGTCTGATCAGCCGATCCCTGCCTGAGCCACACGCCTCGCTCGCTAGTGGAATCTTGCTTGGCAGCCAATCCAATATGAGCCAGGGGCTGAAGGATGATCTCCAGAAAACGGGGCTGACTCACATCGTGGCTCTTTCGGGATTTAACGTCACTATCATTACGATCGCTCTAGCCTGGGTCCTTGCTGGGTTTCTGGGCAAGAAGAGATCGTTTTGGGCCGGACTAATCTTCGTCATCATTTTCATCTTGGCGACCGGATGCTCCGCTTCGGTTGTCCGAGCCGGAATCTTCTCGATGCTGATTCTTTTCGGCACGACTTACGGCCGGAGGGCTGATCAGCTCAATATTTTGACTCTGACTGCGCTTGTTATGTTGCTGCAAAATCCGTATCTATTATTCTATGATCTCGGCTTCCAACTTTCATTCGCCGCTTTCATCGGTATCATATATCTCGCTCCATTGCTCTCTGATTTGTATCAAAAAATCTCGAAGCGTTCCGAAACACCTGACTTCGCCAAGATGACCTGTGAGACTCTGGCGGCTCAGCTCGCCGTAATTCCGATCATTTTCTACAATTTCCGAACAATTTCATTGATCTCGCCGATTGCCAATCTCTTGGTCGTCTGGAGCGTGGCCTGGATCATGCTATTCACTTTTGTCGCCATAATTTTGGGCTTCATCTGGGCGCCTTTCGCTCAAGCCATTGCCCTCCTGCTCTGGCCGATGCTCGAATACGTTATCTTGGCAATTCATTATTTAGCTCGTGTTCCGCTAGCTTCGCTAACTTTTTGATCATGAGAAAACACGCCAAAAAAATAATCATGGTATCTTTGCTCCTGCCGATTTCCTTTATCTTTCTGATTTTCAATTCTCCAGCCACAGACTTGACCAAAGTTTGTTATTTCGACGTTGGCCAAGGAGACGCGGCCATGATATCCAAGGGCGATTTCCAAATACTAATTGACGGCGGGCCAGATGCCAAAGTCTTGGAAAAATTACCGAAAATGATGGCTCTGGAAGACAGAAAAATCGATCTCATCATACTTCCTCATCCACACGCCGATCACATTGTCGGGATCAATGAAGTCTTAGCTCGCTACACCGTTGGTCAGGTTTACGGCACTGGAGTGGTGGCTGAGTCAGATCAATATCTAAAGTTTTTGAACAGTTTGAAGGACAAAAATCTGTCCCTGTCGGTGCCACAAATTGATTCAACAATTGAAGTCCCACCTGGCCAGATTCGCTTTCTCTATCCGGGAGGAGAATATGTGAAGCAGAAAATTGACAATCTCAACAACTCTTCGCTCGTCTTGGATTTTTGCGCCCAAGAAAATTGTTTCCTCCTTACTGGTGACATCGAAGCGGATAGACAGTCTGATCTGCTTCCGAATTTGTCCAAGGAGTCAGTCGTCAAAGTCGCCCATCACGGCTCCAAAAATGCTTATTTAAGCTCTGTCTATGATAAAGCAAATCCAGAGTTTGCTGTCATTTCAGATGGGCTAAACAATCAATTCGGTCATCCCAACCAGGAAACGCTCGATGGGCTGAATCAGCACAATATCCAAATCTCCCGCACCGATCAGGACGGGGACATCTGCTTCGAAATCGACAAGGCGGGTAAATTATCGCGATCAAAACTTGGAAACAGCTTATAAAACTATTGTCCAAACTATTTTTGTTGTACAATAAAAGCTAGATACAATTTTAAAATCAATGTGTTCACTAACTGACTGAGAGGAACAAGATGAAAGAGGGAGAGATTAATATGGATCAAAAAACGGAGAAGACAGAATCGCACAAAAGTTTTGTGCTATCGACCAAAGTACGAAGCAAAGTAATTCTATTATTGGCTCTCGTCGTCCTCCTTCTCGTAGTCGCTGCCGGCGCCTATTACTATCGCTATATCAACTCCAAATCAAGCGATGACACAGCTTCAACGGTTACCACGACTGACACGACCACAACGACAACAGCAGTAGACGCGACTGCAGATTGGAAGACATACACTAGCACCGCGTTTAGTTATTCAATCAAATACCCAACTGATTGGACGCTTGCTGATGCCGCAACGGTATTCGGCGCCAATTCTATCGCTCTAACTAGTCCAGAAACCAAAAAAACAAACGATGATTATGCTGTCGCAAACCCTACCTCAAGAGCAGCCGTCTTCCCGAATATGGGGGTGACTTACTACGCTAGTATTAGCGACACTTATGGCGGTCTGGGTGGAGCGAAGCCCGCGACTCTTGCTGATTATGTGAAAACATCTGGTTTCTCCGACAGTAAACAAATTACTTTTGCTGGTCAGACCGCATATTCGGCGACACAAGCGGGAGATGTCAGCGGATATGTAATTGTTTTAGAAAGCAGCGGTCATATTTATAAAATTAGTTCATTGAACAAAAAAGTAGATAGCGATCTGACCACCACGGAAAAGAATATTTTGAATACATTTGCGATTGATCCTACCCTCGGCTGGAAGACATATACAAATACAGAAGTCGGATTCACTCTTAAATATCCGCAAGATTGGTCCAGCATGAAGCTTAACCTGATCGACAATCTAAAAGATGGATATGGTGGCAAATTTATATCTAGTTCTGACGGCAAAAATGGAATTGTTCATTTTGACCCTGATAAATCTTTTGACATAAGCGCCCAAGCAAAGGCTTATATTCAAGGACTGCCTGTAATTAATACATCCTATAGCCAGGTCAAGGTAGATACTTCTTGGTCGGTTGCAGATTTGCAAACGAACATGTTCGGTGCGCAAGCCATACCGGAGGTATTGATGGTCAAAAAGTTAAGCAATAAGAGTCTGCTGGTCTACGATTATTTCAACAGTGAGTGTTCTCCGAGTAGTTCTCTGAAGGTTGTTACTGCGCTTAACAGTGAATTTCCAAATATTGAAATAAGTATCACTTCATCTTCTGCGGCTATGACTGCTGACTCGGCGGCGGCGCGCCTTGCCCTCAAGGAAGATGTATGTGACGGAGTTGGATCCTCGAGACAGATCGCGGAGAAGATTAAAAATGGTGATTATTCTGACCTAAATGCAAAGATCGAGACAGCTCGTTTGATTGCCGATTCGTTGACTTACGACGAAACTCTGACTTGGAAGACATATACAGACACAGCTTTTGGCTACTCTGTAAAATACCCCGCTGACTGGACCAAAGGAGTCTTAGCAGACTCTGCCACGTTTAATTCTCCTAAGAATGAAGCTATAAAAAATAGTGGTACGCAAAATGAAGCCTATTCACCAAATATCATTGTTCAGACAGTTAGCTCTCTTGCCGAATTTACAAAATTTAACAACGACGATAAGACTTTAGATAGCTTTATCCGAAATGATGTTACGAATTCAGAGATAGCCGTCACAACATTAGATGGAGAAAAGGCCTACAAATATTTAACTGGTGGAATCGGCGATGCATATTATCAAATAGCTGCAGAACATAATTCCAAGGTATATTGGATTCATTTCAGTCCGGGCGAACTATCGGCAACTCAGGATAAAATCACTTCTACTTTCCAATTCACCAATTAGCTAGATAGATTTATAGTTTGAAGTTTGTTATAACAATAGTGTCCAGAGATGGGCGCTATTGTTTGTAATTAAGATCCCGAAACAAGTTCGGGATGACAAGGAAATTATGTCAGGACATAGTAAATGGGCGACGACCAAACATAAGAAGGGCGTGATCGACGCCAAGCGGGCCAAAGTTTTCACTAAAGCGGCGAAGTTGGTCACTATTGCGGCTCGTGATGGCAAATCTGGCGATGTGACGATGAACCCAGGGCTTAAAGTTGCCGTTGATAATGCCAAGTCTGTTTCGATGCCGAAGGACAATATTGATCGAGCGATCAAGCGTGGTCTTGGCGGTCTTGACGGTGGCGCAGCACTCGAAGAAATTACGTACGAGGCATACGGTCCAGCAGGGGTTGCCATCCTTATCGAATGCTTGACTGACAACAAAAACAGAGCGCTTGGGGAAATCAAAACGGTTTTGAACAAAAATGGCGGTTCTCTCGCTTCGGCCGGCTCGGTCTCATATTTGTTCAAGAAAACAGGCCAGATGATTATTGATCTCAGTAAAAATTCAATCAGTCCCGATGATATTGAAATGGCAATTCTCGACTCTGGGGCAGAAGATTTTGACAAAGAAGAGAATCTGATCGTTGTCACCTGCGCCTTCACTGATATCCATTCAGTCAAAGTTAATTTAGAGTCTGCTGGCATCAAGGTTGATTCAGCCGAGGCAGTACAAATTGCTTCCAATTATATTGATTTGGCTGATGACAAGAAAGAAATGATCGAAAGAATTATCGATCATTTAGACGACCTCGATGATGTGAACAATGTATATAGCAACGCGAACTTATAGTTAGCAATTGTCAGTTAGCAGTTTTCAATTAGTTATCAATTAATAATTTTTAATTACAAAAAATAAATGGAAACTGTAAACTGTAAACTGAAAACTAAATCCGTCAGGATTCTAGGAATTGATCCTGGCACCGGAATTCTTGGCTGGGGGCTGATCGAGAAGAGCGGCGACAAGATCAAACCGCTCAAATATGGCTGTGTTATTACCCCGCCCAAGACCGACAAAATGAAGCGGTTACTTCATATTTACACCTCTCTTTGTGATATAATTGAAAAGAACCGACCAGACGAAATGGCTGTGGAGGAGCTGTTCTTTTTCAAGAACGCGACTACGGTCATATCGGTGGCAGAGGCGCGAGGCGTGGCAGTCGTGACCGGATTGAAATATGGTCTGCCAGTTTTCGAGTATACGCCTCTCCAGGTCAAGCAAGCCCTGACTGGGTATGGCAGGGCGGACAAGAAGCAGATGCAGGAGATGGTGCGGGTCGTCTGCGATCTGAAAGATTGCCCCAAGCCAGATGATGCGGCAGACGCCCTGGCAGTTGCGATTACACACGCACAAACCAACAATCGGCTAAAGGCCGATTAATTATCAAGTATCAGTTATCAATGATCATTTCATTTTTTTAATTTCAAAATTAGTTGAAAATTGACACTTGATCATTGAACATTTGACCGGAGGGAATCATGCCTGAATTACGTCAAAATATTATCACCGGTGACTGGGTTGTTGTAGCGCCGGAGCGTGCCAAACGGCCTCGTGATTTTATTATCCCCAAAAGTGTTAAGGTAGCCGACAAGACGAATTGTCCTTTTTGCGTCGATTCCGAGGGCTACAAACAAAACGAAAAAGTACGAAAATGCCAGACTCCTCACGTCTATGTTGTAGAGAATCGTTTTCCGGCTTTCCTTGAGGACGAATCGCACAAGAGCGTTCGAAGCTTCTATCCCGAGGAAGGATTTTATCGCGCTCGGGCTTCGGTAGGCGACCATGAAGTCGTCATCGTCAAAGAGCACGAGATGACCCTGTTCAAGATGCCGCAGGCTATACTGGACGAATTGTTCGAAGTTATCCGCGACCGTTATATCTGGATGAAGGATCACGAGAAGATTTCTTCGATTGTGCCAATTTACAATCATGGAGCTGAGGCAGGTGCTTCGATAGATCACCCTCATGCCCAGATTTTTGCCTCAGGAGTTGTCTCTAACATGGTCGGCCGAGAGTTGAACGGCTCTGATACATATTTTGGTATCAATGGTACCTGTGTCTATTGCGACATGATTCGGCACGAGAAGAAAGAGAAGATGAGAATTGTTTATGAAAATGACCGATTTATTGCCTTCAACTTTTATGCCTCCCGATTTCCATTTGAAACTTGGATAATGCCGAAGAGTCATGAGAGCCAATTTGAGATGACTTCGAAAGTTAGCATGAAAGAATTCTCCGAAGCGGCCCACAAGGTGCTCCAAATGATCGACAAAACTCTTGACAATCCACCTCTAAACTTCTATATTCATACACTACCGACCATATTTGATGACTCAGCTTCATATCACTGGCACATGGAAATTGCGCCCAGGGTTTCACGCTACGGAGGATTTGAATTGGGTAGCGAAATCATCATCAATACTATGCCGCCAGAAGAGGCCTCACACTACTTAAAAGGGAAAGATAAATGATAGACCGTGGCGAAGTAAACTATGGCATCGATCTAGAAAGCCCAGCCGAGGAAGCGCCGTCAGCTTATACTGATTCTGAATTGGTCGCGATGCTAGACGCCCAGAGGAAAAGCAACGGAGAATCCGTGGCGGTTTTTACCGATATTGATGACACAGCTTTTCTCCCGAGCGAACCAGAAACAACCAAAATACTGTTTGACGGGGCCAAGAGAGAGAACTACCCAATTATTGCTGATACAGGAAATCAAATTCAGGTAGTGGGGGAAAGAATCGCCAAAGGAGAACTGCCCTATTTCCAAGCGATTTGTAGTTCGGTGGGTTCACAGATCTGGGTATTAAAGCGAGAGGGAGATAAATTGTTTTATGTCCCGGATTCAAAATATCGAGAACGCGTGTTGGCAACAGGATTCAACCGCAAGGAAGTGGTAGAGACTGCCAAAGAAGAAATTGATGGTGAGTCAGCTTCCGACCAAGAATTAAAATTACAATTCCAGTGGCCAGCCGAAGAACAAGCGTTCCTGGACGGAGCACCATATCTAGAGAACCAAGAGTTCAAAGTTAGCCTTCAGTTCGAAGGTAATATTCAGAAGATGCAGAGTGTCCGTGATAGATTCACGGAATTATTTCCAAAATTCAGGGTCTCAGTTTGTCAAATCCAGAAATTAGACGGGGGCAAAAGCCTCTACTATGTGGATCTATTGGCACTTGATAAAGCGGACGCGATCAATTACTTAGTTGAAGAATTAGATATTGACTCTGGGATCGTAGCGGGTGATAGTGGAAATGATATTCCGATGTTCGAAAATAGTATCGATAAAGTTGCTAAAGTAAAAGTTGGTGGGTCAAAGCCAGAACTTGATGAGGCCATAGACGATATTGTCAATAAAGAAGATGTAACTGGAGCGGGTAGCTTTAAATACGTGCCGACAAATCAAGGAGAACATGCGTTGTTTTATGTCGAGAAAAAGGGTCGTAAGGGTCCGCACAGCGTCGCCTACGCCGCAGAAGTATTAAGAAGAGCGAGAGAAATTAACAAGATTAGAAATAATACTACATCAACTGAGAATAAATAGGAGTCAGGGAAGCAAACATGAAAATTATTCAAATTTGTCAAAGATTTTATTACGGTGGTGGCCAGGAGCGTCACGTCTTTAATATTTCAAAAAACTTGGTCAAGTTGGGCCACAGCGTCACGATCATTACTAGTGATATCGGAGAATTGGCCAGCTTCAAGAAGTCGCTCAAGCTTGAAGGGGTCAAAATTGTAGTGTTGCCAGCCTATCCACTCGATGAGCCGGCCAATCAAGTCGTTTTTCCAACTCTATTATCCTATTTGTTAGAGCATGACTTTGATGTGCTCCATGTTCATGGCACACTTTGCCAATCCTCCCAGGTCGGCGCCATTGCGGCCAAATGCAAGAAGAAGCCATATGTTTTCACGCCTCATTATCATCCTTGGAACGTTTTTGATACCGAGAAAGTCAAAAATATTCGAAAATATTTTGAGCGGATGCTGACCGTTCCAGTCATCAGAAATTCCTCTGCTACCATCTGTGTCTCCGACTACGAGAAGGCGTTGCTGAAGCGGAAATATCCAGAGATCAATATCGATCGACTCCGAATAATCCCAAATGGCATCGATATTAATATCGTGAGTGAATCGGAACCGAGAAGAGACGTAAGGAAGAAATTCAAAATCCCTGAAAACAAGAAATATGTCCTGGTTTTCGGATCGATGACTGATCTTCGGAAGGGCTTGGACAGATCGATCAAAGCTTTTGATCTGATCGCCAAAAAGATCCCTGACGCGCATCTGTTAATTATTGGGGCCTACACAGACACCTCGCCTGAACTGAAAGAGATGATAAGCTCATACGGACTTGAGAAGAGGGTGACTGCTTGTGGCTATATTTCCAATGTCCGAGAAAAAGTTGCTTTCTATAGGATGTCACAAGTGTTGATCTCACCAACCATCTATGAAGCCTTCGGTATCGTATTGGCCGAGGCGATGTATTCTAAGGTCCCAGTAGTAGCCACTAAATGTGGGGGAGTACCATACGTGCTCCAACACGGTGAACACGGGTATCTAGTTAGTGGTTACAATAGCATCCACGGCTTCGCCAAATATGCTATTCGTCTGCTCTCGGATGAAAAATTGAGATTAAAATTGGGCGAAGCTGGCCACAAGCGGGCAGTCGAAAAATTCCAATGGCCAGAAATTTCGAAGAAAATTGAGAAACTCTACAAATCATTAATTGCGAATTAAAAATGAAAATTGCGATATTGGCCGAATTATTGGATCCGGTTCCTCCTTCGAAGAGTGGCGGGGTCAATAGAATAGCTTTTTGGTTGGCCGAGGGCCTAGTCAAGCGCGGTCATAACGTCACACTTTTCGCATCTTCTAATTCAGAAACCAGCGCCAAACTTGTACCCGTTATCGAAAAGAGTATTCGAGAAGACGCCGAACTGTGCTCCTCTGGGTTTGAGGCCCTGAATGAGCATTACAAGAATAAGGCGTTAGATGAGATAGTCCGGCTTCAAGAAGATTTTGATGTTATCCACGACAACATAGGGTGGCGTTTTCTCATGCACGCAAGTCTGATAAATAAACCAATCGTCTCAACCATCCATGCTCCTGTTGGTTCCCCACCTTACCGTGCTAGGATATATACTGAAATAAGCAAAATGAAGAATGTCTCTTTGGTTACGGTTAGCAAACACCAACAAGAAATATTCGACTCCATTGAATACCACAATTTCGTTTACAATGGGATAGACCTCTCAAAAATAAAGTTCACAACTGAAAAAGGTAATTATTTCGTTTTTCTGGGCCGTATCACCGAGGAGAAAGGTGTCCATCTTGCGATTGAAGCAGCCAAGAAGGCAGGCGTTCAATTGAAAATCGCAGGGGGCTATCCTCGTCTCGAGGACAAATTATATTTTGAGGAAAGAATAAAGCCGCAAATTGATAATCAGCAGATTTTTTATGTGGGCGAAGTGAATGATGCGGAGAAGAGCGAATTGTTGGCTGGAAGTATCGCGTTGGTAAATCCGATGCAAGTGGAAGAAGCGTTCGGTCTAGTGATGGCGGAAAGTATGGCGGCTGGAAAGCCAGCGATTGTATATGCGAACGGCTCAGCGCCCGAACTCATCATCGACGGGAAAACCGGATATTTAATTGATCCGGCAGAGGGGAAAGTTGATCGAGGAAGGGTGATAGCCAAGACTGGTGTTGGCGGTCTCGAGCAAGCGATTCGCAAAATTGATTCTCTTGGCGACGCTGAGTACGAAGGAATGGCCGTCGCTTCTCATAATCATGCCCGAGAAAAATTTGATATCGAGAAAATGGTTGATAGCTATGAACGGTTGTTTATCGAGCTGTTGCGAAAATGATTTCATATTTGAAAGGAAAAGTTGTGGTCAGCCGGACCGGTTTCATTATTCTAGAAACTGGCGGGGTTGGTTATGGCGTCAATGTCGACTCAGCTACCGTCTTGGCCAACGGCGAGTCAACGGAATTATTCATCCACCAACATATTCGCGAAGATCTAGATGATCTTTACGGCTTCCAGTCATTCGACGAGCTAAATATGTTCGAGAAATTGATCACTGTATCGGGGGTTGGACCGAAGGCTGGATTGAATATTATGTCATCAGGCAAGTCGGACAAGATAATTCGTGCTATCATTTCTGACGACTTAAATTTCTTTACAGCCGTTCCAGGAATCGGCAAGAAAGTGGCGGCCAAAATAATCCTTGAATTGAAGTCGAAGTTGTCGGGAGATCAGAATATCAATGTCCTCGCTGGCGGAGAAAACAACGACCTTTTCGATGCATTAGAGTCTCTCGGCTACAAGAAAAACGAGATTGCATCTTTCATCAACAAAATTCCAGCCGAAATTATTACCACGGAGGAGAAAATTCGCTGGTGTCTCAAAAAACTAGCGAAAA
This sequence comes from Patescibacteria group bacterium, assembly GCA_041671645.1. NCBI lineage: Bacteria > Patescibacteria group bacterium. The sequence continues at coordinate 844,568 of JBAZBD010000001.1, read as the reverse complement.
GCTAGGCTTTATTTACGGATGGAGATCAAATAGGAGCAGGGAGCTAGTATTGAGCTCTCTTTTTGTTATAATGGCCTCATGGATAGAGATCTAGAACAAAATTTAGAAACTGATATTTCTACCCTCGTCTCCGGCGAAGAGGCTTCTTCTGAGGACGAAAGGTTCGATAGCTCCCTACGCCCGAGAGCGCTGAAAGATTATGTCGGCCAAGATGAGATCAAGAGCAATCTGGCAATCGTGATTGAAGCAGCGCGAAGAAGGGGCGATTCAATCGAACATATTTTACTCTACGGCCCTCCAGGACTTGGCAAGACAACCTTGGCCCACATTATCGCCAATGAGCTTGGTGTCGGGATCAAGGTTACTTCTGGCCCCGCTATTCAGCGAGCGGGCGACTTAGTGGCAATTTTAACCAATCTTCAGAAGGGCGACGTCCTATTTATTGATGAAATTCATCGACTGAATCGCAATCTCGAAGAGGTATTATACTCTTCGATGGAAGATTATGTCGTTGATTTGGTTGTTGGCAAGGGCCCGTCGGCCCGTAGCATGAGAATCAATCTCGAACCATTTACCTTTATCGGCGCCACCACCAAATTTGGCTCTCTTTCGTCTCCTTTGCGTGATCGGTTTGGTTTGGTTCATCGGCTGGAATTTTACTCTGATCCTGAACTTTCTGAAATCATCAATCGCTCAGCTGATTTACTAAATGTTTCTATCGACAATGAGGGCAAGGGTGAGATTGCCAAGAGATCGCGTCGCACTCCTCGAATTGCCAACCGTATCTTGAAGCGGGTCAGGGACTACGCGGAGGTGAAACATCATGGCAAGATCGACCAGCCGATTGCTCGCGAAGCGATCTCCAAGCTCAATATTGATGAAATCGGTCTCGACCGAAATGATAGAGAATATCTCAACTGCATTATCGAAAAATTCGGCGGCGGACCAGTGGGGCTTGAAACAATTGCGGCCGCACTTTCGGAGGACAAGGATACGATTGAGGATGTGATCGAGCCATATTTGTTACAGCTAGGCTTCATAAATCGGACAAATCGTGGTAGAATCGTGACACCACTGGCATTCGACCATTTAAAAATAAAGAATAGCCAGAAGAATAGTCTTTTCTAAAGATGACCAGCAAAATTCGGAAAATTCTTGTTCATACCTGTTGCGCCTCGTGCGCCAGCTATGTTTTTGCTGAGCTCCAAAAGGCCGGATTTGTGCCTGTAGCCTTCTTTTACAATCCCGAAATCGATGGGCACGAGGAATACCAGAAAAGGCGAGAAAATATCGAAAATTATTGCCAGGAGAATGACATTCAGCTTATTCTGCCAGAGCATCATCCAGATGACCTCCTCGATATCATAGCCCCGTACAAGGACAAGAGTTCAATCAAATATATTACTGAGATTGATCGATACCGCCGACGCCGCTGTCGCTTTTGCAACTCTCTTCTAATACAGCAGACAGTTGAACAGGCCAAACAGCTGAAGATTAATTATTTTACTACCACCTTACTTTGTTCTCCGTACAAAGACCACGACGAAATTGTCGAGATTTGCAACGAGAGGGCTCTCGACTATGGTTTGACGTTTTATTATCAAGATTTCCGCAAAGGTTACTGGAAGGGAAGAAATTATGCCAAAAATCATGATTTGGAGTCTCCAACTTTTTGCGGATGCAAGGATTCAAAAGCGGAAGGACGCCTAGAATGAATTATAATTATGCTGTTATCGTAATCTATCTTTGTGTTGTCCTCGCCTTCGTTATCTACAGCGGCGTGGGGATTTATCATCTCTGGCGTTTTGGCTACTCGGGTGACCTTTCCAAGCTTGCCATAGTGATTTATTCTATCGTTTCTGTCGCTATCATTGTGACAACATTAATATTCGCAATAGTCGAATTACCCTAAAATGGCCAAAACAGACGAAGACAAATTATTCCCTAGCCAAGAAAAAGAAGAAAAAGTTTTTCTGCTGATCAGGAAACACTGGTTCAACTATGTCCCGTTTGCCGGGATTGGTTTGTTTATGATCGTGCCTGCAATTTTCGCGATTTACTATTTCATTGCCTACGGCCAATCGCTAGACGGCCTGCTCAGACTTTCGCTTATGCTACTTTTGAGTATCTATCTATTGTTTACCATAGGCCTTCAGCTTTATGGTTTTATTTCCTACTATCTAGATGTTTATATCGTCACTGACAGAAGGATTGTCGATATTGATCAAGCCGGATTCTTCCATCGCCAGATCTCAGAATTACATTTGCATCAGGTCCAGGATGTGAATGCACGAATTAATGGAATTTTTCCGACTCTGTTACATTTCGGTGACGTGATGATTCAGACCGCAGGAGAGAGGGAAAACTTTCAGTTCTTGTCGATTCCCAACCCATATTTAGTGGCAAAGAGAATTATAAATCTCCACGAGCATCACATAGAGAACCTGCCAGACCAAAAGCCAGGAACTCATAAAAAGTATGAACATCTTGAAAGAGAGGCCAAGACTCTGATAAAAAAGAAGAACTTGTCCGAAAGAATGAAGAGTCCCGTTTTCGAAAGTGAAGAGTCCAAAAAAATATTTGGTGATTTGAACAGGGGCGAAGAAAAAAAAAGAAATGGGGAGTTGGAAGAGGGGAAGGAGATTAAGTTATAATCATATTTGTCGAAATCCTCTTTGCATTGATTATTTGAATACCAAATGAAAAAAGTTCTGAATAATTTGGGTGAGATGTCTGAATTCGCCGCTGACATAGCTGGTGAGGTTTGCGATGGCCAAATCTTGGCCCTGGAAGGCGATCTCGGATCTGGGAAAACCACGTTTACGAAATTTTTTGCCGAGGCGTTGGGTATTACCAACCCAGTCACAAGCCCGACCTTCACTATTATGAAAAAGTATGAGATTGAAGCTACGGACCGTAAAATGGTGCATGTAGATTGTTACCGGCTTGCAAACGAGGATGATGCAATTTCAATTGGGCTCGAGGAATATTTTGCGGACGGCAAAAGCATTTGTGTAATTGAGTGGCCAGAGAAAATATCCAAGTTAATTCCCAAAGAGCGAACGAAAACCATTATGTTCAAATACATCGACGAAAATTCAAGAGAGGTAGAATACCGATGATACTTGAGATAAATACAGCAGATTGGGAAGCCAGACTTTGTCTCTATGACAGAGAAAGTTTAGTCGGCTCATTAAATTGGCGAGTGGTACACAATCATACCGAAGAGTTGCTCTCCAACATTGAGCGTATTTTGAAAGACGCTGGCAAAAAAAAGTCAGATCTCTCAGCAATTGTAGTTAATCCAGGCCCTGGGCCATACACGGGAGTAAGAGTTGGGGTTAGTGTTGCAAATAGTTTGGCATTTAGTCTGGATATTCCAGTTGTTGCTCAAATGTCTGACATTCAAACCAGAAATTTTGAAAAGCCTGTTCTGCCAGTCTATGCTTTTGCACCAAAGATTTCACAGCCCAAAAGCTAGACCTTCGCCCTCGTTTTTGATACTATTGATTAGTGAAACAAATAGCGGATATTTTAATGTTTTTGAGACGAAAAGTCAGAAAGACCGAAGACCAACCAGTTGTAGCTCAATCAAAGAAGAAAAGGCTCTGGAAAATTTTCTTTATCATATTGGGAATTATTGTTGTACTCGGAATATCGGTCATATCTTATGCTATTTCCTCAGGATCAAAAATTTTTGAGAATGGGTTTGGCAACGGAGCAGACCTGATCAAAACCATATACGGCAGCAAAGATATCCTCAAGGGACAAAAAGAAAATAGAATCAACATCCTGCTATTCGGATCAGGCGGAGTCGGCCATGACGGAGGGTTGCTTACTGACTCGATTATGATTCTGAGCGTTAGACCTTCTGACAACAAAGCCGCTATGATTTCGATTCCTCGTGATCTCTGGGTCAAAATGCCAAGTGGTGGGGAAGCCAAGATAAATTCCGCACTCTCGATCGGCTATAATTCCTATCTGGCGAAGAATTGCACCAAAAAGAAGCTTAGCCAGTGTAGAGGTGAGGCGCTTACATCTGGCGCCAATTACGAAAGCGACGTAATTTCAAAACTTTTTGATATTCCAATTCATTATTACGTATCCACCGATTTCAGCGGATTCGAAAAGCTAATTGATCAATTGGGCGGAATTGACGTCACAGTGGCGAGCGATATCTACGATCCTGAGTTCCCAGACGACAAAATGGAGGGATACGCTCCATTTTATATCAAAGCCGGGCAGCATCATTTGGACGGCAAAACTGCTCTCAAATATGCCAGATCTCGCCATGGGACTAGCGGAGGCGATTTCGACCGAGCGGCTAGACAACAACAAATTTTGACTGCCGTAAAGGAGAAGGCAACGGCTGGCGGTACCTTGGCTAACCCCAAGAAGATATTGGATTTAATTAACACACTCGGCGATTCTATGAAAACGAATATGTCCCTGCCAGAACTAAAAGAATTTCTTTCGCTAGCTTCAAAAATTGACAGGAACAATATGAGCACCAAGGTGTTGAACACCGGCAAAGATGGTTATTTGGAGAGTTCATCTGACGGGACCTATCACCTTCTGCCGAAGGGTGGTAATTACATCAAAATCAATAGCATGATCAAAAACATTTTTGATGAACCGGCGGGTACGACTGCAAAGATAGAAATTTATAACGCTTCTGGCACGCCCGGCCTGGCCACAAATCTGTCCAAAGAGTTAGCTCGATCGGGGGAAGTTGATGTGCTGACAGTCTCAAATGCCAAGTCAGTGATGGAGAAAACGGTTATTTACGACTATTCAAATGGAAACAAGAAGAAAGCGCTCGACGATCTTTCTTCTCTCCTCAAGGTTGGGGTTACTGCAGGCAAAACTGCGCCAGCAAATCCTTCCTCCGAAATTGCGATCTATATTGGTAAAGATTATAATTCGACCAAAAATTAATGGCTTTTCTGAAGAGTCAATTTACTAGAAAATCTATGCTCACAGCCATTTTGGCCTGGGGTGTTTTCACCTATGCCCAAAATGTGTCTAGCGATTTTCTTTTGTATACGATGATCGGGATTTCTGTTTTTGGTCTTTTTGTCATATGGCGGGAACTTTCACCAATATTTACGCTAATCTTGCTTTCATTTACATCTGGCCATGCCCTATATTCTGTCTTATATCAAATGTCCCTGCCCCTTTGGTTCGCGATGATCGGAACACTGATCATATTTTCATACTTATTCACATATGTCGAGCAAAAGATCGGTATTCTCGGAGACAAGCGGTTGATTTATCTTGTACTTTTTTCTCTGATTATCCTCGAGGTTTTCCTGATATTGAGTTATTTTTTGGTCGATCCAACTAGCCAGGGATTGATAATCGCAGCGGTTTCTTATCTTTTCGTCGGATTTTGCTATACTGTTCTGGCTAAGCATACAGACAACAAGTTTTTTACTTACGCGACGATTACTGTGCTAGCCATCACGATAGTCTTCTTGACCTCCAGCTGGGGTGGGCTTGTGTAGAGAAGACAAAGAAACTATAATAAACTCACATTAAAAGGAAGCTATATGAAGATTGATAAGGACGTATTTAAGAGATTGAAAAAGTTATTTATTTGGGTTGATAAGATTAAAATACCAAAACCAGTTTCTAGTTTTTGTTCTGCATGCTGGACGAAAATCCGAGCGATCAAATGCAAGGAGTTTATGGCCAGCCCGCTCTACAAGAAAACATCGGTGATTGTCGGGATATTTATTGTCATATTTGTCGCTTACGTTGTTGTGACAGGAGTTATGATCTACGGATTCAAATCGCAGTCGAAAAATGTAAAATTCGCAACTAGTTTTATTCCTTATCCAATTGCGGTCGTGAATTATCAGTTCATCACTTACGACTCGTACACGGCGGAGTCTGATTATATCCATCATTTCTATGAGGCAACTCAGATGGAGACCTCAGTAGATTTCAAGGAAATTGATCAGCAAATTGTAGACCAATTAATCGAAAATAAAATTATCCAGATCCAGGCTGTCAAATACAAAGTCAAAGTTACCAAGCAGGACGAAGACCAAGTTATCGACGGTATTGTTCAGCAAAATGGTGGCCAGGACAAAGTTGAAAAAATACTGAACGAAATGTACGGAATAAATCTGAAAAGGTTTAGGCAATTAGTCAGAATCCAGATTATGAGAGACAAACTAAATGAGAAAGTTATCGCAAAGGTTACGGTTGACCATATCTTGATCAGAGTGGCTGAAAACGCCTCTGCTGACGATATCGCAAAAGCCAAAGTCAAGGCAGATTCCATAAAAGCAGAAATTAGCGGCGGACTTGATTTCGCAGAAGCGGCCAAGAAATACTCAGAAGACTCAAGTAGCGCTCCAAACGGGGGCAAACTTGAGCCATTTGCAGACGGTGAGATGGTTCAGGAATTCTCCGACGTCGCCTTCGGCACAAAAGTTGGAGAAGTGTCTGAACCGGTCAAGACTATCTACGGCTGGCACATTATCAAAGTAGAAAGCAGGGGTGGGATTTTACAGAAAAAATTTGCTGATTGGATTTCTGAGCTCAAGGACAAAAGTTTTATTTTGAAAATGTATGATATAAAATAGACACAAATATCCTACACTAGAAAAATCGACCATTCAGGGTCGATTTTTCGTTATTTAAGCAATATTTTGCCAGTCATGCTTTCGGGGATTGGTATCTTCAGCAAGGATAGCACTGTGGGCGCGATATCACTTAGATTCCCGTCCGAAAGTGTGTGCCCCTCTCCACCCGAATAGATGATGGGGACTTTGTTTGTGGTATGAGCCGTATGAGGTTGCTTCGTGACGGCGTCGAAGATAACCTCAGCATTTCCATGGTCAGCGGTAATTAGAATATTGTAACCTGATTTTTCGGCTCTTTGAACGAGCCTTCCCAATTGGCAATCGAGGGATTCGATGGCCTTAACGGCCGCACTTCTATTGCCGGTGTGACCGATCATATCTGGGTTTGCGTAGTTTATGAAGATGAAATTTGTGTCAATCTCTATCTGCTCGATAGCTTTTTCCGTTATTTCCTCTGCTTTCATTTCTGGGGCCTGGTCGTGAGTCTTGATGTCCTTTCGACTCTCGACAAGGATATGTTCTTCTCCGGGATATGGCTCCTTCTTCCCGCCATTCAAGTAATATGTGCAATGGGCGAATTTCTCGGTTTCTGCGATATGAGCCTGTCTCATCCCTGCTCTCGAGATCTCCTTGGCAACGGTAGTTTCGATGATTTCTTCGGTAAACGCATGTAGACAGGGGAAGCTTTTATCATATTCTGTCATAGTAACCAAAAAGTTGTTATTGCCCCTGCCTCTTTCGATGATTTTGCTCGTCATCATCTTGGCCCGATCTTTTCTGAAATTAAACAAAAATACGCCATCATTCTTGCCGATTTGGTAACTTATCCCAGAATCATCCAAGAACATTGTTGGTTCAATATGTTCGTCTATAATACCATGTTCGTATAGCTCAGCAATTACTTCTGACGGTTTTCGACTTTCGCGCCGACCGCTCTTGCCATCAAATATCATATTCTCCACCATTTGGAGCCGATCCCAGTTGTTGTCTCGGTCCATAGCGTAAAACCTTCCTGAAGCTGTGGCAATAAAACCAATTCCAATCTCGTCGACTACTTCTTCTAGTTCCTTCAAGTATTGTCGTCCGCTTTGGGGAGGAGTATCGCGGCCGTCCATGAAGGCGTGGATGGCTATCTTCTTAATCCCGGCTCTGTCGGCGGCTCGGAGGAAAGCGTAGAGGTGCTCCGAATGGCTGTGGACTCCGCCAGGACCAATCAGTCCTGCAACATGGAGTACCGAGTCGTATTCTTTCACGTGGTCAAAGAGTGCAATCAAAGCTGAATTTGTTGAAAGTTCTTTTTCTCTTGCGGCCTTAGAAATTTTTGCCAGATCAGTGTAGACTATTTTGCCAGCTCCAATTACGGTATGGCCAACCTCGCTATTACCCATTTGCCCAGCGGGCAGACCGACTGCCTCGCCGCTAGCTTCCAGAAAAGCATGAGGACATTTTCCCCACAAACGATCAAAACATGGAGTCTCGGCGATACTGATCGGATTGTGCTCTGTGTCTGGACTATATCCCCAGCCATCCAAAATAATCAGCGCAACTTTTCTGTCGCTCTGTTTCATAATATTAGATTCGATTATTTATCAAATAAGAAAGCTGAGCGTCCTGGGAAAATTGCCTTGTCGCCTAGCTCTTCCTCTATCCTCAAGAGCTGATTGTACTTGCATGTTCGCTCTGAACGGCAGAGAGAACCGGTCTTGATCTGGCCAGTCCCTAGGCCTACTACAAAATCCGAGATAGTGGCATCTTCGGTCTCGCCAGAACGGTGTGAAACGACGGAAGTCATGCCTGCTTTATTGGCCATTTCTATCGCCTTTATCGTCTCGGTGACCGTACCAATCTGATTAAGTTTGATAAGAATGGAGTTTGCTGCTTTGCTGCCAATGCCCTTTTGCAATCTTTTAATGTTCGTTACGAATAAGTCGTCGCCCACAATTTGGACTTTCCCGCTCAATCTCTGTGTGAACTTTTCATAACCTTCCCAGTCATCTTCTGACAGACCATCCTCAATCGAAATTATAGGATATTTCTCGATCCAACTAGCATAAAGATCGATCATCTCGTCACTAGATAATTTTCTTCCTTCGGTCTTAAGATCATATTTACCGTCGACAAGAAGCTCAGTAGCGGCACCGTCGATGGCGATGAAAATGTCTTTCCCGGCTTCGTAGCCTGCAGATTTAATTGCTTCAAGGATTATTTTAAGAGCGGCCTCATTATTCGGAAGAGAGGGTGCAAATCCACCTTCGTCGCCGACAGAGGTGTTCAAGCCTTTGTCTTTTAAAATTTTCTTAAGAGCATGGAAGGTCTCTACACCATATCTCAAGGCCTCCCCAAATGTTGGCGCTCCAACGGGCATAATCATAAATTCCTGAAGGTCAGTAGAATTTTCGGCATGTTTTCCACCGTTTAAGATATTCATCATTGGAACTGGAAGTTGCAGGTTGCCGTTGCCGCTAATCTGAGCAAAGTATTCATACAATTTCATACCTTTGCTCTTGGCCTCTGCGTGAGCAAAAGATAAGGAAATACCGAGGATTGCGTTCGCGCCCAACCTTCCTTTGTTTTCTGTCCCGTCCAGCTCGATCATCGCGCTATCGAGAGATCCTTGGTCAAATTCTTGGCCGATCAATTTATCGTTTAATTCAGTATTGATATTGGATACTGCTGTTTGGACGCCCTTGCCGCCATATCTCTTGCCACCGTCTCTGAGCTCTACGGCTTCGTAACTTCCAGTTGAAGCACCGGATGGCACAGCGGATCTGCCAAATGAGCCATCTTCTAGGGTAACATCAACTTCTACGGTTGGATTCCCTCTAGAATCTAAGATTTCTCTCCCGACAATTTTTGCGATTTTTGACATTCAATGCCTTCCAATAAATAATAATGCTCACTCATCTTACCAATTTCTTACTATAAATTTCAAGACAAAAAAATTGCCCCAGTGTGGCGGGGCAATTTTCTATGTATGAAATTGTATGAACTATTTAGAACTTATCTCGTCGCCCACGAATTTTTTCAAGTTATCAACGCTTGAGAATAGTTGGGATGGGAAGACAATTGTCGAATTCTTCTCCACTGCTATTTCGGACAAGACCTGGAGATTGCGAAGTTGCAGAGCAATTGGATGCTTAGCTATGACATCGGCGGCCTTGCCAAGCTGATCTGCTGATTGAAATTCACCTTCAGCTGCGATGATTTTGGCCCGCTTTTCTCTCTCAGCTTCGGCCTGTTTGGCCATCGCTCGTTGCATTGTGTCTGGGAGTTGAATATCTTTGATCTCTACAGTTTTGACTGAAACGCCCCAGGCCTCAGTGTGAGTGTCGATGATATTCTTGACCTTCTTATTTATCTTATCGGTCTCGGACAATACTTCATCAAGTGTGAATTGTCCAACAAAATTTCTAATCGTGGTCTGGGAAATTTGATTCACGGCTGAGACAACATTCTGAATTGCAACCAAGGATTTGGTCGCGTCAACGATCTGAAAGTAGGCGACAGCGGCTACATCGATCGAAACATTGTCTTTCGTGATAATTTTCTGTGAAGGAATCGGCATGGTGATTATCTGCAAGGAAACTTTGCGCATAATGTCTATGATCGGAATCATAATTCGCCAACCTGGGCCTCGCTCGCCGATGACCTTACCAAGGCGGAAAACGACACCTTTTTCATATTGCTGAACGACTCTGAGGGCAGAAAAGACCAAGATCGCGATCGGAATGAGCCAATAGGACATAACACCCTTTCTATTAATTATCAGCTCCACAGTACAACGATCTTGACCTAAATGCAAGAGTATTAGCAAATAAAGAATCACCAATTTTTACAAAGATTGGTGATTCTTAACGGCGGGGCATAGTGGCGGAAGTTAGAACTATCGGTCTGAATACATTTTTATCTCGAATTAATACATCACTATTTGGTGTGATTGATTAATACGTTCCAATGTTTTCTTAATATCTCTCCTGCCCGTTGATCAGCATATCTCTCTGACGGGAGCTCATGGTAAGCAATCTCGTTGGCATCTAGCAATTCTTCAACCGACATTAACCCTCTAATCCTTTGGTAATTTTGTTGATATTTTGCGTAGTATGTTTGGAGCTCTCCGCTGTCGTACATTCGTCTCGCCAAATCTGGACTTACTCCAGGAATAGGCAAAGTGACCATTTCTCGATTGCGTTTTTCTCGTTTTGCCTGCACTGGATCAGAACCGTCTAATTCACTTTTCTTGCGAAAGTTTGTTATATAATCCTCAACATGGCCGATTTCATGGAGGAAAATAAAAAGTTTTAAAATATTTGGGTGTTCTTTCATCACCTCGAAATCGATACCGATTATCTCAGCACTTTTTCTGGCCGAGAGCTCTCGATCGATTAGTAGCTGTTCATATAGCCCATTTTGCCCCATAATAACAACAATTTTTGGAGCATCTGCGTCGCTTTGAGGTTTTCGCCAAAAGCCGCCAGTATACTTCAGATTTGGATATTGCTGGGAAGTTGCCAATTCGACTTGCATCTGGTCAAGATGGGGGAAGTCTTCCAGTGCCGCGAGATATGCTGCCTTATAATCTTCGTCGACATTGTCTAATACTTCAGCAAATTCTTGTCTTCTTGATAATCTCCAAGATTCAAACCTGACTTCCTGGCCACTTTTCAGTCTAACAAATGGTTGTCTCTGGCCATCTGCCATCATGATCATAATTAGCGATTCGCCATGATCGAATGGAAAATAATCGCCATCAGGTGTTGTAATACCCAATTCTATTGATGGATCATTCTGATCTACACTGGTTTCCCATAGCATATGGTCTGGCAAAGGACCGCCAGGTTGTATTGGATTAACTTGTTCATCCGATGCTGAAAATTTTGTATCGCTTTTACTCGCGCCAAGATTATGCTCAGACATTCTAACTCCAATTTATTTTTTTGATTATATCAAATACGCTAATCTCGTGCGAGTCTTGACGGCTCTGCAACAAAAAAATAGCTCGAAGAGCTATCCTTTTTTATGGCGGGAGCCCAGTCGAGGATGGGCGGGCCTCTGCCCCAGACCTGCTAGAGAGACATTATTCTTAAGGAAAAACCAACATATGGCGGGAGCGACCGGGCTCGAACCGGCGACCTCCACAGTGACAGTGTGGCGTTCTAACCAACTGAACTACGCCCCCGTAGTTGGTTTTTCCTTATTAACAAATATCTCGATTATCGCTTTCATAACCCTTTTGCCAATACCAGATTTATAAAAGTTTTCTCTCCTCCTAGCATCTTCTTTGCATGCATAACTTTCGTGGTAAATCAGTTCGAAGGGGCCATTCTTTTTTGTCCATGAATTATGGCCAGAATTATGCTCTTGTAAACGTACAGAAGGTTCGCGATCTGTCTGACCGACGTAATACTTTCCGTTGGTAATACTTTTTAAGAAATAAACAAAATGCATATTTTCCAACTGTCAGCCAGAGGCTGATCAGCCTTTGGCTGAAACTACGCCCCCGCAATAGAATGGATTATAACAAATTTGGACTCAAAAATCAATGAAGTGGATATCGGAAACACCTCAGACATATGAGGCGTTTGAATCTTATGCGAAATAATCCAGCTTCATCGCAGATTTAATTTCCTCTAACGTTTTGCCAGTAATTGCCCGAGCTTTCTCTGAGCCTTTTTCCAAAATTTTCATAATTGCATCTGGGTCTTTGGCCAATTCTTCGCGCTTTGCTCTGATTGGATTGAGCAATTCCTGCAAAATATCATTCAAACGATTCTTAAGTGTTACGTCGCCAAGGCCGCCCTTTTTGTACTCTTCTTTTAATTTCGCGATCTCGTCTTTGTTTTCATCAAAAATGTCGAGATAGGCGAATACAGTATTCCCCTCAACTTTTCCTGGATCTTCGACATGGATGTGATCCGGGTCGGTGTACATATTCATGACTTTTTGTTTGATCTCCTCAGCTGAATCTGAGAGATATATGCAGTTGCCAAGGGACTTGGACATCTTGTTGCTACCGTCGATACCAGGAAGTCGACCAGTTTCGGATACTAGTGCTTCACATTCAACTAATGCGTTGGAATTGTAAACACGATTAAATTTGCGAACGATCTCGTTGGTTTGCTCAATCATCGGGAGCTGGTCAGCGCCGACTGGTACCAAAGTTGCCTTAAATGCAGATATATCGGCGGCTTGGCTGATCGGATATGTCAAAAATCCGGCAGGGACTTCAGCTCCAAAGCCTTTTTGATTCATTTCATCTTTAACTGTAGGATTGCGTTGAAGTCGGGCAAGCGAGACGAGATTTAAGTAGTACATTGTCAAATCAGAAAGTGCGGGCAGTTCGGACTGAATACATATTGTGGAAATCTCCGGGTCTATTCCAACCGCTAGGTAGTCTAGGGCTACTTCGAGGACATTTGACCTAATTTTTTCCGGATTTTCAGAGTTGTCTGTCAGGGCCTGGAGGTCGGCTATCAGTATGAATTGTTCATACTCATGTTGCAATTTGACTCGATTTTGGAGTGAACCGACAAAATGACCGAGGTGAAGTTTGCCTGTCGGTCTGTCTCCTGTCAATATAACTTTTTTCTGTTCCATGAAATCCTTTCTTGATTTGCAATAACTATACAATTTTTCTGAGTGATCTTCAAGCTTGGAATTTCTATTTACACAAAATATTGGCAAGCGATTGTTTTTTCAACCCCAAAGTGATAAATTTTCTAGTAGTAGATAATATCGTCGTTATTAATGCGGGTATAGTTTAGTGGTAAAATGTATCCTTCCCAAGGATGAGTCGCGGGTTCGATTCCCACTACCCGCTCCATGCCGCTTTAGCTCAGCTGGTAGAGCAACACTTTCGTAAAGTGGAGGTCTCGAGTTCGAATCTCGAATGCGGCTCCAAAATACAAAAAATATGAAAAAATATATAACCACCCTTGGTCCGTTCCTGAAGGAATTTCTGGTTGACGATATCGTGAATCGGTATTTGTTTTCTATTTCCCTAATCTGGTCGTTTGTAGATTATCTTATCTGGCATTTCTTGCTTAGCTCTCCAGACATTTTTGTCTATATCAGAATCGGTGTTTACCCAATCAAACTGCTTTTCATCATTCTGATTCTCAACACTGTTTTGGCCTTTTCTTCCTTCAAAAGAGAACGCGAAATTGGCTATCTCCTCTTCATCGGCAATATCTTGGCAGTAGCACTTGTAATGATTTTGGAAATTTATTATCTATCTCACCAATGAACACCTGGAAATACAAAAGATTGTTTGAAGTACTCCCCGGTTTGATTTCTTGGTCAATATTGCTTTTGCCTTTCGTCGTTGTCCTAGTCTCGCCAAAAGTATTTGCTATTTACATGATTTTTTATCTAACTTACTGGTTGATAAGAACATTTGTGATGTCTTATCGGTTAATCCTGGGTTATCGAAATTATCGACGTGACATGAAAACTGATTGGCAAGCAAAATTAGACCAGACGGACGGCAAATGGAAGGAGATATATCATCTTGTGATTGTTCCGACATACAAGGAAGATATTGAAATTCTAGAATCATCTATTCGTTCCGTTCTCACTTCGAATTACCCGCAGGATCATGTTATTTATGTCTTGGGGACGGAGGAGCGCGACAAAGAACGGGCAGGGGAGTATTCCAAAATATTAACCGAAAAGCACGGCAAGAAGTTTCATCTTTTCATGACCGTAATGCATCCCAAGGATATTCCCGGTGAAGTGATCGGTAAAGGTGGGAACATCACCTACGCGGCCAGAAAGGTACTCGAACAAATCGACAAAGAGAAAATTCCTTACGAAAATGTGGTCGTGACAACGATGGATTCGGACCATATCATGGACAAAAATTATCTCCTCGATCTGACTTATAAATATGTCACTGATCCCGATCCCATCCACAAAAGTTTTCAGCCGTTGCCTATGTTTTTCAACAATATTTGGGACGTGCCGATGATGAATCGGTTGATGGCGATGGGTTCGTCTTTTTGGCAATTAATTGTTACGACAAGACCTTCTCGGCTTCGTAATTTCTCTGCCCATGCACAGAGTCTAGCCGCACTAGTCCAAACAGATTTCTGGTCGACCAAGACGATTGTGGAAGACGGCCATCAGTTTTGGCGAACTTATTATCGGTTTGACGGCTGTCACGAAGTGGTACCGATGTATACTCCAATCTATCAGGACGCAGTCTTGGCTGACACTTTCAGGAATACTATGCGTGAGCAGTATTTGCAGAAAAAACGTTGGGCTTGGGGTGTGTCAGACATCCCTTTTGTGATGGAAAATACGATAGGAAACCACAAAATACCGTTTTTTGACAGGTGGGCGAACGCTTTGATATTATGGGAATCACATATCTCCTGGTCGACGACATCGTTGGTCCTGATCACTTCAGCCTGGATTCCGGTTTTTTTCGGCTCTGCCTTTCAGGGAGACATTTTGGCATATAGCTTTCGCGGAGTGTATATCAAAATGCTGACTATCGCATGGCTCGGTATGATTGTCACACTTGTGATTTCTACCCTTCTGATGCCGAAGAGACAAGGCAGGAAACCATTTGGTCGAATTCTACTCGACTGGTGCCTGACCCCATTTGTAATGCCGATTTCCAACATTTTCTTTTCTTCCATCCCAGCTATGGAATCACAGACTCGGCTGATGTTTGGTAAATATCTTGAAGTTTTCAGAGTGACTACGAAATCAACAAAGAGGTCAAATATTTTGGAGGGACAAAATGAAATTGCTAAAGAGGATCTGCAGTAAAATACAATATAAATATTTCGTGCCTGCGGGGATTCTCCTGTTTATGTTCTTGCTCGCCCTATTTTCCTCCCGAGGGATCGGAAACACGCCGGGTGATTCTGCTATTGTCGATGAAATCGCACATATTCCCGCTGGCTATACCTACTTAAAAGATCAAGATTATCGATTGAATCCAGAGCATCCGCCTCTGGCGAAAGTTCTGGCCGGTGTTCCTCTCGTCATGAATAGTAAGATCAAGGGTCCAGAGGACGATTCAAGCTTCAAAGACATAAACCAATGGGAATCGGGCTGGAGCATGATTTATCGTCAAGGCAACGATCCTGCCGAAGTATTCTCTCTTGCCAGACTTCCGATGATGCTGCTCATGATTGGGCTGGGCCTGTTGCTCTTCAAGTGGGCGATTGAGCTCTTCGGCTGGAAAGTCGGCGTAGTCATCCTTTTCCTATATGCGCTTTACCCTGACGTCATCGCTCACGGCCGGCTAGTCACTACCGACGTAGCGGCGGCATTTGGTTTTGTCTTGGCGACGTATGCCTTTGACAAGGCGGTCACTAAGAAAACTTTGTCGAGCATTTTGCTTGCCGGAGTTGCGCTCGGGATAGCTGAACTCCTAAAGTTTTCTGGGGTTTTGCTGTTCCCGATTTTCTTCATTCTCGTGGTAGTTCGGGCCGTTTTGGATAGAAAGGAGAAAGGCTTCCGGCATAATTTTGTTGCAAATTTCATGCCTCTAGTATATGTCAGTCTGATCTCATTGGTGGTCGTCTGGTTGGTTTACCTACCTTTGGTTTGGAAGACTCCGCCTGCTATCGAGCATCAATTGATAGACACAAATATGACGTCCGATGCGAGGACTTTGCCCCTTAGAAACTTTCTCCACTTATTTGAAAATAATCCGTACTTGCGAGCACTTGGCCACTATATCCTGGGAATATTCCTAGTTATCGGCCGTGTTGGCGGTGGCAATGCAACCTTTATTTGGGGTCATCTTTCTGACAAATCAATCCCCTGGTATTTCCCGGTCGCTTGGTTGCTCAAAACTCCCTTACCAATCATAGCTATGTTTTTCTTTTCTGTTTATTCGATAATTCGTAATTGGCCAAAGCAAAAAGAAATCAAATGGATGCTCTCGCTCCTAATCGTGCCATGGGTTATTTACTGGGCTATCACATTGCAGGGTTCGCTGAACATTGGTATTCGTCATCTCATGCCAACGATTCCCTTCGTATTATTGATGATCGGTTATGCAATTTATCCAATTGTGAATCCCAGCTGGAATTGGCGGAAACTGGGTCGGATGCAGATCGCCCTAGTTATTCTTCTGGCATATTTAGCTGTTTCAACAATCTCAAATTTCCCTAATTTCATCGCGTATTTCAATGAACTCACCCCCAAAGACAAGCGCTACACCAGGCTAGTTGACTCTTCACTTGATTGGGGCCAGGACTTTCTCCGACTCAAGAAATACGTAGGCGACAATAATATCACGAATATTAAGGTGGATTATTTCGGTTCAGTCCCCACCTATTACTTGCCAAGTCGTACAGACTGGCATTCTAGCTACGGACCCACTACGGGCTGGTTGGCTGTCTCTGCGACTTTCTATCAATTGTCAAAATTACGTGGTCCAGAAGAGGGCAAATGGTCGTACAACTGGCTTGACGATATTAAGCCAAAGGCGATTATTGGTGGCTCTATCCTGGTCTACAACATTACTCCGGAAGACTTGAAGCAACATCCGCCCAAATCTCCGTATCCGATCAAATATCTTGATTATCCCAGACCAAATATTAATCACAAAATAGGACTTTGATGGACGAGAAAATCTATTTATCAATTGTGATTCCGGCATATCGTGAAGAAAAACGGATCCACGTTATTCTGGAAGCGATAGAAAAATATGTTAAAACCAAAGACTTCATCGTCGAAACGATAGTTGCAATTGATGCATCCCCTGATGACACGGTTGGCTCCGCCGAACATTTTGTGGACAGAATTCCGAATCTGGTGATCTACGAAGGCGAACAGAACCGCGGGAAGGGTGGTGCAGTGCAGGACGGAATCAAATTGGCAAAGGGCCAGTATGTGTTATTCGCCGATGCTGATAATTCTACCCCAATCGAACAGGTCGACAAACTTCTTGCCCATATCGATAAATACGATGTCGTCATCGGCTCCAGATACTGCAAAGGTGGCAAATTAGCCATCCCACAGTCATTCACTCGAAGAGCGGGCAGCCGAGCTTTGAACTGGATGATCCAAGCCCTTGTGACGCCTGGGATCAAAGACACACAGTGCGGTTTCAAATTATTTTCGAAAGAGGCGGCCGGAGCGATTTTCGAGAAGCTGACCATATTTGACTTCTCTTTCGATATTGAAGTTTTAGCTATTGCCAAAAAATTAGGATACAAAATAAAGGAGGAGGGGATCACCTGGCACGATGATCCACATTCGACTGTCAACCCATTGAAAGATGGGCTCAAAATGATAGTTGATTCGTGGAAAATCCGTCAAAATTTGCAAAAGAAAATTTACTAATTATCTAGTCTAGCAAAGACAAATATGAGGCAAATAAATTTGTTCTATTTTTCTGTATCTTATCAACAGCCAAGACCCTCTTTTGCCCTTGAACGAGTTCACTTCTCTTGTTAAAATATACTCATAATAATAAGACTGGTTGTCGCAGGAGGGAAGTTGAAGGGCCTACGCAAATTTTTCCGCAGTCATTTTTCCAAAAAAGCACCTTTGGAGAAGTACACTTTGTTGCCTCAGGACAAGGCAGCGATTGAAGGTCTCACCAAAGAAGAGGTGATTGTCGCGGAGAAGCAAAAAGAGCTCCAAAAGAAGGAAGCTCAGCTTGAACGTGAAATCATTTTGATCCAGCGTTCGACCAAGGTTACTTTTCCAGTCTTCGCCACCCTCCACAACAATCTTCGGATGAAATTCAGATGGTACTACAAGTGGCACATGAGCCCGTTTGCTTCTGCAATTCACTGGGTTTCACTCTCCGGCTACATGTCTGGCATCGTGGCCCTTATCTTCACCTCCGTTTTTGCTACCAGCGTCATTCGCACTTTCGCCTCTTCACAAGTGGCTTGGGGCACACAGGAAGCTTGGCAGAGTTGGACTATTTCTGGACTTTCGACAGCCGATAACCCCAATTCTCTCTCTCTTTCCCAAAGTGCGAAGTTAGACTCAGATATTACACAAAATCAGTACCAGGAATCTGGCAACGCGATTTTGGCCTACACCCCGGCCAAGGGTGAGTTTGTCGATTGGCTTTCGATCGAGGCCAGCGAAGTACTCAACGGCGGTGCTGTCAAAAAGGAATTTTCTACTGACAACATTTTGTTTTCGAGCGATGTCCTTGAGATGGCCGATTCCGAGACTCTCTACATACGCTTGACCCTTTCGACTGGCGACGCTAGTCTTTCGCCTGTTTTGCACTCTTTGACCTTGCTCTACTCTAGACTTCCAAATACACCAACCGGTCTCTCGTTCACTGCTGACAAAAGCTTGTTTAGAAATACTCAGACCCTAAGCGCTAGCTCTTATCTTGATATCGACAATGACACGCAAAACGCTTCAGAGTGGCAGATTTCGACCAAATCTGGCGATTATGCTTCTCCGATCTTCGATCAGACAAAGACAGAGCCCAAAGACGAACTGACAAATATCAAGCTAACAACTCTACTCACCGAAGGAACCTACTACTCTCGCGTTCGCTATCAGGACTCTGTTGGCGCTTGGTCGCCATGGAGCCAGGAATATTCATTTGTCATCGCCAAAGAAGAGGGCCAGAAGAATACTACTATTTCAAACAACGGCACTGACCAGATTTTGGCCAATCCAAATGAGATTGTCGCTGATCGCACAGAGACTACCAAGACAATCGACAACAAGAACGGCACCAAGACTCTAGAGTCCTATACCGGCCTTGTCCACTACAAAGAAGATTATGCCAAGGCTGACTCAAGCTGGAAGGATATCAACCCAAATCATTCCATCGATACGCCCGAATATGTGCTTTTTGACCAGATGCCCTCTACTGTCAAAGTTTTCAAAGACAAGATTGGCTATGAAATCGAGTCTCGACAAACTGGCGACAAATATACGGTGACCCTGAAAGACGTCGATGGCAATCCAGTTTTATCAAAATCAAAGGGAACTGACAGCAAAGTGGCTTGGGCCGATATCAACACTCCTGACCAGAAGATGGCCGAAGATACCAGAAACGCGCTTTCCAAATGGATTGCACCACAGATTTTGGCTGAGGATAGCCAGGTCACAACCGATGACGGTAACCTCAAATTTGAATTTGACATCTCTGAGTATGGTGTACGTCTCTGGAAGACAATCAAGGGCGAAGACGCGCCGAAGAATTTCCAGTGGAATGTGACCAAGACTGATGGCGGGAAAGAAGGAAGTGTTGTCGTCACCGACCCAGAGACCAAAGAAAACAAGACTGTCGTCGTCAAAGACGATCTCAAATTCAGAGACAAGCCAGAAGCTTTTGATGTAAATGCCTCAACTGGTGAAGTCGTCAAAGATGAGACTGGCCAAGACAAGGTTGTCGCAGTCGAAGCCAAAAAGATCGAAGGCAGCTTGGATTCAAGCTTTGTCTGGCAAGAGACAGCGCCAAAGTCTGACATGAAGATTGATACTGATGTTATTTATTATCCAAATACTCATACTGAAGTCACGTCTGTTGATGGGTACACTTACAGCAGTAGGAGCAATTGGGACTGGGCTTCCATAAGGTCTGGCGGATATAGCGCTGCTGATGACGGAACAAGCGGTGATATGGCCGCAATCGCCGCTGGCAACAACGCTGCTTGGGCTTACGTCTCAAGAAGTGCGTTTCTCTTTGATACTTCTAGCATCCCAAACACCGCGACTATCTCAGCTGCCAATTTTTCCGTATATGGCGCATACAAGATGGGTGACCCTTCGGGTTGGAATTCGAGTTTGGGTCTGTATTCCTCGAACCCTTCTAGCAACACTTCGCTTCAAGCATCGGATTACGACACTTTCGGAACAACTGCATTTGCATCTGCGATTCCGTACGCCAGTTACAACGATATGGGATACAACGATTTCGCGATGAATGCAAGCGGTCTAGCAGCTATTAGTACATCTGGTGTTACGAAGCTTGGTCTTAGAATCACTGCTGATGCTGCAGATAGTCAGCCAACCATAAATGCCGATTATGATAGTGTCTACTTCTATGGCTACTTTGCAGAAAATGATGGTACGGCACTCGATCCAAAATTAACAGTTACATATTCTGGCGGCAATACGATTTCCGGCACAATTTACGATGGTATCGGCGGCAGCGTTTTGGGCGCTGATATCCCGATTTCCATTACCTCAAACGGTGGCGGAAAGATGTCGGGCGTCACTGGCTCCGGTGGTACTTTTTCCTTTAGCGGGGTCGAGCTTGTTGCTGGCAAACCAGTCACCATCTTTATTGATAATGATCCGAGCTACAATTCCGGCAGTATCGTCTATTTGCCTGAATCCGCCATAGACAAAACTGGTCTCAATATGTATCGATACAAGACCACTCTTTACAGTGACTATACCGCAGGGGCTATTACAAACGCAGATTTAGCGATTGCTGATGACTGCGGCTGTTTCTCTGATTTCTCGGTCTCTGGTTCGACTCTCAGTACTATGTATGATCTTTATGTCACTCAGTATACGATGTTTACTCCTGGCGGCAATGTAAACGCCTATGGTATGTATAACGATGGCATTGTTGAGATGGAAGCCAATAACCTCACTCTTTCCAGCTCATTTTATCAGGCTGGCGGCGAGTTCAATGCTGGTAGCGGTACTCACATCTTGGCTACTCCTACTTTCTCTGGCGGTACTTTCAATGCTAACACTTCAAATTTGACCTTATCAAATTATCAAATTACGGTTAGCACCGGTGCTACATTTAATGGTGACACTGCTACGATTACTATGCTAAACGCATCATTTGCGATGAGCGGTGGTACATTTACATCTACTTCGGGCACATTGACTATTACAACTGACTCAAACGGATATTATAGTGATTATACTTGGAATATCTCTGGCGGTACTTTCAATAACGCCAATGGTACTTTCAAAATTGGCTCAATTCCTGCTAATAGCAGTTACAATCCATATACGTTTACAAACGTTCCGCCTATCTATAATTATATTTACGCAAACACTGGTGATGGGACAGTAGGTTATAGTGCTGGCTTTACGGTATCGAATGACTTTTCTGTGACGAACGGCTATTTATCGCCGTCTTATGCAGTTGTTGTTGGGCGCGATGCGGCTATCAGCTCAGGCGCTTATTTCTCAGG
The DNA here is from genome assembly GCA_041671645.1 of Patescibacteria group bacterium. Lineage (NCBI taxonomy): Bacteria > Patescibacteria group bacterium. The sequence goes on along the minus strand of JBAZBD010000001.1, from coordinate 822,856 downwards.
TAGCGATATTACAATCGGACGCAATCTGACTACGACGGCTGGCGGCACTTTCTCGCCTTATGTCGTGACATTTGATACTGCTCAAGAATCGGTGATCTCTGGCGACAACGCTCCTTCTAGCTTTACTTGTGCCACTGCTGGCAAGACATTATCTTTTGCAGCAGACTCAACCCAGACTATTTCTGGAGCGCTCACAATACAGGGCGCGGCTGGGAATAACATTGTCATGAAGCTCAACGGCACTGCAGGCTCGGGCCAATGGAAGATAAATGCGAACACCAGTGGGATGTCGCCTTGGACAGTCGATCGTGTTACTTATTCTGATTCAAACAATCTAAATTCTCGACCAATCGCACCGACCAACTCAACTGCATCTGGTAGTAATAATACCAACTGGCTCGGCAGTCATATCTCGGGTACTGCATATCAGGGAATTGGGCAGGGGAATGTTGGCTCTGGGCAAAATGTTTCTGCCTCGGTTAATGGTGGTGCAAAACAGACAATGGCAACCGATGGGAATGGCGCTTTTGATTTCGTCGCCGGCGGTGTTACCGCCGGAACAGTTATTACAATTTTCTTCGAAGATGGCAATTATTCAGCTGGTAATATTGTGACTGTTGCGGCCGGCTCTAGCGACATCACGGGCTTGTCGCTTTACTCTTACCTGGTTTCTCTCACCTATGAAGACTCTGGCCCGATGACCAATACTATTCTTGCGACTGCTGATAATTGTTCTGACGCGAATGGAAAAATCTTGTTCAGTGTCGATGGTTCCAATGTACTCTCGACTAGTTATTCTCTTCATATCCCGGCTTCAAAAGTTTATACCCCAGGTGCAAGTGTTGGTTCTTCTGGCGCATATATTTACGGTACAATCAATGCCACTGCCACATTTACTTCTAGCGACATGGGCAGCTTCTATGTTGAGTCTGGTGCTGTTTTCAATGCTGGTACAGGCACTGTGACAGTAGGCGGACTATACTTAAACGGCGGCACTTTTAATTCCAATTCTTCAACCTTGGTCTTGAACGGTTATTCTACTACTATTATCTCGGGCACCTTCAACAGCAACACAGCCACCGTTACAATTAAAAGTTACAATTTTTATCTCTATGGCGGTACATTTAACGCGCCTGCCCAGGTCCTAACACTTGACGCCAATGATGTTGCCACTGACTTCCTCTTCGACATGTCTGGCGGTGGTACGTTTGTGAATAACGACGGCGCGGTATGGATCAACAATATCAACTCTGCCAACACATACTATGTTAAATGCGGCAGCAACCAGTTCTACCAATTATCTGCAAACTCTGCTAACGGTACAGTCGTGACTCAGGACACTTTACTTGTCGAGCATTCGCTGAATATTACGCTCGCGAATACATTCAATGCTTATGGCTACAACGTAGAGACAAAACACTTTGCTCAGGACACTGGTACTTTTTCAGCTCCAAACGGCACCATGAAAGTTAGTGGTGATTTTATTCGGGACGGAGGTACTTTCAGCAACAACTACGGTACCGTAGAGCTCAATTCTGCGAGCTTGGCCCAAGTCGTTGGCGGCTCGACTGAATTTTACAATTTTACAATGACGACTTCGACTGCTCGGACGATCAGCTTCAATCCAGGCACGAATCAGACTGTGACTGGCCAGTGGACCGCTACCGGTATCGCTGATAATTTGTTAACACTTCAACGCAACGGTACTGGTGCACAATGGGAAATCACTCCAAGCACGAGCATGGATAATCAGTGGACTGTCGACTATGTTTCAGTCTCAAATTCGAAGAATAACGCGGCCAATCCAATAAGCCCGACCAACTGGACCAAGGGTGTGAATGTGACCAATTGGGACGTTTTGCCTGGTTGTGTTTGGGATGGCGGCGGTACAGGGAACAATTGGAGTACAGCTGAGAACTGGACTCTTGATACTGTACCTGATGCTGCTTGCGATGTCGTCTTTGACTCCACCTCGACCAAGGCGTCAACTCTCGATAGCGGTTTCACTGCTCACATCAAATCTCTCTCTATCAATACTGGCTACACGGATACGGTTACTCTCGGCGCGGATTTGAATGATGATGGAGCGTTGAATCTTGCTGAGGGAACTCTAAGTGCGGGAAATTACACAATAAATATTGGTGGAAGCTGGAATAATACTGGTGGCACATTCACCAAAGGGACTTCAACGGTAAACTTCAACGGTACAGCAGCTGCTACAGTCGCTAGCAATAGCAACGATTTTTACAATATTACTGTGGCTGGTCAGGCCGGTACGATTTCAACTCCTTATGCGTGGATTGCAAATTCTGGCGCAACCACGACGACAAAAATTGATACATCTTCAAACGCAGTGACTACACATACAATCGGAGCGGCCGAATTTGGCGTGGCTGTTGATAATTCTGGGTTTATTTGGCAAACCAACAGATCAAACGGTACTTTAACAAAAATTAATGCTTCCACTAATAGCGTAGATGCTTCGATTACGATTGGTTCTGATCCCTATGGCGTGGCCATAGATTCTAATGGGTTTGTTTGGGTAGCTAGCGGTACGAACAATGTAGCGTACAAGATAAATCCGACAACAAATGCAATTGCAGCAACAGTGAACGTCGGTGCGCGTGCTTATGGAATCGCCGCCGATTCAAGTGGTTTTGTCTGGGTTGCAAACTTTAATAGCAATACAGTTTCAAAAATCAATGCTACGACTGACACAGTTGTGGCAACTATTACGGTCGGTACACAGCCTGCTGGTGTCGCAGTTGATCTGAATGGTTTTGTCTGGGTTCCGAATTATGGCACAAGTGATGTTTCGAAAATCAATCCAACAACAAACACAGTTGTAGCGACTGTTTCTGCGGGGACGAATGCATTTGGCGTTGCGGCTGATGCCAACGGCTTTGTTTGGGTCTCAAATTTAGGTACAAATACTGTAACCAAGATAAATACAGCCACAAATGCTGTAGCTGCGACAGTCACAGTTGGAAGCGCTCCTTGCGGTGTTGCGGTGGATGCAAGCGGTTTTGTCTGGGTTACTAATTCCAGCGCAAATTCAGTTTCCAAAATAAATGGATCAACCAATGTTGTTGCTGCAACGATAAACACAGGACTAGCGCCGTATTCTCTTGGTGACTTTACTGGCTATGCATACAAAAAAATTGTTTTGAGCCAGGGCGGGACAGGATCAATTACGCTTTCTGACGCTCTTGTCGCCTCGAACAATCTAACGGTTTCCTCTGGCACTTTCACTTCTGGCGCAAATGCAGTTACTGTGGGTAGTTTTATCCAAACTGACGGTACCTTCGCTGCTCCGTCAACCACTATGAGCGTTGCGAATGATTTCACTCACACTGCTGGTACTTTCACCCACAATTCTGGCACGGTCGTCTTCAATGGAGGAGATAGCTCCATCCAGGATATTTCAGGCGATACCACTTTTAGCGCTGTGACAATACAGCCTGGGGCGACAACAACAAAAACCTTGAAATTTGAGGCAAGTAAAACTCAAACAATCGCAGGTGCGCTGACGGTTTCTGGAGCTTCTGGTCGAGTTATCTCTCTAAATTCTTCCTCTGATGGCTCTACATGGTCTATAGATCCTCAGAGCACAAGAGCAATCTCTTATGCTTCAGTGAAAGATTCGATAAATGCAAACGCGACTGCGATCTATACCGATAACTCAGGTTCAAACGTTACGAGCGCCGGTAATAATGTAAACTGGTTCGCTTCGGCTCCGCCAAATGCGGCTAGCACTGTGGCGATCACTTCGATTGACTCTACTTTATTTACCGTTACTTGGACTGATAATTCCAGCGACGAGACCGGATTCAAAGTCTTCACTGCCGCTGGTAACGCTGATTGTTCCGCCGCTTCGTATTCTGGCACCCCAGACTATACCACTGCCGCAGATGCTACCAGCCAGGCCATTACGGGCAAAACTATCAATACTCAATATTGCGCCAAAGTGATCGCTACCAATGCAGACGGGGATTCTGATCCAGCCTTTGCTGCACCGAAATATACTTTGGCTAATACGCCAGATGCCCCCACTGTCACTGCTTACGATTGGAGCGCAGCCAGCGGAAATAATATGGCCGCGGTAATCAATGTCAACTCAAATCCAGCCGGGACTGAGTTTGCTCTTTCCTGCAACGCAACTCCAGACTCATGGCTACAGGGCGATGGCACTTGCGGCGCATCAAAGGTTTGGAAGACCAAGGTAAATTGGGAAACTGGCACAGTCAATTACCTGAAAAATCTTACCTCAAACACGTTGTATTCCGTCAAAGCGCTGGCTCGAAACGGTGACACCACCGAAACTTCTGCCTCTTCTGCTGGCACTGCTACTTCCGCTCCGGCACAGCCTGCAAGCTTGACTCACACCGCCAACACCGCTTCTCAAATATCTTGGGATTGGGCTGATGTCGCAGGTGCCTCTAGCTACAGACTTCTAAAGAGCTCCGATGATTCAGACGTTGGGAGCCCATCCGCTTCGGCGTATGATCAAGGTTCACTCTCAGCCAATACTCAATATACAAATTACGTCCGTGCTTACAACGGAGTTTTGGGCCAGGCTTCCTCTACTGCTTCTGCCTACTCCTCTATCGAGGCCGCTTCCGGTATCACCTTCGGGACGATAGCTACTGATTCGATCCAAGTCTCTGCTACCGGCACATTTACCAACTTGTCCGTTGGCTCATCTGGCCTCTACATTACTAAATCTGCCGGAACTGGCACGGGTTTTGCTTCTTGGAATACCAACAACAATACCCTTACCAATACTGGCCTTTCGCCAAATACTCAGTATTCCTACACCGCTCAGGCTAGAAACGGAGACGGAGAGACCACAGCAGCTACCGACTCGATTTCCAAATACACCCTTGCCGCCGCCCCTGACGCTCCAACCCTAGCTGCTTCATCTGCTAGCGTCATCAATATCAAACTTACTGACAACTCTTCTACTACTTATGCTATCGCTGTCTCAGCTGATGGCGGAAGTACTTGGAATTATGTCAAACATGCAGACGGCACCAATCAAGCTTCTGAAGACTGGCAAAACTATGCCGCCTGGGGTGGTGCTTCTGGATTTGACAATGTTTCCTTGAGTCCAAATGTTCAATACACCTACAAAGTCAAAGCTAGAAATGGTGACAATACCGAAACAGCATTTAGCTCTACTGCTGCCAAGTATACTTTGGCTAATGTACCTTCTGCTCCGACAGTAGACGCCACTTCCTCGAGCTCTCTAACCGTCAAAATTAACCAGAATTCCAACCCAGCCGGCACCAATTATGCCGTTTACAATGATACTCTGAGCAAATATGTCCAGGCGGACGGTTCTTCAGATACTTCTGCTGTCTGGCAAGATTATACTACCTGGGGTGGCGCTTCTGGAGTTACCAATACTGGCCTCACCGCCAACACAGAATATACCTATAAAGTTAAAGCCAAGAACGGAGACAATGTTGAGACCGCTCTATCTAGCGGAACTGCTCAGACCACAGTCGACGTTGCCCCAACGGAGCCAAACACAGTTGCCATTGGGACGCTGACTACCACTGGATTTACAGTGACTTGGACTGACGCTTCCAGCAACGAGACCGGCTTCAAGGTCTATACTGCCGCTGGCAATGCTGATTGTTCGGCCGCCAGTTACTCTGGCACTCCTGATTATACGACTGCCGCTGGCGCTATTAGCCAAGCTATTACGAGTAAATCAATCAATACTCAATATTGTGCCAAGGTGATCGCCACCAATGCAATTGGCGATTCTGCTCCAGCATATGCTGCGCCCAAATACACCCTTGCCGCCGCCCCTGACGCTCCAACCCTAGCTGCTTCATCTGCTAGCGTCATCAATATCAAACTTACTGACAACTCTTCTACTACTTATGCTATCGCTGTCTCAGCTGATGGCGGAAGTACTTGGAATTATGTCAAACATGCAGACGGCACCAATCAAGCTTCTGAAGACTGGCAAAACTATGCCGCCTGGGGTGGTGCTTCTGGATTTGACAATGTTTCCTTGAGTCCAAATGTTCAATACACCTACAAAGTCAAAGCTAGAAATGGTGACAATACCGAAACAGCATTTAGCTCTACTGCTGCCAAGTATACTTTGGCTAATGTACCTGGCACTCCAACTTTTGGTACAGTCACTTCGACTACTATTCCAGTCCTGATTGCCCAAAACTCCAATCCATCCAATACGACTTATGCCATCAAAGTAGTCTACGGCGCTACGACGAAATATGTTCAAGCCAACAGCACACTCGGCGATTCAGCTGTCTGGCAAGCTTATGCGACCTGGGGTTCGAGCAAGACCGTGACCGGTCTGACCGCCAACACCCTATATACTTTCTCCGTGGCCGCTACAAATGGCGATAGTGTTGCGACTGCTTATTCTGCTACTGCCGACCAATCAACCTTGGCCGTCTACACCCTTACCTATAACTCTGGCGCCAACGGATCAGTTATCGGCAGCTCTCCTCAGACTGTTGACCATGGGTCAAGCGGCTCAGAAGTTGTTGCCACTCCTGCCGCCAATTACCATTTTGTCAAATGGTCAGACAATGACTCTACTAATCCAGTCCGAACGGATACCAACGTCACGGCCAACATTACGACAACGGCTAGTTTCGCAATCGACACTCATACTTTGGCTTACTCTGCTGGCGCCAATGGCTCGATTGTCGGTACCACCCCTCAGACCATTGATCACGGCGCTAGCGGCTCAGAAGTTACCGCTACTCCTGCTGCGAACTACCATTTCGTATCTTGGTCTGATGACGTCATGACTGCTGCTCGTACTGACTCAAACGTAGCAGGTGATATCGCAGTGACTGCTAGTTTTGCCATCGACACCCACACTCTTACTTACTCTGCTGGCGCCAATGGCTCGATTGTCGGTACCACCCCCCAGACTGTTGACCATGGCTCAAGCGGCTCAGAAGTTACCGCTACTCCTGCTGCTAACTACCATTTCGTATCTTGGTCTGATGATGTCATGACCGCGGCTCGAACTGATCTCAATGTTGCTGATAATATTTCAGTTACGGCTACATTTGCTATCAACACCTACACCTTGACCTACAACGCTGGATCGAATGGTTCAGTTGTTGGTACATCGCCACAGACTGTTGACTACGGTGCCAACGGTTCACAAGTTACCGCTACCCCAGCAGCTGGCTATTATTTCGTAGACTGGTCAGATGCCAATACTACTGCCGCCCGCACCGACACCAATGTCACCGTTGATATCACCGTCACGGCCAACTTTGCCCTCCAATTCCTCTCCAGGTGGGATACCAGCAAGACTTCAAGCGGTTCCAGTACGGCAACCCAAATTCATCTGCCCCTAGAATCCACTGGCACCTACAACTTTATCGTTGACTGGGGTGACAGCTCCACTAGTACCATCACTACCTGGAACCAAGCTGAAACCACTCACACCTACGCCAGCGGCGGTATTTATGATCTCAAAATTGGTGGGACAATTACTGGATTCAGATTTAACAACGCTGGTGACAAGTTAAAGCTTTCTCAAATCAGTCAATTCGGTCCACTCCGACTGGGTAACTCCGACGGTTATTTTTCCGGCACGAAGAATCTTAAAATCACCGCCACCGATGTCTTGAATACGACTGGTACGACAACAATGAAAAATTCCTTTAGAGATAGCGGTATTGACACTGTACCCTCGATGAATAGCTGGGATATGTCAGCCGTAACAGATATGTACTGCATGTTCGAGTCTTCCTCTCTTTTCAATCAAGACATTAGTAGCTGGAATACTGGTGCCGTGACCAGTATGTACGCCATGTTCTACAACGCCTTTGTATTTAATCAAAACATCGGTAGTTGGAATACAACTAACGTGATTAATATGGCCTATATGTTTGAGTCTGCTTGGGCGTTCAACCAAAACATCAGCAGTTGGAATACCGGCTCTGTGACCACTATGCGTGAAATGTTCTGGAACAACAGTGCCTTCAACCAAAACATCAGCAATTGGAATACTGGCGCTGTGACTAATATGAATCAAATGTTCTACTCCGCGGCAGCCTTCAACCAAAACTTGGCCAGCTGGAATGTGGTTAATGTGACGGATATGACAAATATGTTTAGTAGCTCGGCACTTTCTAACGCTAATTATAGTAATATTTTGATTGGCTGGTCGGCACAGGCAGTGAAGAGCAACGTGACTCTTGGTGCTGCAACTAAAAAGTATACTCTTGGAGCGGCGGCTGACGGCCGAGCTCATCTAGTTAGTGCTCACACTTGGACAATTACTGATGGCGGCCCTAGCGCATTCGTCTTGACTTACTCGGCCGGTTCGGGCGGCTCTATAGTTGGCATAACTCCTCAAACAGTTGACTATGGCGCGAACGGGTCAGAAGTTACCGCTACCCCTGCTGCTAATTACCACTTCACTTCATGGTCTGATGGTGTTCTAACTGCAGCGAGAACGGAAACCAATGTGATCACCGATAAATCAGTGACTGCTAGTTTTGCCATCGATACTCACACTCTTACTTACTCTGCTGGCGCCAATGGCTCAGTCGTTGGTTCCACGCCTCAAACAGTCAATTACGGTGCGAATGGCTCCCAAGTTACCGCTACTCCTGCCGCCAATTACCACTTCGTCTCCTGGTCTGATGATGTCATGACCGCGGCTCGAACTGACTCAAACGTAGCAGGTGATATCGCAGTGACTGCTAGTTTTGCTCTTGACGCACCGGCCAGCGCAACGGGAGTCACTATTACTCCGACTTCGTCGACTACGTTTAATGTGACTTGGACGGACAATTCTTCGATCGAGACTGGCTACAAGGTCTATACTGCTGACGGCAACGCAGATTGTTCTGCCGCTTCATATTCTGGTACACCAGATACTACGACGTCGGCTGATGCAGTCAGCCAGGCTATCGCCAGTAAATCAGTTAATACTCAATATTGTGCCAAGGTAGTAGCGACCAATTCCGGCGGTGATTCTGCTCCGGCATATGCGGCGCCCAAATATACTCTGGCCAATGTCCCGACTTTCACCACTGTCGCAGGGGACTATTCTGACGCAGACCTTTGGCATCTGGATACTACTATTAATGCGAGCGCCAATCCAGCAGGGACAAACTATTATATTCAATACTCGACCAATGATGGCGCCGGTGCTGGCAATTTCTACGATCCAAATGCGATGGCCTGGCAGACTGAAACGACTTATCTATTCAAGAAAGACAAAGACAACGTTGATCTTGCTGCCAATACTCAATATTGGATGAAGGTGAAGGCCAAGAATGGCGATAATGTTGAAACTATTTACACCTCGACCTCAGTTGCTGATGTCACTCCTCCAGCCGCTCCAACAGCATTGAACATAACGAATATTTGTACTACCAAAGCTACCACGACCTGGACAGCCGCTACTGGCGCAGACAGCTATACGGTTTCTTATGGTACTGATACGGCGGCAACCAACATTGGCACATTGACAACAGCGACGACCAGCAAGCAGATTACTGGACTCTCAAACACCACTACCTATTATTGGAAAGCTTCTGCTACTTCAACTGCAAACGGTACCGGCCCATACGCCGCGCCATCAAGCTTTGAGACTTCTAATTGTGGCGTCGAATCTCCTGATGATTTTGCTGGCTCAGCCGCTTCGACAACGCAGATCAATTGGACTTGGAGCGATATTACCAGTGAAGAAACTGGTTACAAAGTTGAGGACTCTGCCCACACTAGCCTTTCTGGAAATCTCGATGCCGGCTCGACTTCTTACAACGAGACTCCTCTCTCGGCCAACACTGGTTACACTCGTCACGTAAATGTCTACAACGGCGGCGGTAGCCAAGATTCAAACTCTGATACCGTCTATACTTTGGCTGCGGTTCCTGGCCAGCCTACGGTCACAACATTGTCGTCATCTCGCATTAGAATCACCGTTGACAAGAATGGCAATCCAAATGCAAATACACGATACGCGATTGCCGTTTCAGCTGATGCTGGAAGCACTTGGAATTATGTCAAAAACGCTGATGGTACGACCCAGGTCTCAGAGGACTGGCAGCTCTACGCTGACTGGGGCGGAGATTCAGGTTTTGCGAATACTGGTCTCACCAAAAATACCAATTATATTTATAAGATCAAAGCTAGAAATGGCGACAATGTTGCAACTGATTTCGGCGCGACCAACAATACTACAACGCTAGACAACTTCTCTGTGACAATCAGCTCTGACGGTAGCGGTTCGGGCAGTCTCGACCAGGTGACCCAGATTGTTGACGCTGGCGCAGACGTTACTACCACTGCGACCGCTGCAGCCTCCTCGGACTTTGTTTCCTGGACTGGTTGCGATACAGTCGCTACCAACATCTGCTATCTGACTGATGTTTCAGCAGACAGATCCATTACTGCGGTCTTCACAATCAAAACCTACACTATCACCATCAACGAAGCCGGTACTGGCACGGGTGATCTGGACCAAGTAACCCAAGATGTCAATTATGGCGCAAATTTGACTGTTGTCGCGACAGCTGACATCTCTTCAACCTTTACTGGTTGGTCTGGCGACGCAACTGGCACAGGGGACGCATCTTTCACTAACATCACAGCTAACAAGACAATTACGGCCACATTTACAATCAAGACTTATACTATTACTATCAACACAACTGGTACTGGCATGGGTGATCTGGATCAGGCAACCCAAACAGTAAATTATGGCGCCAATCTAACGGTTGTGGCCACACCAGCGGCTTCTTCTACCTTCGCTGGTTGGTCTGGCGACGCAACTGGCACAGGGGACGCATCTTTCACCAACATCACAGCTAACAAGACAATTACGGCCACATTTACAATCAGAAGTTACACAGTCACCATCAGCAAGGCTGGCAATGGTACCGGTGATCTCGATCAATCGACACAAGTAGTGACTTACGGCGCTAATTTGACAGTTGCTGCTACGCCTGCTGTATCTTCTGACTTTACTGGTTGGAGCGGCGATGCCGCTGGCACAGGTAGTGCGGCACTAACAAATATTACTGCTGACAAGACCATCACCGCCACATTCACCTTGAAGACATACACTATTAGCTCAAGTGCTGGCAGTAACGGGGCTATCTCTCCTCTCGGAGATAATTTAGCCAATTATGGGACTAGCCCGGAGTACACGATCACGCCTAGCGACGGCTATTATATCTCAAATGTTGTCGTCGATGGCAGCGCAATCAGTGGCACTTTACCATCGTCATATACATTTACAAATGTAACTGCAACTCATTCAATCTCTGTGTCGTTCGCCGCCAACAACACTTGCGTCTGGGACGGCCAAGCAGCGGATGACAATTGGTCAAGTGCTGATAACTGGACGGCAAATATTATCCCAAGCGCAACTTGCGATGTTATTTTCGACGCTACATCAACCAAAGATTCGACGCTTGATGCTAGCTTTACGAGTCACATCAAATCACTATCAGTCAACACCGGCTACAGCGGGACAATTTCGGCAAATACTACTTTGAACGATGATGGCGACTTTACTCTTAACGCCGGCACATTCACCGCAAATGCTCAAACCTTAAATATCGCTGGCTCCTTAACCATGACCGCCGATCCAACCGCAGTGTTCAACGAAGGTACTAGCACTATCAACTTCAATCCGACAACGACCGGCAAGACGATTACGACAAATGGTCAAGTACTTGGAAATCTTATCTTCAACGGTGTTGATGCGGTTATCGACCCGAATGTGACTTTGCTAAATAATAATATCTCTTTGCTTGCGAATCATACGCTTACTGCAGGGTGGACTTTCCAAGATAATGTGTCGGCCCAATCATTGACTGCAAACGCCGGAACATTAGTTGACGGTGGAAAGTCGGTTAATATTGCTGGTGACATAATTATTGCAAACAAAGTCGGCGTTCTCGCCTCTACCGGCGTATGGACCCAGTCGTCTAGCGGGAATATTGCCAACCCTGATATGCATAATACTTTTGGTAGCCTGGTTGCGGCGGGCTCCGGGATTACTTCTACTATGACCGCCGGTGTCTCTGTGGGCTTGGGTTCTGGCTCTGCTGGCGCGTTCACAGTAGGCCCTGGGACGCTAATGGGTATTGGCAAAGCTGTCATCGTGTACTCTAGGAGCAACGACAGCGTGACAGTGAACAACTTGACTGCTGATTCAAGACTGGGAGTCCTTGCAATATATCCACAAATTGCTGATATGACACAGAAGGCGATAACATTGCCAAGTAATTTTGCTACAACCTTTTCATTCCAACAAGATCCGACAGGGATTCTTACGGCAACTGGCAATTTCAACTTTGGCAACAGCAATGTCATAGTCGCAAAAGATAGAACGACCACTCCAGCCGGCTACGTCGATATGAGTACGCACAATCTAACGTGCAAAAATTTGACTATTGGCTCGACCTCTACCAACGAGTACGCTACAATCCCTGGCTATTTGAAGTTAGGATCCGGCACAACAAATATTGCCGGCAGTCTTTCGCATGGCAATGCTTCAAATATCGGCAATAAGCTTGATCTTGGATCAGGAACGATCAATGTTGGCGGGAATTGGGATACGAGCAATATCACTGTCACCCCTGGCACTTCAACTGTTGACTTGACCGGGACTGGAACGTTGCAATCAAAAGGTTATGCTGCGGCTCCCTATGATTTCTATAATCTGAAGTTGGCGCACAACGGCAATACTACCAACGCGATTTCATCGGTCACTACCTCAAATGTTCTCTACACTTACGCGGGTGGTACATTGAACGGTGACAACAGATATGCGTTCAGGATGTACAAGTCAGACGGCGATGCCGTCGTCAACACAGGCGCAAATTTTACTGCTTCGACTTTCCTTGTTTATCGACCATCATCTGACGTCACGGTCGCTGGCCAAAACTTCGGCCAAGGGTCAGTCGCTTATTCCGGTGTGACAAACGATGTCGCGATCACTCTGTCATCTGATGTGACGACGACTCGTGACATCTACGCCTATTCTATAACTACTGGCAAGAGGACAACGTTAAATGCTGTTGACAACAATCTAACTGCAAGAAATCTTTATCTTGCCTATCCCGTATATGGCGTTGGAACAGCAAATCTTGGCTCTGGTACTCATGAATTCACAAATGGAATCTTTAGATACACTGGTTCGACTGACGACACCAACGTATTGAACCTTGAGTCGTCATCAGTATCAATCGGCGGGAATATTGATTTCACTGGCATGACGGTAGATCCTGGCACATCAACGATTACCTTGAATGGCATCGGAGGTCAGACGGTCGCTGGATCTAACACTTTCAATAATCTATCTGCCACAGCGTCTGCGGCTCGAACAATTAGTTTCGCTTCTGATACGACTCAGACGGTCAACGGTGCATTAAGCTTGAACGGAACTTCTGCTGGAAATATCACGCTCAGTAGATCTGGCGGCACAGGTACAGATCAATGGAAGATTGATCCAAAGGGCTCGACCTCTACTTCCTATCTTTCTGTCGAAAACTCCAAGAATCTAAGCAGTGCGGTCATCGATCCTTCAAATTCGATCAATCTCGGCAATACCAACAAATGGTTCCCGCCGACTGGCACGATCTCATTCTCTTCGGCTAGGACAAATCAAATAGATCAAACACTTACGCTTTCTTCTAGCACTGGCACACAAATGAAGGTCTCAAATTCTCCTGATTTCTCTGGCAGCGAGTATGAAACATTCTCAACCAGCAAGTCATGGACTTTGGCCGCTCCTACTGTTGACGGGATGAAGACGGTTTACCTGAAAGTCAAAGATATCGATGGTGATGAGTCGCCGACTGCTTCGGCATCAATTATCCTAGATATCACAGCGCCATCCGCACCGACGAATCTGACCGCTCTCTCTGCTAGCGCTTCTGTTTCGCTCTCTTGGGTCAATCCGACCGACACAGACTTCGCCAATGTCGCTATCTTCCGTTCCACCGAGGCCGATTTCACACCAAATATCGGTACGAACAAGATCGCTTATACGACTCTATCTTCGACTGCCACTTACATTGATAGCAACGTCACAAGCGGTGTCACATACTATTACAAAGTTGAAGCTATCGATAGCGTCGACAACTATTCAGCCGCCTCCAATCAAGCTTCTGGCAAGCCAGACAGCGACAAGCCAACAGCTCCTGGCAAGCCAACGGTATCTGGTAAGACCAACACTATCGACAACATTGAATATTACAATCAGCCAGCCGTCACTTTGACTTGGCCAGCCGCAACAGATACAAATTCAGGAATTTTAAATTACAGTATCAAGATCTGCAAGACTTCTGGCTGCGCCAACGCAAATGACGCTCTGTCTCTCTCTACGCTGACTTCTCCTTCAAATTCTCTGACCTTGGATGGTGCCAGTGCTCTGGCCGACGGCACTTACTACGTCAGAGTGGCCGCAAACGATAATCTAGGCAATCAGTTCGCTTGGTCAGAGGAACTTACCTTCATCTTAGATACGGTCCTCCCATCATCATTAGAAAAGGTAGAAGCTTTCGACATCTCTGATCGGGTCAACTCTGACTACCGAGTGATGCTTCGCTGGAAGGCCAGTACTGACACTGGCTCTGGGTTGCTCGGCTACACTATCGTCAAAAACGGCAACAATATAATTTCTGAATCAACCTCTGGCGTCCAGGTCGACGCTTCTGGCTACGCTTCTTATGTCGACACAGTCACGCCAAATACCCAATTCAACTACTCCGTATTCTCTTTTGATCTAGCCAAGAACCAGACAGCTAGTATGGCAGCTGAGTTCCAGACAACTACGGTTGTAGATTGTTCTGGCTGTGTTATCCTGCCGCCAGATGAGCCAGGCGAGGGCACTTTGGAGATATCAGACGTGAAGGCAACTCCTAGCGAGTTGATGTCAGAGAAGGCTCAAGCCACCATCACTTGGAAAACTACCGTTCCAGCCACCACTCAAGTCAAATATGGCGCTTCTGCTCCATACCCTTACACGACCGAGGTTGATACTGGGCTCAACTCTTTCCATACAGTTGTTTTGTCCGATTTGGACTTCAACAAAACTTACCATTTCGCTGTCATTTCCAAAGATAAATATGGCCAAACTGCCGAATCGACAGACTTTACTTTCGCCACCAAGGATATTTTCAAGGAGCAATCGGTCCTAGATACTGTTATCTCCAATCTCTCTGGCACAGCCATGAAAGTTCGCGATATTATTGGTCAGATGCAAATCGTGGGCGTCAACAATTCAGGCCAACCCGTAGTCTTTGGCATACCAACATCGACAACTACTCCAGCCAGCACCGCTGCTGTCGCTGGCATAGCGATTATCTCTGCCGCCGCCGCTCCACTGGCCAATGCCGCCACTCTATTCTCACTTCCTGAATACATTCGCTCTTTGATCTTCGCCCTTGCCTCTCTCGGCACCAAGAAAAGCCGTCGCAAGTGGGGCCGAGTACTTGAGGTTGGCACTTATATCCCAATCGCTCAAGCCAAACTGACGCTCTTCAAATTAACTCAAACTTTCCCTGGCTCGTTCTCAAAGAGGCCGGTAGCCAATACATATTCTGATATCGAAGGCAACTTCAGCTTTGTCGCTGATCCAGGCAAATATGAGATTGAGGTGACCAAAGATCTATATGAAGTTTCTGAAGCCCCAGGTTTCTACAAAAAGGGTCAGATCATCGAGGTTAAGAGCGAGCAAGAAGGACTGATCGTACCAAATATTTTGCTTTCGATGAACGACAAGAGCATCGCCAAGAGATTTTCATTTATCGAGAAAATCGGGGTTGTCGAAAAAGTATTGGTCTACGTTTCCCTCGGCTTCCTGATTTTTGGCACCGTCTCTATCCTGAATAGCTTGGCTCACAGTCACCGTGACACGGTCACCCTGGTCTCAGCTCTGCTCTTCCCACTGCTTTGGTACGTCAACATCAAGTCTTTCGTCAAAGTCTCACCTTGGGGCAATGTCCTAGATAGCGTCAATCACTCGGGAGTTTCATTGGCATTAGTCAGAATCATGGACGGCGAAGGCAAAAGATTAATTCGAACAGCAGTCACAAACGAAAAGGGCAAATTCTCAACCGTCCTGCCAAAGGGCAAATACAAACTCCTGGTTGCCAAAGCTGGATACAAACCTTCTGACGCTACGCATATGGATGCCCAGGAGAAGCTCCAAACTGTTTCAAGGAAGATAGAGATCGATCGCGATAAATAACAAATGGAAAAAGATATGTTTCTAAACAAGAAAAAATGGTTAGTCGCCCTGGGTCTTGCTGCACTGATAAGCCTCTTCCAGATCGGATTAGTTTCGGCTGAAGACAGATTGACAGTTTCGAATATTTCGACCAAGGACACGGCGGGCTTTGCTCTGTCGTGGCCGAAAGGCAAGGGCACAGTCACCGTCGAGAGGAGCGGGGACGGAGGCAAAACATATTCAACGCTTGGCCAAACCGATTTGAATTTCTACATGGATTCAAACGTGACTGCATTGGCCGCGTATATTTATCGTGTGTCAAACACAAATATTTCGTTTACTTCCGCCTCGGCGATTGACGTGATTGGGAGGCCTTTAGTCACCGCAATCAAAATCGAAGCTGGCGCGACTAGCAAGACGGAATCTCAAGCGATTGTGACCTTCAAGACAGAAATACTCTCGACCGGCCAGGTGTTTTATGGCGAAACTCTATCATATGGCTCAGAGACCGCGGTAGAGGAGAGCCTAAACCAGAGTCATACCATTATTCTGGACAAACTCAAACCAGCTACTACATATCATCTGAAGATCAAGGCGGTGAACAAGGGCGCGACTGATTCTGCCGAGTCAGATGATCAGATGTTTGTGACCAAAAATCCAGCCAAAGATCTTTCGATTTTCCAAGTGATTATCGATGCGTTGTCGCGTGCCTTTGAGGGCTTTGCGAAATGGTTTAATAGCTAATTATGAAAAGATTTCTAATAAAATTTGGCTCTTACCTCGTCTTGATTATAGGCATTATTATCGCCGCCTTGATATTGATATTCGTCATATCGCTGTTGGTTAATTTCCCTGACGCCTCGCTGCTCAAGAAAATATTGGTCATAGCTGGTTTGCTGATATCGGCCATCGCCGTTTTCGCTCTTGCTTTCTCAGTGTTCGAGTCAATGCATGATTTATTGCTCATCGAGGATCAACTCAAACAAATTTTGGCCAGGAAGAGAAACGATGACTAAACCAGTGATCAAAATTTCCGGTCTCGAGAAGACTTTTTTTGTAGGAGATCAATATATTGAAGCCTTGAAGGGTGTTGAGACTGATATCATGCCGGGAGAGTTTGTTGTCATTTACGGTCCGTCTGGTTGCGGCAAGACGACCCTGCTTAGCTTGATGGGAGGACTGGACAAGCCGACCGCCGGCCAAGTTTGGGTGCATGACCAAAACATCTACACACTTTCCGAGGCAGAACTCGCGGAATATCGTCGGACCAAAATCGGGATGGTTTTCCAGCAATTTAATTTAATTCCTACTCTTTCTGCCATTGATAATATCGCAATGCCTCTGATTCTCTCTGGAGTTGACCGCAAAAAAGCTTATGTACGGGCGAGCGAATTGCTCTCTGTGGTGGAATTGAGCGACCGCGCGAATCACAAGCCCGTGGAACTCTCTGGGGGACAGCAACAAAGGATCGCCATCGCTAGAGCACTGGTCGCCAATCCTTGGATTTTGCTAGTGGACGAGCCAACCGGCAATTTGGACGAGCCGACGGGGCTTGAAATCATGAGAATGATCAAAACCATCAGCACGAAGTGGGGCAGGACGGTCGTTTTAGTTACTCACAATCCGGATTTTCTTCACTACGGTGACAAAATTTTGCATATGAAGGATGGCAAGATTGTCAAAAGCGAAGCGACCCGAAGCGTGCTTGCACCCGATAATCTAGAAGATGATGGCTTGAAATATTTTGTGCCAAAGAAGAGGGGCTCTCTTCGTTTTCTGGAAATATTGCGGATTTCCCGACTTCATTTCATAAGCAAAAAGATGCGGACACTTCTGACGGCCTTGGGCGTAGCTTTGGGGGTTGGGTCTATCGTCACCCTCGTTTCTTTGGGGATGGGTTTGCAAAATATTACCTCAAATCAGCTTGCCTCTCTTGATTCTCTCGTTACGATAAATGTAAATGTCGACAAAAATTCGACTAAACATCTGGATCAGACCGCCCTCCTCGAGCTCAAAAACGTGCAAAACGTGACCCTAGTCAGTCCTTCGATCACTTCGACTGCCAGAATCGCCATTGATAGCAGCGCTCAGCAGGTCATCGCCTATGGTCTCGAGGCGTCAGCCCTCTCCTTTGAAGGAGTGTACGCCGTGGCAGGCGAAGGTTTTGATGAAAATGACGAGATAGTGATATCCAAAGCAGCACTCAAAAATTTTGATATCAAGGAGCCGACATCAGCTTTGAACAAGACGGTGGACCTTACGTTTTTGGTCGTGCCGAAGGATACAAATGATTTGACCAGCATTCACGAAACTACCTCAAAAAAGAAAATCGTCGGGGTTTCCAATGATGAACTTGTCGCGGCGATATTCCTACCTATCGACGAATTGGCCAAGATCAATGAGACCACGATATATAGCTCTCTCAAGGCGAAAGTGAGCGATCGGAAGCATGTGGAGGCCGCCAGGGATGCTATCGACGACCTTGGCTATCAGACCACCTCTGTCGTTGATCTAATCAAGAAAGTCGACAAGATCTTTTTTATCACAGAAATAATCTTAGGTATTATCGGCGGTGTGGCTCTGATGGTTGCCTTGATTGGAATTATCAATATCATGACCATTTCGTTGCTTGAGAGGACACACGAGGTCGGTACGATGAAGGCGATCGGTGCCACGAACCGAGACATCAAAAAGATTTTTGAGTATGAAGTTTTACTTTTCGGTCTGACTGGTTCTATCGCTGGCGTTGTTGGCGCTTGGATTTTTGGGGAATCGATCAATGCTCTGATCAATTATTTAATGCAGGTTAGCTCAATTGATGGCAGTCTCAATATATTCGCTACCCCAATGCTCTTTGCCTTAGAAATGATTGTGGTCACAACATTAGTCTCATTATTGGCTGGTGTGTATCCGGCTAGACGAGCGAGCAAGCTTTCGCCGATGGAAGCTTTGAGGTATGAATAGTTCATACCAAAGAAATATCGCGAAAAGATTGAAAAAATTCTTGATTTAATGTAAGATAATTTAGTTCGGGGATTGGCTCAGTTGGTAGAGCGCTCGGTTTGGGACCGAGAGGTCGTGAGTTCGAGTCTCGCATCCCCGACCATCACAATTATTCGCACTTTATATTTTGGATACTCAAATTGTCGCCCCTTTTTACGGGGCGATTGTCGTAGTCAATTACATCATAGGAAACGTTAGCTCATAATTATTGGGAGGCACATGGATCACTCATCAAAAATCGGTTTCAGCTTCGGTGCTACTTCTGGCATTATTACAACGCTCGGATTGATAGTGGGCTTGACTGCAAGCGATGCCACTAGGGCGGTCGTAATCGGCGGCGTTTTGACTATTGCATTCGCCGATGCTTTTTCGGACGCTTTGGGGATTCATATTTCTGAAGAATCTGAGGAAACTCACACCAAGAAGGAAATTTGGACAGCCACCCTAAGCACTTATTTCTCAAAGTTAGTGATCGCTCTCTCATTCCTAATCCCTCTGGCCTTTTTCTCCTCCACGGTTGCCCTCATCATCTGTATTGCTTGGGGCACATTACTGCTTGGTCTATTGAACTACATCATTGCGCCAAAAGATAAAAAATGGGAAACGATTTCTGAGCATCTCCTGATCGGTATGGTGGTGATCGTGATTGGATTCGTTATCGGTCAATTCATCAAAACATCGTTCTAAAGCAACCAAACACCTCACATATGTGAGGTGTTTGCTATCAGCCAGTTATTGTTCTAAGATAAGACTAATTGTTGTCCTTTGACAACGAAAATCTCTTTTTGGAGGTGTACTAATTGTTACGTTGCTTTTTCGTATTGTTACTTGTCACTCTGGTCGCCGGTTGCGGCACCAACAATAGCACTAACCTGACAAAGCCGGGCACTTCCGGCCAAATTCAGGTCACTGCCGACTCCGAAATCGACAGTTCTAAATCAATCGGTGGCATTACTGTCACTGTTCCCGCTGGTACTTTCTTGTCAGATACGTCTGTGCGTATTGACTGTGCTACTCCTACTAGCACTCCGGCGATTTCTAATTTCAAATCTGTGGGGTCAGAGCCAGAAGTTACTATTACAGTTTCTGCCGAGGTCAACGATGATATAGTTATCGACCTTCCATCGGAAGTGCTTCTCTACGGCGGCAGGACATCTGCCGTCACTGCCATCTACGGATTTTTTACCAAACTGTCAGATGGTAAATGGGCTATGATCAGCAAATTGCCTGCGACTTCGGCAGAGTACCTCAAATGGGGTGCCAAAGTCGTCATTGACCGAGTAGCCTTCTCGACCTTTGGTAAAAAGGTCACAGGCGTGATAGGCAAGTTGGGCTGGGCCAAGCCAGAAAGGAAAATGGATCTTGTCCAGGTTTATACCAATCCCGATATGACCAATGGCCATGATCTGATACTTGTTCATGGTTGGAATGCCACCAGGCACGTCTTTGATCGACTTATCGAGGCAGTCATTGCGAGCAAGAGGTATTCCAACATTTATGCCTACGAATACAGCTGGTGCGACTACATCGAGAGTTCTGGCGGGTATCTGGGGTACAGTATCAAGGTACTAGCTATCAAAAATCGGCGAATGGACATTTGGGCTCATTCGATGGGAGCGCTGGTCTCTCGTTATGCTCTGGAATATTGCAAGGCTACCAAAAATGTTCGTTCCTTCGTCTCGATTTGTGGGGCGAACGAAGGCTCAATATTGGGAAGAGTTGAGAATATCATGTCATATCTTAGGGACGATTATCTCAATAAACCGGAAAATGCTCGTGCTGGTCTATATTTGCCGGCATTCGATACTTACTCAACCGCTCAGATCGCAGCTAATAGCAGTTTTCTCACTCAACTAAATTCCGGTTTGCCCAATGTCCAGCTTGGAAACGTAAATTACATATTGGTAGCCGGTGCAGCATGGAGTGACTTAATAGTCGGGAACGCAAGTGCTTTAGCCGATCATACCGATCTGCGCCAGATGACTCTTGGAACTATCACTAAAATCACGACTATCCATGACCATGACGGGTTGATAGACACCGATGGTGGCGTTAAGGAGTTACTTAATTACGCTAGGCCGATCGCTACCGGCCAGCTTGGATTGACCATCACTCCCAGCTCCAGGATAGAAGCCTCTCCCACAGATACCGAGTGGAATTGGACGATTGCTTTGAACAATAGAGGTAATTCCGAACTCCTGGTTAAAAGCATTACCTTCGACCAATATGATGGTTCGGGCGATTGGCTCTACCTCAGCTGGTACGACCCCAGCATAGCTGCGGATGAGGTGTTTCCTTCAGCTCCAGTAGAAATGGATTTCGCTATCGCTCCAGGCGATACTGAAGAGTTAGGTATTTCCCTGCTGGCCTCCTGTGACGGAAGTTTGATGATCTCTGATTTGAGCCCAAATCTGCAGGCCCGAACTTTCATTATAAACGCCTGTTACCAGGATGATCATGGAAATAATCTCAAGGTAGATCGACATCTTGTTCTAACAATTCCAGGTGTCGGATTTTCTGCCCCAAAAACTAGAACTCGTGGCGCATATCCGGCTATTAAATTTTCCGGATTGCACAAGCGCTAATTCTAATCCTCGCCTCTCCGGCGGGGATTTTTATTTTGACTTTGAGCGTGATACAAGGTATGAAGTAATAAGCACCATTATGACTTTGAAATCTAGAAGGAGGTGAGCACAATGCCCAGGAAAGACGATTGTCTTCGGACAAAAGCATTCCAAAATCTGTTTGAAGGCGTCGCCGCCCTTCTTCCAGAATGGCATGACATTTTTGATAAAGTAGTGGAGTATGTCGTTTCCCACTATCATCCATCGCAATCTGGCATCAACGAGGCCAGAAAAAGCTTAAGTACAGTCAAGAACAAATATGGTAAATCGATATTTGTTGAGTTTCTCAAGCTCGTCAACGAACATATTTGGTTGACTTGGTATGGAGACGATATCGCAGAGTATCTTGCGACCGGCCGAAGTCAATTAGTCCATCGAGCCATAGATTTTCGTTACTCACATAGTTGCATTCGGCATCATGTCCCTCTGTCTAAGCTGATAATTGCTATAGAGCAAAAACGTGAAGATGAAATGGAAAGGGGGATCGCTTTGGCGCCAAGGCCGAGCGATATTGCCGAACCACCGGTTTTGCAAAAATACTGGGATGTTGAGAGGGCGTGGAACGATCGCAGGGGAGAATACTGCTACATAACCCTGGCTTTGGGATATGAGAAAACAAAATCTCTCTTCGACCAATTTTATGCAGAAGGCTTTAGCGGCCAAACAGTTGTCTCCTTTCTAAAGCATATTGTTAGGTCGGGCTACTATTATCGAAATACTTCTGCCGAGAACGAGGCCGAGATATCATTGGCGATTGACCTGGTACGGTCTATCGGATTATCCGTACCAGAATTTGCCGAGATTACTCTTCAGCCAATTCGTTCTCGTTATGGGACAATTGCCGAGATCACTCAAATTCTTCGGTACGCCAAAGAGTTTGAGGTTACACCTCGGTTTTTGGGATGGGTTTTTGAGTCCGCCCTGAATTTTCATCGTCGTCCCTTGTGGCGGCATGAAGTTGTCAGCGCTTTCGCTCGTTCAGATTTCAACCATCTTGCTCTTCTGAGGTGGGGCCAAGCTACAACAAGCTGGGGCTATTGGTTTAGCGATGAAGCTCGCAGAAAAGAAATCCTGCGGATTCTTTGGATAGAACACAATATTGAAATATTTCCAGCTGTGCTGGAGATACTTGAGGAGCATTTCCGCAAACTGGGATTTTCCTCGATGGAAATCCTGGCGATCAGCAGTATGGCCAGGAACCCGCTCTTTTCAAATGATTTTCTGAACGAAAATCCGCCTACCTACAAGATCAGAAATCTATTAAAAACAGTTTTTGGCCGTCAGGAGGCGATTCAGTCACTCAGTCGAATCAGAAGAGAACTTCGACTCGATTTTTCGGGAGCGTTGTTGCGTTGCGAAAATGATTCAGAATTACACAAACTATTGCATGCTTGGCCAAGGGAAAAATGGCGGATAATCTTGCGATCGATCACTCAATTTGATTTTGAAAGGACCAAGAAAGCGCTCGAAAGTATCCGCAAAGAATCGCTAGATCTAAACTTTTTCCTCCTTTCGGTAGCCGGGTCAATTCGTTGGCATGACGATGCACCAAGTCTAGGCTCTGCCTGGGCTGAGAGAATTGTTATCGCTGCTGGTGATCGTGGCAAGCAAATTCTCATTTTTTCACAATTGCCCTATGATTTAAGAATGGCGCTCAAGCGGCCAATCAAACTCTATAGGCGAATTCACTTGATGATTCAATGGCGTTTTAACGCCAGACGCGTTTGATACTACCTGCCTCTCCTCGCCTCTCCGGCGGGGATTTTTATATCAAAAAAACAGCCTTACGGCTGAATTTATTTTTTTATGGTACCCGCGGCAGGAATCGGACCTGCGACCTTCTCCTTAGAAGGGAGTTGCTCTATCCACTGAGCTACGCGGGCTGGTACGCCCTGAGGGATTCGGACCCCCGGCCTCTCGATCCGAAGTCGAGCGCTCTATCCACTGAGCTAAGGGCGCAAAATTGAGAAACAGAATTAGAAAAATTATTTTCTAACCCTTGTTTTCCAAATTCTGGGGCGGCTAACGGGAATTGAACCCATGACTGCAGTGCCACAAACTGCCGTGATAACCACTTCACTATAGCCGCCATATATTTTGGAGCGGGTAGCGGGAGTCGAACCCGCATCTCAACCTTGGAAGGGTCGCATAATAGCCGCTATACGATACCCGCAAATCTTACACGATTCTATCACAAATTGGGCCTATAGTAAACCATAAAAATAAGACTGCCTTTCGGCAGCCTTATTTTAGTAGGACTATTTAACTAAACTATAAGTTTGGTTATTAGTATCTGCGATCTCTAGAGTAACCACCCTGGCCACCAGTTCTTGGTCTCTCTTCACGTGGCTTGGCAATATTGACGACAATCTTGCGGCCAGCAACTTCTTTACCGTCGAGAGCAGCTACTGCTTTCTCGGCCATTTCATCAGTTGCAACCTTAACGAAACCAAAACCACGAGGTCTGTTGGTCTCACGATCCATGATAATAGTCGCCTCTACTACTTCGACACCGTCAATCTCTGCAAACAAAGACGCAAGTTGTTCTTGGTCGATGTCGAAAGAAAGGTTGCCGACGAACAGTTTGTTCTTTTCGCTTTCCATCTATCTCCTAAATTATCTAACACTTTTACTATACTCTCTTCTTCAGAGAATAGATAGCCCCCTGGGCTAAATATTGACGACTGGTGCGGTGAACTGACTGTTGTAAAGCTCGGCGTAGAAACCGTTTGCTTTCAGCAGTTCAACATGTTTGCCCTGTTCGATGATATTCCCGTCCTTCATGACCAGGATCAAATCTGCGTCGCGAATCGTCGAAAGCCGGTGGGCGATGACGAAACTGGTTTTCCCCTTCATCAAATTGTCCATCGCTTTTTGAATCAATACCTCAGTTCGAGTATCAACTGAACTTGTAGCCTCGTCCAAAATCAGCATCGGCGGGTTGGCCAGCATGGCGCGGGCAATCGTTAGCAACTGTTTTTCTCCCTCCGAAACATTGTCAGCTTCCTCATTCAATTCCGCATCGTAGCCGTGGGGGAGAGAGTGGACGAAGTGATCAACATGCGCGTCCTTGGCCGCTTTGGTGATCTCTGCTTCAGTCGCGCCTATTTTCCCATAAGCGATATTGTCGCGAATAGTCCCGTTAAATAGCCAGGTGTCTTGGAGAACCATGCCAAACATTTTGCGCAGGTCGGCTCGTCTCATTTCGCGGATATCGACGCCATCTATTTTGATTGCGCCACTGTTTACATCATAAAATCTCATTAGCAGGTTTACCATTGTGGTTTTACCAGCCCCCGTCGGCCCGACGATCGCGACCCTCTGCCCAGTGTGAATTTCGGCGTTGAATTTTTTGATAATAGTTTTATCTGGCTCGTAGCCAAAGACAACATTATCAAACGTGACGTTCCCGGAGACTTTCTCCAGAACAATTGGCTCTGGCGCTTCGGCTGTTTCCTCTTCTTCATCTAAAAATTCAAAAACACGTTCGGCCGCCGCCGCTGTTGATTGCATCACACTAGCGACATTGGCTGTTTGTAAAATCGGTTGATTGAATTGATTCATATATTGTATGAAAGCCTGGATGTCGCCAATATTGACTCTTCCGCGAATAGCCAAGACGCCACCGACTACTGCTACGCCGACATATCCGACGTTGCCGATGAAGCCCATAATGGGCCACATTAAGCCAGAGAGGAACTGAGATTTCCATGAACTGTTATAGAGTCGGTCGTTGATTTGATTGAATTTGGCAATTGAGCGAGCTTCACCATTGAAGACCTTCATCACGTTATGGCCGCCATACATTTCTTCGATATGGCCGTTGAGCTGGCCCAGAGAAACCTGTTGGTTTTTGAAAAATTTCTGAGAGCGGCCAACAATTATGCCAATTATTCCCATCGAGATAGGCAGGATTATCAACGCTACCAGGGTCATCTGCCAACTAATCGTAAACATCATGACCAAGAAACCGATGATCATAGTGACGGAGGTGATAATCTGAGTGAGCGACTGATTGAGTGTCATACCAACGGTATCGACATCATTGGTCACTCGGGATAGCGTTTCTCCGTGGGTTTTGGTGTCAAAATATCGCAGAGGCATTCTTCCGACTTTCATCGAAATATCACGTCTGAAATTGTAGGTAATCTTTTGGGAAATATTGGTCATGATCCAACCCTGGAGGTAACTGAAGAAGGCGGAGAGGACATATAGAATGATCAATAGAATAGCTGTTGTCATTATCTTGTGAAAATCTATGCCAGGGCGGCTTGAGAGGTCAAGGGCGCGTATCTTGTCCAGCCTGTCTGCGGGGATTTGGGCTAACTGCTGTGGCGGCATTTTCTTGAGTATTTCTGCGCCAGAGGTTCCAGTGGGAATTGTCATCCCTTTTGGCAATTGCGTTACGACTTGATCGTAAACAGTGCGGTTGATAAATCCGTCGACAATTGTGTTGGTCACGCCTCCGAGTATTTTGGGCGAGAAAACCGCGAAAAGTGTACTGGCAATTGCAAACACGAACACGATAATTATCGAGATCCAAAATGGCTTTAGATATTTAATCAAATTGGCCATCGTTTTTTTGAAGTTTTTGGCTTTTTCGGTAGCGCCGCCCATCATGCCTGGTCCGCCCATGGCGTTGCGTCCGCCTGGCATAGGACCTTTCGGAGGAGTTTGTTGGTTATTTTGTTCGCTCATAACGCCTCCTTTCTGGATAATTTAAGGGGTGTTTTAACATCCTTTTTCCCAGATGAATTATCGCTTCGGTCTAGCTCAGATTCAGAAAGCTGGGAGAGCGCTATTTCGCTATAGACGGGGCAGTCTTTCATCAAATCGTGATGACGACCTTGTCCGACAACTTTGCCCTCGTCTAGGACCACGATATGGTCAGCGTTAATAACGGTTGAAATTCGCTGGGCTACGATCAATACAGTTTTCTTCTTGGTTTCAGTCATGAGAGCATTTCGGAGAGCGGCATCAGTTTTGAAGTCTAGGGCCGAGAAAGAATCGTCAAAGATATAGATCTCCGGCTTGCGCACTAGGGCTCGAGCAATCGAAAGTCGTTGTTTCTGGCCGCCCGAAACATTGGTGCCGCCTTGGGAGATAGCCGAGGCCAATTTTTCGGGAAGAGTGTCGATAAATTCAGTTGCCTGAGCTATCTTGGCCGCTTTTTTGACTTCATTTTCATCTGCATCAGGCGCGCCATACTTAATATTGCTCTCGACCGTGCCGGAAAAGAGTGTGCCTTTTTG
This sequence comes from Patescibacteria group bacterium, assembly GCA_041671645.1. NCBI lineage: Bacteria > Patescibacteria group bacterium. Next base: position 795,764 of record JBAZBD010000001.1, on the reverse strand, counting down.
CGGGACATAGCCGATTTTGCTCCAGAGAGATTCCAGCTTGATTTCACGAACGTCGACGCCATCCACCAGAATTTGTCCGTTCGTGACATCATAAAAGCGGGGGATTAGATTGATTAGCGTTGATTTGCCGCTACCAGTGGATCCGACAAAAGCGGTAATCTCGCCTGGCTTGGCCTTGAAACTGATGCCCTCTAGGGCTGGAATATCGGCTCCTGGATAGCCAAAATACACGTCTTTGAATTCGATCAATCCTTGCCCGACGGCTGGCAATTTCGTTGGATTTTCTGGATCTTTGATCAGCACCTCAGTATCCAAAACTTCAGCGATACGTTCTGCTGATACGGCTGCTCGTGGCACCATGATGAAGACCATTGTCAGGAAGAGGAAAGCCATTATGACTTGCATCGAATATTGCATGAAGGCCATCATATCTCCGATCGCCAAACTGCCAGAATTTATCAAATGAGCACCAACCCAGATCGTCAATAGTGCGGCGAAATTCATTATCAACATCAACATCGGTTGCATGATCACCATCAATCGATTCACGAAAAGATTCAAGCCAGTCAAATCTTGGTTGGCTTTATCAAATTTATTTTCCTCGATTTTTTCGGTATTGAAGGCTCTAATAACCCTGAGACCTGTTAGGATCTCTCGCATTACCAAATTCACTTTATCAACCATTTTTTGCAAGATTTTGAATTTAGGCAGGGCAATGACGAAGAGGGTGCCAATCAATAGCGTTAAAACACCGACGGCCAGCGCGATAATCCAAGTCATCGATGGCGCCATCTGGTAAGCTTTGATAATCGCGCCGATTCCCATGATCGGTGCCATCAGGACCATCCGTAAGACCATGATGAGTACCGTCTGAATTTGAGTTATATCGTTGGTAGTTCTTGTCATCAAGGACGCAGTCGAAAATTTGTTAAATTCGACAAGTGAGAAACTTTCGACTTTGGTAAACAATCGTTGTCGCAAATTGGCAGAAAATCCGGAGGCGACGCGAGAGGCAATATAACTTACGACAATCATACAGGCGCCACCCAGGAGAGAAACTAGGAGCATTTTTGTTCCTGTGCTCCAGATCAGAGAATTATTTTCGACCACAATGCCCTTGTTGATAATCTGGGCCATATAATCTGGTAGCTTCAGATTTGTTTGGACCTGAACGTAAATTAAAATCACCAACAAAATCAGCGACCAGGTATAAGGTTTTAAGTATTTTAATATTTTTAACATTTATTTGTTCTCACTTTCTATATTTATGTCTATTTTATCGCTTACTAGTTTTTTGCAGAGGGACATAAAGGTTGCTAATTCGTCGTCATCTAGCGATTCAAACAGTGTGCCAGCATGCGCCATCCCAGCTTTTTTCATATCTGCAAACTTATCTCTCATCTGGGCGGATAATTTTAATTTTATCGCCCTACGGTCTGTAGGGGAAGTTTCACGAATTAGAAAACCGCGAGTCACAAGAGCGTCGACAAGCTGAGTCGCGGCCGGGCTAGAGATGTGCATTTCTTCGGCGATTTCCTTGACCCCGATGCCGTCGTTTTTTTGCACTAGGTGGAGGACGAGCCACTGCGAGCCCATGATATTCAAGTCGGCGGTTTTGGCAAAATTGACCATGTTCATACTTTTGCGTTTGATCAGATGAAAGGTCTCCAGAATCTCTTCAATTGTTTTTTTGCGGTTAAACATAAATTTTCTGTGAATTTAGTTAAGATACTTATATAATAACTAATTAAATAATTTTTGTAAATAAAAATCCCCCCGAAATAATATCGGGGGGAAAGTAGTCTTGGCCAGCTATTGTGCCGGCCGTGGTATTTGCACTTGGTCTACCGCACTGGCGACCGTGGGGGCAAGCGAGTTACTGTAGAAATTCGGAATGTCTGTGTATGTCTCTACCGGCACCAGGAACACCAGAAATTCCGGTGCGTTCTGGTCGTCTCCGCCGGTAGTTATGTCCGTTGACCAGGCCCCGAGGTTGTCGGGATAGGTCATATAGCTGGCATAGGTTGGCTTATTGCGCCATTTACCGTCAGTGCCGTGCGAGAACACCGCAACGACATAGTTGGCGGGATTTACTCCGCCAGTGATTTTACCAGTCAAATCGGCTGTGCTACCGAATGCCGGGGGTGTATCGACTACAAGAGTCGGTGTGCCTTCATGGACGATGATGTCAATATTGACCGTCGAGTTGGTCGGTGTGGCCGTAATATTGGCGTCGACAGTTTGACCTGTTGTCACCGTGACCTTTGTGCTCCCGGTGTATAGGATATTCCCAGCTGCATCGAGACCGTCAAAGGTGACTTCTCGATCGTTACCTGGTTTTACTTCTGGTACCATCACGGTGACAGATTTATTCGCGATATCGACCGCCGCGTCCGCGGTCAGGGTGGTCATGCCAGCGCCCGCCACAGTTACTCTTCCTTTCTTTATTTCGGAGATAGAGCGACTTGTGGTTGCGACATGACCTGGTAGAGCGATCATGACACGGACGTTGCCGTTAGCGACCGGCGGTTTTTCGCCACCACCGCCACAGCCGGCCAACATGAGTATGCCGACTATTACAGTTATAATTCCGGCAAGATATTTTTTCATGGTAGTTTCCTCCCTCAAAACCAGATTTTGTTTATCTCTGGCTTCGCTACCAGAGTGTTATAGAATAAGCCCCAATGGGTGCCTACACCGTTCGGCTCGCCGGTTTTCCACGGTTCGTCAAACAGTTGGAACAGAAAGTATTCTACTCCATTGAGCTGAGCCCAAGGGACGAACACTTGGATGAAGAGACGCTGAGCCATTTCACCTGGGATTGCTTGTCCTTTTGTGCCTCCGGCGGTTGGAAAACCGACTTCAGCGAGAACAATTCGTTTGCCCGGGTATAACGACTTCATTTTTTGGTAATGATCCGCGATCGCGACCATAGCATTGTCGACCGAAAGGCCGGCCCAATAAATATGGTCGTGATACGCGATGACATCGCATACCGCTGCCAATTCTGGCCTGCCTTGGCCGGAATTGTACCAGAAGTCGTACGTATCGGCGGTTCCGATCTGAGCACCTGGGCATTTCGTACGAGTGCTATTGATGTACGTGATCAGATCGGCCCCATTGGGCGGCAGACTGGACATCGACATCTCGTTGCCTACGTATATAGCGCTAACTTCTGGATATTTTGCCACGGTTGCCGCCGCGGCATTGATCTCCGTCTGATTGTTGGCTTCGTTCGGACCAAGATTGATGCCAATGGTGCAGGGTATGCCTGCGTTCACATTGACCGCAACCATTCGTTCGTCGGAAGAGTAGATTCTGGTGCCTGAACAAAGTCTTGTCACGATATTACCCTGATCCGAGATCTGCTTATCCGTAGGTCTGTCATGATTGGGGTCCTGGCCTTCTATAGTGTGTGGCCCCCAGCAAGCAAATAGTTTGCCAAGCCCAAGATAGACATTGGCAAAGGAAACCCTGACCGATATCCGCGATTTGCCATCGCCAGAGTATAGGTCAACTGAGATGTTGTTGGTCGCCGAAGTTCCCGGTGCCACGTCCGCCAGTTTCTGACCGGCGAATTGAGTTGCTCCGTTGGCATCTTTGGCAACTACTTTGAACAGTCTGTTGACGCCATTTGGTACTTGGAGCTGGCCGTCCCATTTGCTGGTGGCGGCGTTGTAAGTCATGTCCTGGCTGATTGTCCCATCAATTTCAGGACCGGTCACTGTGATTGTGATCACAGAGATCCATTGATTTCCACCAATTTCTCCATTGGGGATTGAGACTATGGAGTCTCGGTTGTCTGCTGGAGTTGGGGACACCAGCGATTGTCCATTGCCACCGCAACCGCCCAATATAATGGACAGTGCGAGAGCGAGTAACCAAAGGGATAATTTTCGCATCGAAGTTCCCTCCTTCTTGTGCGAATATGCGCAAAATTTGAACTTGAATATGTATTTGTCAACGTGCGCCCGATGTAGCCAATTAATACTCTGATTCGGCCATTTTGTCAAGGAGAATGCCCCGTTTTACATACCAAAAAGATGACGGAGCGGTTGACATTAAACTAAACCTGGAGTAATAAATGAATCAGCTATTCCAATCTGAAGGAGATTGAAATGTTAAAAATTAATTTGCACGAAGTGAATCTTCTTGCACAAATGTGTCTTGACTCGTACGAAGGTTATACGCCTGGACAATTACTGACAGCAATGCTCTTCCATGAGCCAATCGAGCATGTCAGACTCAAGGATAGGTGCGAAATTGATGCTCTCGGTGTCGTTAAATTATCTGACCGTGGTAGCGAGCTGCTTTCGGCAAAAACTTGCGTCTCAAACTGGATGGAACGGCCCAAAAAGCTTGAGGAAATGATTCGTGACGAGTACCACTATTCCATGACAGAAAGACAGAGACAACTCTGGAGCCGCCGTATCGGTCCTCAGCCTCACTACGATCAGTATTACAAAAAGTAAGTTTTCAATCAGCCTTGCGGCCTGCATCTTTGCCAGGTCGCAAATTTTATTTTTTAGTTTCTTTAAGCTCCGACCAATAGGCATCGAAAAATGCAGTAAGTCCTTCAGCGATTTCTCTGTTTTCGATCAAAACGCCGGTGATCCATCTCTTGTGAGAAAAAGCCACAACTTTATTGCCAGAAATCATAAAAGTCGAATCAAACGGTTTTAACTTCTTTGAGTATCGGACTTCTCGAAACCCCGTTTTTCTTTTATGCGCAGCTCCTGTATCGGGATAGATAACCCTAGCGGGTATTTTTGCCTTTATTCTTTTCTTGACAAAGGAATCATGAGATTCAATGCTTTGTACCAATTTATCTGGCCAAGAAAAAGCCAATATTTCTTTCCGTTCTTTTAAAAGCTCATCTTCGAGATTTTTTATACCTTCTTTTCCCTCAAAATATTTAATTTTAGGTCGCTCCATCGCTTCTTTCTCTATCTGCTCGAGTTCTGGCAATAATTCCTCGATTTTTTTCTTCTCTTGAGCGACGAAATTTACTAATCTGCTTGGGGATTCGGCAATATAATAATGCTTACTGCCTTCATAAATTTCGCTCACCAAGCCTTTGCCGATCAGTGTTTCTAATAGTCGATAAAGATTAGTTCGTTTATCATTGGAAATTTTAGCCAACTGAAGCACGGTTGACCTTTTTAAACTAAGCAAATTCTTGTATGCCTCGAACTCTTTTTGGCTCAAACCGTTGATTTGTAAATTATCCATTTTGTCCTATTTTTAGACAACAATTAACTAATTACCCTAGAGTAATTTGCATAATATGTCAATATCTGTCCAAAAAGTTGTATAAAAATATAATTGTATTAATATAAAGTGTTCCATGGATTGGAAAATTTTTGCTATGGAATAGCACATTCACATTTTGGTGGGAGGTATTTCTATGTCAGTAAAAAAGAAGGTAATGTTGATTAGTTGCGGTTCGGGCCGCAAAAACTTATTTGGCAATGCACAATTACCAAATTTGGGATTACTTTATATCGCAACGACGTTTCAGGATAGTGGCTTCGACGTAGAGGTTGTCGATTTGGGCTTGGCGCCGTTAGCTATGGAAGAGATCCTGGATAAAACTAAAACTTGTAATTTTGTTGGCGTAAGTTGTATGACTTGGACACTAGATGAGGCAAACAAAATTGCATCGGCAATCCGGGCAAAAAATCCCAACGTCGGTTTAATAGCTGGCGGCAGTGGAGCAACGTCAATGCCCAGTTATCTCATCCCCAATTTTGATTGGGTATGTATTGGAGAAGGAGAAAATGCTGTAAGAGCAATCGTGGGAGGCAAACAAGCAAAAGGAATTGTTCACACTGACAGGGATATGGCTTGGACGGGCGTCCTATATCCATCTCGAGACAAAGGAATGTTGCCCTTTCTGCATATGCGCGATATATGGCCACTTGAAATTGGTGATCAAGCCCCAACTTCAATCTCTGGGTCACGAGGATGTCCTTTTGATTGCTCTTTTTGTGAGTCACGAGAAGCGTGGCAAGGTAGAGTAGTATTTCGAGACCCGATCAAAGTGGTCGACGAAGTAGAATATTTGGCGGGTCAGGGATACCGATCTATCGATTGGGATGATTTGAATATCAACCTAAACCATGAATGGTTGTTAGCAATTTGTGCAGAGATGGTCAACCGAGGGCTACACAACAAAGTAGTGATGGGCGGACTTTTTAATCCTGCTTTGCATCACTCAGATGAGCTGATTCCAGCAATGCGTGAGGCGGGTTGGGGAATGCTGTCCATCGGCACCGAAAGCCCTACCGAGAGAGAACGCCAAGTAATGGCAAAACAGCATCAAGATGAAGACCCCGATGCCATTTTCAAGCTTTGCCTCAAGAACGGAATTGCAACTCGATTATTGATGATCATCGATGTCCCGGACCAAACCATTAATGATATTGGCCGATGTGGGGATTGGATAAAATCTTGCTCGGCGACAGGATTCAGGTGTTCACATTTCACACCTTTCCATCAGTCAGCAAGTGGCAGGGACGACATAATACGATCAATGATAATTGACCACAATCTGGCACATTGGGACACAGTCCATCCTGTTCTCAGTGTTCCATATGATTCTGTCGCCGCCAGACGGTATCTGATGGAATCATTCTTCTTCAACGCCTATCTTAAAAACAGAAAAATCTTGTTAGAAAAATTTCCTGAATTTAAGATCGGATATCGGCGATTGGAATCAGAATCAGGTTTCTTAACAAAAAATAACCTCGTTTTGCCAGAAAATCGCCTTGGTAAAGGTTAGTTCACATTTCAAGCCAGCTTATTGATTGCAAAAATCATAAGCTGGCATTTTTTATTCAAAATAAAAACTCCATCCGAAGATGAAGTCTTTATTTTGGTAGCCCCCATCCTTCGCTTAAGCTACGGACGGCAGGGCAAGGGGAATCTTCGATTCCAAGAAATTTACCAAAAAAATAGCTCAACCGAAGTTGAGTTATTTTCTTGGTAGCCCCAAGGGGAATCGAACCCCTCTTACCACATTGAAAGCGTGACGTCCTAACCACTAGACGATGGGGCCATGGTGGGTCGCCTGGGACTCGAACCCAGAACCAATGCCTTAAGAGGGCACTGCTCTACCAATTGAGCTAACAACCCATTACCATATTTTCTAATGCTCTACCAATTGAGGGCCAAAGGAGCCAAGGGCTACCCTTCGGGTCCACCCTTCGGGTCTAACAACCCATGTGAAACTCCTCGTATAGTATCAAATTTGATGCCAAATGGCAAGGCTAGTCTGGTCTTGATTATTATGTAGACCAATTTGCATTTTCTATACGAAAAAGCTATAATCAGCATGTAATTTTATTAATTTATGAAAAAAATATTCTCATATATCAATCTAGGAACTATTACTCTGGCTAGTCAGATCAAGCTGGCCTAATTTGATGTTGAGAATTTGAAAGGTTTTTATGATCGAGGTAATTGTTGGCCTACTCGGGCTAGCGGCAGGTGGTGCCGGTGGTTATTATGGCTATCGCTACACTACGAAAGGTAAGGTTTCTTCAGCTCAGGCCAAGGCTGATAAAATGATCGAGGACGCGAAGACGAAGGCAAAAGAAATTTTGCTCGAGGGCAAAGACGAGGCGCTCAAAGAACGTGATCAGGCCAAGAAAGAGTATGAAGACAAGAGTCGTTCACTGGACAAGACTGAGAGTGATCTTCGCCGTAGAGAGTTAACTATCGATGGCCGTTTTGACGAAGTCGAGAAGACACGCAAGGATTTATCGAAGAAACAGGAAGAGATTGAGACTATCAAGCAAACATTGCGTGATTTACGCAAGAAACAGGAAGATTCGCTTGAGCGTATTGCCAAGATGACCAAGGAGGACGCCAAGAAAGTTCTTCTGGATTTGGTTGAGAAAGAGGGCAAGGAAGACTTGGTCAAGAAGATGAAAGAAGTCGAGGAATATGTCCGAGATTCTGCAGACGAAAAAGCCAAAGAAATTGTCATCTCTGCTATGCAGAGAATTGCGGCCGAAACTACTGCTGAGACAACTGTTTCGACAGTTCAGATTCCTAGCGACGAGATGAAGGGCCGAATTATCGGACGTGAAGGTAGAAATATTCAATCATTCGAGAAGGTGACTGGAGTTGATCTGATTATTGACGATACTCCAGACGCTGTTGTTATTTCTTCCTTTGATCCTGTCCGTCGTGAAGTCGCTCGTGTCACATTGGCCGAGCTAGTAGTTGATGGTCGAATTCACCCAACCCGAATCGAGGAGGTCTTCGACAAAGCCAAAATCAAAGTTGCGGCTGATATCAAGAAATCTGGTGAAGAAGCGGCCTATGAGACTGGTGTTACTGGTTTACCGCTAGAAATCATCAAAGTCTTGGGTCGTCTCAAATTCCGAACTTCATTTGGCCAAAACCAACTCCAACATGCAATCGAAGTTTCTCGTCTCTCTGGCTTAATTTCAGAAGAGCTCGGTGCCAATACTGCTTTGGTCAAGAAGGCTGGTCTTTTGCACGATCTTGGCAAAGCCGTAGATCATGAGGTTCCTGGCTCACATGCCGTCATCTCTGCTGATATCATGCGCAAATTCAAATTGCCTGCAGATTTGATTCACGCCGTCGAAGCCCATCACGAAGATGTCCCGATGGAAACTCCAGAGGCGGCTATCGTTCAGATCGCCGATGCAATCTCTTCTGCTCGCCCTGGCGCTCGTAGAGAGTCCCTCCAATTCCACTTGAAACGTTTGGAAGATCTAGAGCGTGTTGCTACATCTTTCGAAGGCGTCGAGAAGGCATATGCTATCCAGGCTGGTCGAGAAGTTAGAATTCTGGTCAAACCTGATAGTGTTGATGATCTCTTGGCGGCTAAATTGGCCAAAGAAATTGCCAAGAAAGTAGAAGAAGAGGTTCAATATCCTGGCCAGGTCAAGATTCAAGTTATCCGTGAAACTAGAGCAATCGAATTCGCTAAATAATTTTAGTAATGGTAAAAGAAACTATAAAAATTTTATTCATCGGCGATATCGTCGGGAAACCCGGTCGACAAGTCGTTGCCAAATTACTTCCTTCGCTGAAGAAAGAGAAGAAGATTGATTTTGTTGTCGCAAACGGCGAGAATCTCTCTTCTGGCAAAGGCATGACGAAGGAAAAGTATGACGAAATGTTACGAATCGGCGTCGACTATTTCACTTCTGGCAATCATATCTGGGACAACCGCGACATCATCCCTTACCTCAAAGACAAGTCAATCAAGGTTCTCCGACCTGCAAATTATCCTTCAAATTGTCCGGGCGAAGGCTTCGCAACTTTTGAAGTTAACGGCCACAAGGTTACTCTGATCAATCTGCTCGGTCAGGTTTTCATCCCAGTATTGTCCGAAAGTCCGTTCAAGGTAGCAAAGGAAATTGCAGATGAAAATAAAGATTCAATTGTTCTTATTGATATTCATGCTGAAGCGACAAGCGAGAAAATCGCCCTTGCGCATTATCTCGACGGCCAAGTTTCAGCTGTGATGGGCACTCATACTCATGTTCAGACCGCAGATGATACCATTCTCGAAGAGGGGACTGCATTTCTCTCTGATCTCGGTATGTGCGGACCCAAAGATTCCGTTCTGGGTGTCGAAAAGGGCATCATTATCAAGCAATTCTTGACAGCGCTTCCACAATCGCATAAAGTAGCCGTAGGAACTACTATTTTTAATGCGTGTCTGGTTGAAATCGATACTAGGACGAAAAAGGCAGTTTCGATAGAACGCATTTACGAAACAGTTAAATAGCAATCATAAGGAGGTGAGAAAGGAAGCATGAACAAAAATGAACTAATCAACGAAGTTGCCAGGAAGACTGGTCTTTCTCGCCGCGAGGCTGAAGTAGGGATTCAGACAATGCTTGACGCAATTGCCAAGGAGCTGGTTGGTGGCAACAAAGTGACTCTGACAGGTTTCGGAACTTTCGACATCGGTAAACGCAAGGCAAGAGTTGGTGTAAACCCACGAACCGGCCGCCAGATTCAAATCAAGGCCACCAAGATGCCACGTTTCAAGCCAAGCAAGAATCTCCGAGTCAAGATCAAATAAAAATCAAAAACAAACTAAAAAAGTCCCATCTAGGGACTTTTTTAGTTTGAGAGCTCGAAATTTAATTAAAATTGTGATAATTTATATCTAAGAAGAACTACAATTTGCCCGCGTAGCTCAGTGGATAGAGCGAAACACTCCTAACGTTTAGGTCGCAGGTCCGATTCCTGCCGCGGGTACCAAATGAGCACCCATCGTTGCCAAAAGCCAATATTTGGCTGTAGAACTCACTAATTTGTGGGTTGGAATAGTCATTTTTGTCCCAGACCAATCCAGAGGGGAATATCGAACCTAAGAGCGTACGCTTCTCCTGAAGTTCAGAATCCAAATAAGTTTGAACAAGGTTTCCGAGTTTATCTTTGACAAACTCTGTGATCTTTTCAAGATTATATTTCTCTAATACTTCGTCGTCTTTGGCAGCCACTGCTGCCTGGATCTTCTTCTCGACAAGCTTGTTTTGTTCTTTGTATACCTCGTCAGAATAGACCCCTGCGATATTTTTCTCGATCAGAGCTTGGCGGAAGGTGTAAAGCTTCTGAAGCTCTGTATCTGCCTCTTTTCGTCTTTGTTGTAGCGTGGAAATCCGCTCATAATATTTCCTTCGTAAAAAGGCGTTGAAGAGTGAAACTGCTTTCTCTTTCAGATTAATCCTTCCTAACTCTTTTTCCATCGCAGCCTCAGCTTTTTTATCTGAAACGTTTTCTTTTTCACAGCGTTTCTGACAGAAATAGTAATGGTATTCTCCGCCATGTCCGTGACTTTTAGCTCCAGTAAACGAGCCACCGCAATGTTTGCATTTAATAATCCTTCTCAGTGGGAAGTTGGGATTATCACGGTTTCTCTTGGCTAATGGTAAAGCAATTCTCGTGTTACGGCCATCCAAAATTGCCTGAACACGGTAGAATTTTTCCTCAGAAACCATTGGGGGATGCTGTCCCTGAATCTCATGGCCATACTTTTTGGAAACAATTTTGCCAGTGTAAAATTTGTTTCTAAAGATTCGACTAAGTTGTTGGTGGCGAAGAATACACCTTCTGCCGTTTCTGGTACCACCATAGATTCCTTTTGCGCTCAATATCACGGCCATCTCCTTTAGGCTTTTATCGCCAGTCGCCATCAGATCCCAGCCCTCTTTCATTGTTTCGAAAGTTTCATGATCTTTAATTGCATAGCCGTTTTGGTTGGTATAGCCGATCGGAGCATAACCACTGGGCAAGCCAGCCATGAATCTTGCCTTCATGCCGTTTTTAGTTCGCTCGCTTCTGACATCATTATCCATTTGAGCAAAGCCAGCCAGCATTGTTTCAACGAACTTTTCAGTCGGACTATTGCCGGTCGGTTCTGTGGCAGAAATCAGTTTGATGTCACATTCGGCCAGCTTCTTTCGGATAGCTAAATAGTCCGCCGTTTGGCGTGAGATTCGATCAAGCCGATAAATAATAATGGCATTGATCTCTTTCTTGTGTGTACGGCAAAATTCCAACATTTCAATAAGTACGGGCCGTCCGGTGATGGTCTTGGCTGATCGGCCTTCCTCTCGAAATGTATGATAAATTGTGAGGCCTCGCTTGCTTGCCTCTTTTGAACAAATTTCTTCTTGTGTATCCAGAGAATAGTTTTCGACCTGCTCCTCAGTTGAGACGCGCAAGTAGATTACTGCATTTTTTGTTTCTTTTTCTTTAAAGCCAAACTGATCCATTTTTACCCCTCTCTTAATAACTGGCCTAATGTTTTCCCATTGAATGTTTGTTTTTCAAAAGTATCCAACCAAGTGTCAAGTAAGAATTCAAATTTGGTCAGGTATATTTCCAGTTCTTCATCTGAGAGATTACTGCCGACTTCTCCTAAAATACGTCTTGCCTTTGTTATTTTGGCTTCCTCTTGGTGGGTAGGGAATATAGAGTCAAGAGTTATATTCTGGCGAGGACGCTTTTCAACTGTTTCACGCGAGGGATTAACCAAGATAGTGGATACAAATTCAGCCGCAATTTTATTGCTAGTCGAAACTGTCTCAATAGGATTAAAAAGTTGTGTTTGACATGGCACCATCTCACCCTCCTAACTATCTCTGTAATGTATAGTTATATACTATCACACACATGGATAGTGTCAAGAGAATATAGGGCTACTTTATCAACCAATAAACAAGTCCTAGAGATGATAAATAGGTGTCTAATAATTAGGTAATTTTAAATAAATACACCTGCGCTAACAGGTTGAGCTATCTTTGAATACTTTGATCGTTAATAACACTAGATATTATTTCAGTCTAAGCTTTCTCCCAAATATCACTGCCTGATTCATTTGATTTGAGGTTTTCTAGTAGCGCAAACTGAATTGTGAAATCAGCATCCGGATATTCATCAGCTCTGAGCCTTCGGGCATACCTCTTGGCATAAATTAGTAAGTACATTGAATGACAGACAAAAAGTACTGTTGGGAATTCACCCTCTATGTTATCCTCCCAGTCATTGGAATAATACAGATCAAAGTATCTTTTGATTTTGTTTCGAACCAAGATGAATGAAGCATATCTCTCAATAACCTCTAATAGATAATACTTTGTCATACTTTTGCTACTGGCTCTCGTAGCAAAAAGAAGTTCCGGCTTAATCTTGGCCTCTGCCAGAAAGCTATACTCCGAATATGGTTCAGCCAATTCGGTTTTGGTAATAACTGAAGTATTCGCCGCTTCCTTATTCTTATCTAGAAAACCTAAACTAAGATCAGCAAGTAAAAGGGAATCAAGAATGTAGTGTTCCGATGGACCAATCACTGCTTCTTCTGCTATTTTCGGAAAATATCGGGGAGTGATGAAATATCGTTTTGATAAATACGCAAGGCTACTGGATGCTAGATAATAGATAGAAGGTCTTGTTCTTTCGACATAGCCGTTTGACCAAATTCTTTTTATGCATTCTTTTTCTGTTAGGTCTTTAAGCCAGCTGTTTATTCTTCTGTGATCTTTATGTTCTAGAAATGATTGTATTTGGATTCTGTTTAGGAATTTGTATTTGTATATGAGAGTTAGTATTTCTTCTTGTTTAGTTGTTATTGTTTGTATTGTCATGTTTTTTTGATTGATTATTTTTGAGATGAGTATTTACACTTTTCCCCTAACCTACCTAACCATTATATGTGTATAGGATAGGTGCTAAAATATTTTCAGATTTAGCTTCAAAAGCCCTCATTTTTTGCCCCAGATGACTGGGACAAATGAATGGGACAAAATCAGATACCAATTGAGACAGTTTTAACACAAAAAGTAGAAGCAAGTAAACAGTTACCTCAGTATAACAGTTACAGTATGTTGACAGGTAAGACTACAATGATATGCTAAAAGCAAGCAATTTAGCTCAAACCATTATCTACAAAAGGACAAAAATGAAATTAAAAAAGTTCTCCGTTAAAAACTTTAAATCAATCAAAGAAATAGGCGATCAAGTATTTCATGACGACAAGATTAACTGCTTGATCGGACAAAATGGTTCCGGTAAATCAAATATATTATATGCGTTATATTCTTTAAAAAATAATAAATTCCTGGTCGATGATTCCTTAAACGAAGATTCTGAAATTACAAAAAATAAAGTTATTAACCTAAGTGCTGAGTTTTCTCTCGAGAAAGAAGATGAGGATAAGCTCAAAGAAAAAGGTTTCACGGGAGTTAAAGGGTTCGAGCTAAGCGTTCAAAAAAGTGAAGGTGGTGAGGTTTCACAGGAGATCACACCGCTTGATTACAAGGACGAGAGAGTGAAAAATTTGAAAGTAATTGCGAAGGATTTGGGTCTAGAAATAAAGCAGTTGATGATAGTTGTTCCAGAGAAGGCCATCGCTGATCCGCAAACACCTACAGCAGAACAGCCGCCTGAGATAAATACAGCCGAACAATCAACTCAAGATATTATTTCAAAACTAGAACAAGCCAAGTCCGATATTGAGGCCAAAATAAAACTCGCCATTGTAGCTGATGATTTAGATTCATATACAAATTTAAGAACCGAGCTACAAAACTTTATTGTATTAATTGGAAATCATGAAATAGAAAAGTCTTCAGTCGATATTCTTTATAGCGATTACTGTGAGGTCATAAACCGAGATATTTCCTTAGCGATTAAAGAAATCTTTAAAACATTATCCATAAACTTGCTTGATCTTGATTATGCGGTCGAGGGAACAGCACCAATAAAAGACTTGTTAGACGATACTAAGCACCCTTTTCTCTTTGATCTACTAAAACTATCAGGAGTTTCCGCAACGGACTTTTCTTCTAAGATCGGGAGGGCACTAACTGGTTTGCAAAATAAGTCATCAGAGACGCTCACTGATGAAATAAATAAGTATTGGCTGACTCACAACCTAATATATCGCATTGAAAGACACGATAGCCATTTGTGCTTTTTCTTTTTTACCAAGCAGGGCGCACAGATAGAGCTAAATAACCTTAGTGAAGGTGAAAAATGGTATCTTAAATTTTTCGTCAAATTAGCTATCGCTAATAAGGAAAACAAGAAGATAATTTGGCTTTTTGATGAGCCAGGACAAAACCTTCACGCCTCCTCTCAAATTGACCTTAAAAACTTTTTTGAAGTTAATACGAAAAATTCACAGATTATTTACACTACTCATCAGCCAATGATGATGCAGTGGCAAAGATTAGAAAGATTGTATGTCGTTGAAAACATAGAAAAAGTCAAAGGCCAGAAAGTGTACGGGAGTACACTTCACCAGAGGTTCTGGAGAGATTCGCAGCTAGTTTCTCCCCTTCGACAGGCGTTAGGTTTATTTATTGGCGAAGAGCTTCTGACGGGCAAGGAGCATATTGTGATCGAAGGAATATCGGATTATTTCTTTCTAATTGGATGGCTTAGGTATTTCCAAGAGAAAGGTGGTGTTAGGTTAAAATGGTTGCAGAGTTATGCTGACGAAACAAGAACTTTTGTGCCCGCTGATGGCAAAGATAATATTCCGCTTTACTGCCTATTTCTAACTCGTAAAACCAAGAATAATGTAAAATGTGTTGCAATTCCTGACTCAAAGAACGATTCAGATCAGATTAAAAAAACTCTTGACGAATATGGTCTACAAAATATGAAAGAGCTCACGAAAGATCTGTCCGCAATCAGCGGTCATGCAGATTTAAAAGACATCGAAGAGCTATTTGATCCAACAGAGTATCTTGATGAAGTCATTGCTTATTATGGTCAAAACTATCCAACTGTAAAGTTCGCAAAAAATTTCGTAACTGGTTTTGATGGTAAAGTTAAATTAATAAAACACATAGAATCTTCGCTAGCCAAAGAGAACCCTGAGTTATTCCAAAAACCAGGAATATCATTTGATAAGGTTGGAGTCGCACAGTACATTCACGATAAGCTTGTTTGGGATGGCTTTAAATACTCAAAAACGGCCGAGGATAATTTTGAAAAGATTTTTACAGAGATTGAAAAGCTATTTAAGAAAAAATAAGTTTTTATCCTTGAATCTAGGCTTAATCTGATATAAAATTAAGTGCAATGGTGGCATGGCGGAACGGTATACGCTGCTGTCTAGAAAACAGTTGCCGAAAGGCTTGAGGGTTCGAATCCCTCTGTCAAGAGTTCTTTTCTCTCAAAGGATTCTTGGTAGAGGGATTTTTTATAAGCCAATCGAATTAATTTGTTAAAAAATAATAATGAAATATAAAGTTTGCGATAAATGTGGCGAGTTTGTAACGAAAACCGGCATCATCTCGAGTTCACCAACTCTGAGTAAAGGTGCCGGTCTTTTTGCCAAGTGTAGAAACATAGAATGTGGTAAACTTTTTTCTCGTGCAGAGTATGAAAAATTAAAGATCGAGCAGTTCTAAAATTAATTTGTAACGTACTCACGCTTTTAATTGCTTGCGACTAGTGCTAATATCAAGCTAACGCTATAGGAAAGGGGCAAGGCGATGATTGAATGGATCACGCTCAACTCGTTCAGTGCCACACTCATCGGCTGCAACTTGGCAATACCAGCGCTGGCGTTCCTGGTAGCCGTTTGCAGCCCCAAAGCGGCCAGATGACCGCTTCGTCCGCGGGCAGGAAGGATCACTCAAGATCCTCTTCCTGCCCGCTTTTTATTTTGTACTGGTTGCCAAGCACTCCCAAAAACAATAGAATATGGTTATGTTGATCACACTTATTAAAGATAGTTTTGCTAAATATCTAATGGTGCTTGCCGTTTTGGCTGTGGTCATTTTTTTGTTTCTATCTCTTAGTCATTGTGTGCCTGGACTTTGTACTGATAACGGTAGCCAACAATGCGGCCGGTCAGTTTGCCTCGGGGAAAGTTTAAGCCAGCACCTTAGTGAAAAAGCATTTAATTTAAGGAACGTTAGCTTTAAAGATATTTTCTCACTATCTTTTCTGTCAATAATCTCACCGTTAACTGCCATTTATATAATCATTACGCTTAAACCAAGTCACATTAAAGACACAAGAAAATATTTCTTTCAAAAATTGTTCGATTATTTGCTCCAAGCATTTTCTGACGGCAGGTTAAGGCCAAAACTCTACCTCTAAATCTCTATTTGTTTAAATTACTTAATAACAAAGGAGCTTTTGTGAATTCAAAAAATAATAATGCTATCTATATATTCTTGTTAATTATCGTTGTTGTCATTGTAGGAGCAGTCGTTTTAATCTCTAAGAATGGATCGTCAAATGCTAAAAATGCAGAAAATGATTCTTTGCAATCAGTTAATGAGACCGGACCAAAACTTACGATTACTGATAAAGACCAGATCTATGGGGAAATAAATTCTCCGATTACACTCGTAGAATACTCAGATTTTCAATGCCCGTATTGCGTAAAATTTCATAAGACAATGAAGCAAGTTATTGATCTTTATCCGGGCAAAGTTCGCTGGGTTTACCGCCATTTCCCACTTGATTTTCATAAAACCGCCCAAAAAGCAGCCGAAGCCACGGAAGCAGCCGGCGAGCATAGCAAGTTTTGGGAGTACAGCGATAAGCTAGCGGCAAATTCTCAGGCAGATGGAACAGGGCTGAATGAACAAGATTTAATCAGATATGCTGAAGAATTGTCCCTTGATATGGATAAATTCAAAAAGGCGCTAAAGGACGGTAAATTTGCGGATAAGGTAAAATCTGATCTTGAATCTGGCGAAAAAGTCGGAGTTACAGGCACTCCTGGCACATTTATTATTGATAGCAAAGGAAAGACTGAAAAGCTTGCAGGCGCTCTATCTCTAGAGCAAATGAAGGCAAAGATAAATCCGCTGCTTGAGGACGTAAAATGAACCTAGAAAAGACTCGCCAAGATTTTCCGATACTGTCAGATTCAAAGCTTATCTATTTTGATAATGCTTGCACAACTCTGAAGCCCAACTCGGTAATTGAGGCAGTCTCACAATTTTATAGGGAATTTCCTTTCTGCGATCGAGGCAGCTACAAGCTGAGTCAGGTCGTGGGCGAAAAGTGTGAAAAAGTAAGACAAAAGACCGCGAAGTTTATAAATGCAAATAATTCTAATGAGGTGATATTTGTAAAAAATGCGACCGAGGGCATAAATTTTGTTGCTAACTCTTTTAACTTCAAAGCTGGCGATATCGTCTTAACCTCTGATAAAGAGCACAACTCCAATTTTCTGCCGTGGGTAAGATTAGCAAAACATAGCAAAATTCAGCATCTGATCACCAAAACGGCTAGCAATGGTGAATTTGACTTGGGAGACTATAAATCACAACTAGAAAAAAACCAAGGAAACATTAAACTTGTTTCCTTGGTATATACTTCGAACCTGGATGGAGTAACCTATCCAGTCAAAGAAATAGTTGAACTGGCTCATAAATATAATTCACTGGTATTACTAGACGCTACACAGGCAGCTACCCACCGAAGAATCGATGTCAAAAAACTAGGTGTAGATTTTCTAGTATTTTCGGCTCACAAAATGCTGGGGCCGACAGGAATAGGTATTCTGTATATTAAAAAAGAGATTATTGAAAACTTTGTCTCATCTGTGATCGGAGGTGGAACGGTAAACAGCGCAAGTTATACGGATTATGAGCTTCTCCCGTCGCCACAGAGATTTGAAGCGGGCATACAGAATTACTCAGGAATTTTTGGGTTTGGGGCGGCGCTTGATTATATAAATTCTATTGGAATGGAAAACATCGAGAAGCAAAATCTTATCTTAAATAAATATATAACAGAGAATTTAATAAATTTGCCAAACCTACGGTTGATCGGACCCGCCGAGCCAAAAAAAAGAAGCGGAATCATCTCCTTTTATATCGAGGGCGCTGATCCGCATTATATCGCTCAACTATTAGAGAATTCTGGAAATATTGCTATTCGCTCAGGTCAGCTGTGTGTCCATCCGTGGTTCTCAGACAAGGAAATCAAAGGCGTGATTAGAATTTCAACATACTTCTATAACACCTTAGCAGAAGCCGAAACCTTAATTAAACAAATTAAAAATATAGTAAGGATTTTGTAATGGCATGTATAATCGCATTAATCGTATTTTCTATACTCGGACTTTTTAGTGCAACTCACCGCCAGCTGGCAAGGGAGGCACTAGATTGTGTTTTTAGAAAAGCTACTTTTAGGCCTTGCAACACAGGCTTTAAAGAAAAAGTTAAAGGCAAATTAGTTGGTGGAATGCTAACAAAATCTGCGTTCATGGCTAAAATTTTAAACCGCTATTTTGAGCTGTTCTCATTTGTCTTATTCATGTTAATGATAGCAAGCACATTTTATGTTGTTAAGGGCGGCTATAATTATTACAAATACGGCAGTTGCAATGGCCTAAACAAAAGCGGATTTTGTGTCTTTGATCCTACTGGAGGCAATAACCAAATTTCCGCTGAAAACAAAACGTGTAGTGCTAAGGAACACACCGCAGAGAGTATAGATCAAAGCAAGATTGATCTCACGGCATTCCCTTCAAAGAAAATAGAGAGTAAAAATAACATCGTTTTTATAGGCTGCTACAACTGTGACTATAGTCGAAAATCTTACCCTATCGTAAAGAAGCTAGTTGAGAAAGAAAAAAGCAGTTTAACCTTTATTCATTTCCCGACCAAAGATCCAAATGATACTTTGACAAATTTTTCTTACT
The DNA here is from genome assembly GCA_041671645.1 of Patescibacteria group bacterium. Taxonomy (NCBI): domain Bacteria; species Patescibacteria group bacterium. The sequence continues at coordinate 776,578 of JBAZBD010000001.1, read as the reverse complement.
GCGCGAGCAAAAACTATCCTGACAAATTTTGGGATTTGAATGACAAGTTGTTTGCATCAAAAAAGGAAGATTTGCTCAAGCCTGAATATCTTAACGAGCTTACAACCAAGTACCAGATGAATCCTCAAACAATTAATGAGTGTGCAACAAGCGATTCAACGAAGAAAGAGTTAGAAAAGCAAAAAGAGCAAATGAGCGACGCTGATCTTTATGGTACTCCAACAGTTTTTATCAACGGGAAAACGTTGGTTGGCCCAAAACCTTACCGTGTCTATAAAGGTGTGTTGGTCAAGTAAATGTTGAGTCGAAAGGATAGAAATGTAGAACAATAAAGAATATTACCGCAACCAATCTAATTAACTTAAAAAGGATTAAAAAATGAAATGTCCATTATGCAACATAGATTTAGTAATGAGCGATCGCCAGGGGATTGAAATTGACTATTGTCCTCAGTGCCGCGGAGTATGGCTTGATCGAGGAGAGCTAGATAAGATCATAGAGAGATCAAGTCAGGATTCATCTAATAGAATCCAGCAGAACGAGACTCCTAGAGTATCATATGACCATCAGCATGAAGACCGCCGCAAAGAAAATGAATATTACAAAGGTCATGATAGCTACAAGAAGAAGAAAAGAAGCGGATTTCTGGGTGATCTCTTTGATTTTGGGGATTAACTAATTCAAGCTATCCCAACCAAAAACTCATAATATTGTTGCGCAAGTTCTTTCTTTGTGATATATTTATATCAATATAAATTGATATGGATAAAATAATGGATTACTTAAATACCGAAGATTTGAGTCAGATTGAGAATATCAGTAAGTTTCTCAAAGTTATCGCTGATCCGAACAGATTAAAGATTCTGACGCTACTTTCGCATGATTGTAAATGTGTCTGTGATATTAGCGAAGCTTTAAATCTCCCCCAAAATTTGGTTTCCCATCACCTTGGCAAACTCAAGGAAGCTGGAGTTTTAAGCGAGCATAAGCGTGGATATTTTAGTGTTCACCATCTAAACAGGGGTGTATTGAAAGAAAATGAAGCTAAGTTAAATAAACTACTTAAAAGAAAACCAAAAACTAAAATAGACAAGGCTGTCCAACACAACTGTCTTGAGAAATAAGGAGTGAGGCATGCAAAAACAAAAAAACGATAATTATTGCAACGATGACTGTTGCTCAAGAAAACAAGAGGCACAAGAAATCAATTCTATCTGGAAAAACAAAAAGTTCGTATTGCTTTTAATTTCGATTGCCATCATAGTGCCGATGGAGATCTTGTCCTTACTATCAGTAAAAATACCTTTGTTTATCGAGCTGCCGATTTCTATCATTCTTCTAATTGTTTTTGGTAGAGATGTCTTCGTCAGCGGCATCAAAAGTCTTTTGAAGCTAAAATTCTCAAGTATCAATCTATTGATGACCATCGCAGTTTTTGGCGCTCTCTATCTTGGACAATTCGAAGAAGCGGTCACAATTGTCGTTCTCTTTGCCCTGGCTGAGACTCTTGAAGAAATTGGAATCAAGAAAAGCAAAAAAGCTCTTGAGGAATTAATTCAAAAAACTCCTAAAACAGTTTTAAAAAGGGGCGATGAAGATAAAACTCCGATCGAGGATATTAATATTGGCGATATTATTATCGTTAAACCAGGTGATACTATTGCGCTTGACGGTGTTATTGTATCTGGCAGTTCTCTGGTCGACGAAGCAACCATTACGGGCGAGCCTATCCCGGAAACCAAAGGAATGAATGATCTGGTTTATGCCGGCACAGTCAATATTGATGGTTCGCTAGAAATAAAGGTAATGAAAAAATCAGGTGATTCAACTATCGCCAAAATTATCGAGATGACAGCAAGTGCAAATAAGAACAAGTCAAAATCCCAGGAGTTTATTGAGAGATTTGCAAAATATTATACTCCGGCAGTTATGGTTATTGCATCTCTTATCGTAATAATTCCGGTGGTTTTTCTAGGATTACCTTTCAATACTTGGTTTATTCAGGCCTTGAGTTTGCTTGTTATCTCTTGCCCTTGTGCCTTGGTTATCTCTACTCCGATTGCTGTGTTCTCTGCTCTTGGTAACGCCAACAGGCAGGGGATACTTATTAAAGGTGGAAAATATTTAGAGGAGCTCGGTAAAATCAAAGCCATTGCCTTTGATAAGACTAGAACTTTGACGACTGGCGAAATTCGAGTGTCTGATATTGTGACATTCAATGGATACAGTGAGAAGGAGATTCTTGCTTGCGCTGCAGGACTAGAGATTCATTCGGGTCATCCATTGGCTAAAGGAATACTGGACAAAGCGCGAGAGCTGGGCGTGACTGTGCTGCCAGCTACTGATTTCAAATCGCTTTCCGGCAAGGGTATTATCGGCCATTGTTCAATTTGCAAGACAACATCTTGCCTGGGCAATTTATCATTTGTTGAGAATGAAATTAAGATTGACGAACAGACAAGAAAAGCAGTTGATAAATTTGAAAAAGAAGGCAAGACTACAATTATTGTAGCCAATAAAACCCATATCGAGGGCGTTATCGCTATCGAGGATACAATCAGGAACGAGAGCAAGCCACTAATCTCCTTCCTAAAACAAGCGGGTATTACTCCTATTATGCTAACTGGAGATAATGAAAGTACGGCCCGATATGTTGCTAGCAATATTGGCCTTAGTAAAGTATATTCATCTCTTCTTCCTGAAAATAAAGTTACACAAGTCCAAAATTTGAAAAAGGAATACTCTCGTGTTGCCATGGTTGGTGATGGCATCAATGACGCTCCTTCTCTGGCTATTTCAAATGTCGGCATCACACTTGGGTCAGTCGGCTCGGATATGGCGATAGAAAACGCCGATATTGCAATCATGGATGATAATATTGGCAAGATTCCATTTTTAATAGTGCTTGGCAAAAAAGTGAGACAAACAATCAAATTTAATATCGGCCTGGCATTGGCAATTAAGTTCCTGTTTGTAATCCTAGCCTTATCAGGGTTGAGCAACTTGGCTTTTGCCATCTTCGCCGACGTCGGAGTTTCAATTATAGTGATCTTCAGCAGTTTGGCGCTTTACGGATTTAAACCGAAGAATCTATTTGTTTCAGGACGCAACTCAAATGAAGCTCATTACGAGCCAATTCCAGGGGGAGAATAATTTAATCTCCCTGAAGTTAACGAGAGTCCACCAAAACACTAAGGCAATTGTAAATCCAAACAGAAATATGTACATTTTCTGCCTGAAATTTTGCCCTGAATTGTCTATTAAACTTCGATACAGTCTTTCGTATTTAAGCTTGTAGCTCTCTGCTAACTTTTTGTTTAATCCCAGATAAAACATTATCTGCATCGCCGAATCCTTGCTGGATGTTCTTCTCATCATCTCCTTGCTTGCTCTCTGAGAGAGGATATTCAAGCTTCCTTCCCAAAGAATTTCTCGATCAATTATCGCTACTTTTTCATGAATTGAGCCTCCAAGATAAAAAATACTGACCCCCAACTCCCCATAACGCTTAAGTGCACACTGAATCTGAGGCTGGAAAATGGTCTCATACTCGTCAGTCGGTCGTGTGAAAATGAATATTTCGATATTCCTTTTTCTAAGCTTTTCTACAGTTTGTTTCAGTTCGTCCATTCTGAATTTGGCAACAAATGGGCTGTAAATGATGACTTCCTTTTTAGCATTGAGCATGTCTTTGGTAAATGCGCTATAAAAATTTTTGTCATTGAACAATTTGCTGGTTTGCGAATCTTGTGATTTCTCAGAATCAATTGCGTCCTGCCTTCTGTTTAGATATTCTCTAAACGCTTGTTTTTGGTTAAACATGATCCTCCATTTGTTGTCTAATAATTTTTGAGCTGGTTATTTCAAATAATTTTTGGTATATTGTTCTCAGAATGACTAACTTGAACAGTAATAAAAACTTGAATGATCTTGGCAATAAGTTTAGAAAGGCCAGGGAATCAGCTAATCTTACACAAGCAGAAGTTGCAGAGGTTGTTGGCGTTACTGTTAATTATTATGCGCGGCTCGAAAGGGGAGAGGTGAAACCTTCGCTTGATATTCTGGCGAAGATCATGAAACTGTTAAAAATAAAAACACTGGATGTTTCAGAATTATCATAAATTCATCCAGCGTCCTTTTCTTTATCGTAAGCACGCATAAGTTGGTCGAGCCATGCTAATAAAGGTTCGAAGCAAAGTGCATTAGGGGTACCAATATTTGGCTCCAAGAAGATGAAATCCAACAATCACAAAAATATTGTTACAAAATCCCTTTTGCTTATTTTGAGCATAGGGTTTGGCGTACTTATCTCTGCCCAAATTCGTTCTTTACCTACAATTATTTCAAATCCAATAGCACCGTACGCCAGCCTCAAGGAAACAAAGGGTGACCTTTCTGGCGAACAGAGTGAACTAAAACAAGAGATTGAGGCCCTTCACCAGCAGATCGCTGAATTTCAAGCCGTAAACGAGGGGAAAGTTCTTAGTAGGCAGGAAATCGCTGATTTGAATCTGAAAAAGGCGAATGCTGGGGTGACAAAATTAAACGGGTCCGGAGTCATAGTCACTCTTGACGACAGCAAATCCGGCACCGTGACGGAAGAGAATATTGTCCACGCTGCCGATTTGAGAGATGTCGTCTACCTGATGTGGGCCAACGGCGCAGAGGCGATATCGGTCAACGGCCAGCGGGTAGTCGTGAACACTGCAATAGATTGCATCGTCAATACAATTCTAATCAATGATGTTCGCCTAGCTACGCCATTTCGCATCGAAGCGATCGGTCCCGAGGAAATCTTGTTCAGCAAACTCTCCGACCAAAATATCTTGAGCGACTTACATCATCGTCATCTGGACAAGAAGTTGGTATTCGAAACAGTAATGAACAATGACATTACAGTTCCAATCTATACTGGCTCTTCGGAAAATGCCGTAAACACAGCGGGGTCGAATATATGAAAAAGTATGATTTTTATATAATTTCATTTGTCTGTTTCCTGTTCGGAGCGATCATTTTCTCGCAAGTTATTTCAACCAGGAAGACCAAGCTTTTGATCGAGCCAGAAAACAGTGCTGTCTTGGCTCTTGAAGTCACCAAGCTGAACAAATCAAATTCAGATCTAAGGCAAGAGGTGAAGAGACTGACCGGGGACTTGGACGCCTACAAGAATGTTTCACAATCAAATTTGGAGCTGAGGCAGAGGTACCAATCTGATCTAGATAAATTCGAGGTGCTCAATGGCTCCCTGCCAGCTACCGGCCAGGGTGTCTCGATAAATATCAAAGGCAAACTCTCCACCCCAGAATTAGTTGATCTCGTCAACGCGATCAAGAACATCGGGTCCGGCCTTATTTCGGTCAACGGGACTAGGCTGACTTTGTATTCCGACCTTTATCAATTCTCCCCAGATCAGAGCTTCGATGTGACGGTTTTGGGTAATAGCCAGTTGCTCAAATCCGCCATCGAGCGACGTGGCGGGATATTGGAACAGCTCAACATGAAAAACAAAGACATCGCAGTGATTGAACTCGAAACAATGACATTGCCAAAAAGCAGTCGCGATTTCACATTCAAGTATGCTAAAATAGTGTCAAACTAATATAAGGGAAATATGAAACCAGAAAGATTAAAAATCGAGATTTCGCTATCAACATTTTTCAAGCTTGCCCTCGTAATCGGGTTGGCCTATCTTGTGATCTTGTTGAAAGATGTTTTGGTTCTCATCTTTATCGTTCTGATTCTCGTCGCAGCCTTCCGACCAGTGATTAAGTCTTGGAGCAAAAGGATCGGCCGGGTCCCTTCCGTGTTAGCCCTGTTGCTAATCATGCTGACTGTGATTTCCGCATTTGTCTATGTTGTTTTCCCGCCGCTAATTCCTCAGAGCGTACAGCTCATCGACAACCTACCTAGTTACGCTGGGAAACTTGGATTTTTGAGAGAACATTTACCATCTTTGGAAAACGGAGTGTCATCTCTCCTTCAGGGCTTTGGCAATATTGGGCAAAGCTTCATCAGCTTCACGACAACGCTGGTCGGCGGTGTGGTCTCATTCTTTACCATCATTGTACTCACTTTATATTTCCTTCTTGACGAGAAGTTTTTCAGCAACAACTTTGGGCGCCTAATCCCTGCCAATAAGCGAGAGCTGGTTGTCGGACTGACCGACAAGGTGTCTCAAAAAATTGGTAATTGGATGCGGGGGCAATTGATCTTGGGTCTTATTATCGGTACTTTCGTCTATATTGTTCTATCATTGATTGGGATACCTTACGCTTTGACCTTGGCGGTCATCGCTGGTGTCCTAGAATTCTTGCCAATTATCGGTCCAGTTTTATCGGCAGTCATCGGTGGGCTCGTCGCACTTACGATTTCTCCGTTGTCTGCTCTTTTCACAATAATTTTCTATATAATTCTTCAACAAGTCGAGAACAATCTGATTGTTCCCAAAATTATGCAAAAAGCAGTTGGCCTGCCACCTGCGATCATCATTGTCGCGATTCTGATCGGCGGGAAACTTCTCGGCATCACGGGGGCTTTGCTCGCCGTACCGGTTTCGGGAATCCTCTTTGTTCTTTATGAAGAGTGGGACTCGATCAGGGGGATCTCTAGTGACCGAGACTAGCGAAAAAATAAATATTCTCAACAAGAAAGCCTTTTTCGATTATGAAATGATCGAAAAGTTCGAGGCAGGAATCATCTTAACTGGTCTGGAGATCAAGGCGATTCGTGCCAGGAAAGTGAATTTGACCGGTTCATATCTCAAATTATTGCACGGCGAAGCCTTTTGGCTTGGCGGGAATTTTAATTTCGATAATGTCGAGCCTCAGCGCACAAAAAAACTACTTTTGAACAAGTCTGAAATCGAAAAATTAGCTGGCAAGGTTGTCCAGGCTGGTTTTGCCCTGATTCCACTCAGACTCTATATTAAACGCGGCAAGGCTAAGCTAGAAATTGCTTTGGCTCGTGGTAAGAAAGAGTATGATAAACGGGCGGTAATGAAAAAAAGAGAGCAGGAGCGTGAGTCGGAGCGAAGAGTAAAACAGTTCTAAATTATCAATTAAAATCAAATTTTAAGTCTAAATTTTCTTCGCGATCCTGAGTTTGGCACTTCGGGACCGAGGGTTTTCGGTAATTTCTTGATCAGCAGCGGTAACGGGTTTTCTGGTTAGTATCTCAATAATCTCGTTTTGTCCGCATATGCAGGGCATTTTTGGTGGGCATTCACAGAGCCCAGATAGCTTGCGAAATGTTCTTTTGACAATTTCGTCTTCGAGGGAGTGGAAAGAAATAACCGCGAGCTTGCCACCTGGATTTAAAAATTCAACATATTTCGATATGGCTTTGTCCAAATCTCTGAGCTCGGCATTTACCTCAATTCGAATCGCTTGGAACGATCTGGTGGCGAAGTGAATCTTGCTAGTAGCTTTGACTTTTGGGGGGATAGAGTGGCTGATGATCTCGACAAAATCTCTTACAGTTTTAATTTTGTTGTCCTTACGGAATACTAGAATATTTCGAGCGATATTTCTGGCGTATCTCTCGTCCCCGTACTCCTTCAATATCCTGGCCAGAGTTTCTTCTGAATAAATATTTAGAATTTCAGCCGCAGATCTTCCCGCTGACTGATCCATCCGCATATCGATATTTTGATCCAAATCATTAAAAGAAAATCCACGCGCTCTCTCGTCGAGTTGCATGGACGAAACTCCAAGATCTAGCAGAGCGCCATCAATTTTTTCAATTCCCTGGTCGGTCAGAATCTGTTTGATATTCTTAAAATCATCGTGAACGAGTACAAAGTTATCGCTGAGCCCAGCTTTATCAATATTCTCTTTCGCAATCTCAAGCGCTGTCGTATCCTTATCAATCCCAATGACTTTCGAATTTTGACTTTTGACTTTTGATTCGATTGCTATCGCGATCGAATGTCCCGCCGCCCCAAGCGTGCCATCGACAAAGACTGCTCTCTTCGAGAGATAGCCGAAAGCGCTGACAATTTCATTTTTTAATACTGGTATATGTTTCATATAATTTAATGTACCAATTTAACACATGTTTGAAAAGAAAGCCAGTTTAGGCTATAGTATCCGCATGGACGAAAGAAAACCACAATTTCTAGCAAAAGATACCGAAAATCTCCTCGAGGAGTATCGCCGTCTTTTTACTGGAGCCAAGAATCTTGAGAGGGACAACGACAAGACAATCGGTACCGCCCTCGTTTATGAGAAGCTCCGTGTTGCAGTCGAATACCAAGAAGAGCATTTGGTATTCAAAAATGCTATCACCCGAATACTACGCCGAAAATACGCGCTTTCCCCCAGTATTACTGCAGAGAATCTATTTAGCGATTTGATCAGTGAGTTGGCCTGGGCAAATTACCTCAATCCCGAAAAATTGGTTGATTCTGAAGTCGCCGCAATCAAGACTGTCATCGAACGATATCTTACAGTTTTACATGTCGCACGTTCTGGCAGATTCAAGAAACAAGATCTGCAGCGCAAAATCATCGATTGGTTCGGCTGTGCGCTAGATGAGATTTTCCGGCCCGAGCCAGAAAAAAATCTTCTGATAGATTTTACCTATAACTTTTTGAAGAAAAATCTTGATCTTACTGACAGCAAAGTCCTAGAAAGCGACAACGAACTTCAGCTCAAGATCGTAATCTATAATTCGCTTTTCAAGCCTGATTATCCTTTGGCCGAATATTGGATACTCGAACACGTATACCCGAACTGGAATGACATGGACCTGGAGGAGCTGAAGGGGTCTTGCCGTAGCTTCGATCCATTCTACAACAAAATCGAACGTGTTCTAAATCATCCACTTCGCAAGAACTACCAGGGCTTCACCAAACGGTTTATTCCACCTTTTATCTTGCTCAAGAGTGTGCTTTCGACTAAGAACTTTGACCTTCAGCGGATGAAAGACAAGCCTTCTGTTCTTCATGATGCGATGATGCATGAATATGACATTTTGGTCAAAAAGGGACGAGAGAAGGTCATGCGCGGTACTATTCGCGCCTTGATCTTCATTTTTATTACCAAGATTTCCCTCGCTTTCTTCGTAGAGGTGCCTTTCGACAAGTTTTTTGCTGGGCACGTCGATTATACCTCCCTCATTATCAATGTATCACTACCGCCGATCCTGATGCTCCTGGCTGGCACCTTCATCAAGACACCACCGGCCAAAAATCAAATTCTGATTGCCAAAACTGCAAATGAGATTATCTCCGGGGACAAAATTTTGGAAAAACCAGTCCCTCTCGTCTCGACCCGGAAGCCAACGTCGTTCATTGTTTTTAACGCTATCTATACATTGCTCACATTGACTATCCTCGCGATGGCGATCTGGTTGCTTCTTTGGCTCAAGTTCAACATTGTCAGCATCTTCTTTTTCTTCTTCTTCGTCTCTGTTGTTTCATTTTTCTCATTTAGAATCAGAAATATTGCTCTAGAATTGGCAATGAAACGATCCCGAGATGACGCGATTACTACAATAGTCGAGCTAGCTTTCCTGCCGTTTATCAAGATAGGCAGACATATTTCAGACCGATTCGCCGCTTTCAACCCGGCTATCCTGTTCCTCGACTTTATTATCGAAGCTCCGCTCAAGACTATTATCAAACTTCTAAATTCCTGGCTCAAATTTGTGAACAACAAAAAAGAAGAAATGGAATATTAAATCGAGAGGTTTATATGCTAGAAGGATATGTTGTTCTGATCGTTGACGATGACCCAATGTTGCTCGAAATGTATGTCGCTCGGATCAAGGCCGAGGGCGCTATTGTTGTCGAGGCAAAGGACGGCGAGGAGGCTCTATCACAGGTTAAGTCTTCGAAACCAAGTATAGTGTTGCTGGATGTGATGATGCCCAAGATCAACGGTTTTGATGTATTGAAGCAGATCAAAGCTAATCCGGAAACGGCCGGTATCCCCGTTATTGTTCTCTCCGCACTATCAGATGAGCAGAAGAAACGACAGGGCATAAGCCTCGGCGCGGCTGATTACATCGCCAAATCGGAAGCCTTGCCGCTGGACGTTGTCAACAAAATCAAATCGATATTGGATAAAGCCAAATAAGCGAATATTTTATCAGCCTAACGCTTATTGTTTAAATATTTTTCGTACTATTTCTTCCATATCAGGGTCGCTGATTGAAATATTTTCGGCGTCAAAAGTGCTATATACTTCTTTGACTATCTGCCCTAGCTCAGTTTTCTTAACTCTTATAATTCCCTTGTGGCCATCAAGCTTCTTCTTGGCGGTGTCTAGATGCGCGAATTTTTTCTTTTCCTCTATTGTTTCGAGATAAATCTCGATGATTTTTTCTGGCGCGTACTGTTCTTTCAGCTTATTGAGATTACCGTCGTAGACCTTTTGCCCTTTATTAATTATGACGACTCTTTCGCAAAGCTCTTCGATATCACCCATGTAGTGGCTGGTCAGGATGAGCGTGCACTTTTTCTCGCGATTAATTTTTTTCAAAAAAGCGCGAATTGTCTGCGATGAGACAACATCCAGCCCAATCGTCGGTTCGTCCAGAAATATCACTTTCGGATTATGCAAGAAGCAGGCGACTAACTCGCACTTCATTCTCTCTCCGAGCGACATCTCTCGAAGCCGTTTGGTCAAAAGCTCCTTCATGTCCAGCGCCGTTACCATCTCATCCAGATTTTTCTTATAAATATCATTTGGAATGTCGTAGACGGCCTGAAGCATTTGGTAGGAATCAATCGCTGGGATATCCCACCAAAGTTGATTTTTCTGGCCCATCACGATGGCGATCTGGCGGAGATATTTATAATCTCTGGCCCAGGGGACAAATCCCAATACTTTGGCTTCACCTTTTGTCGGGTGCACAATCCCCGATAGGATCTTCAGAAAAGTTGTTTTGCCGGCGCCGTTGGGCCCCAAAAAACCGACGAACTCGCCCTCTTCAATTTCAAGATCGAGACCACTGACGGCGATATGGTCTTCTTTGTTAATTTTCAAATGTCGCCAGTCAAACTTTGACTTGCTGAAATTTTTTGTAATTCCTTTTGCTGAAATAATGTTCATATATTCCTTATTAACTTTATACTTTTAACTTTTTACTTTAAACTAACTGGATGCGCTGCCATAGCGTTTTTCTCCCAGGCGCCAGATAAGTCTGGCGATCAGCATGAATATCGCTGTAAGCGCAAACATATAGGCGATCTGGCTTAACTTTGGCTCGAATAGCAGAGTCTTAACCGGCAAATATGTAATGGCCAAAATTGGAAAAACGGTCGAGAGCAGGAAATTGAGAAGCCAGGGATAGACACTAGCGGGATAGCGCATCAGATTGGAGAGCTTATCCATCAAATCGGTCAGCCCCCAACTCTTGATCACCCAAAACGACGGAACGACGGTGACAATTTTGATGGCGTAGTAAAGGAAGAAGGAAAGTATGAATAAAATCAAAAACCAAAAATAATTGATTAGCGGCAATGGTCCACAGTGAACCAGGGCGAAGATCAGGATCGAAAAATTAAACAATAGTTTGATCAAGGCATAGGCTCTCGGTTTGCTGATCGAGACCAGTGTCATCGCATCAAATGGTTTTGTCCGGTAAAAATCATAGTCGCCAAGCCGGATTAGCTCGTTTGCGAGCGAGTTGAGGCCGCCCTTGGTCCACGCCCCGTGTATGATACTGATTGTTTGCGAGAAGGCATAGAGGAAGAGAACTTGGTATATATCCCATCCGCCCAAAGTCTTGGTGTGCATGAAGATTAGAAGGATAAACACTACCGAGTTCACGATATCCAAAACTTGGAAAATAATGCTCGACAAAATAAAGCCAGAGATCTTCGAATCTCGGATCAAGGCGTTTCGCCAAATAATAAGATTTATTCTCCAGAATTTTCTCATCGTCCGGTTCCTGAGTAATATTTTATAGTTTTTCTGTAAATTACTTTGTAAGTCAAGATGAAAACAAGGGTCCACATAATTATCATGGCCCAAGCGATGATAATGTCATGAAGGTTCATTTTGTTAAGAAAAATATTGGCTGGGACGTAGAAGATATATTTGAACGGCAAGAGTGAAAATATAAACTCAATTTTCACTGGGAGGAAGGCCAGTGGGAAGAACGCGCCAGCCAAGAACATGGCCAGAAAGTTTGCTAGCTCGATATTTGATTCTTGATCGCCAAATTTGAGACAGAGGACGTGGATGCAAAGATTGAAAGCGCAATTCATCACAAAGCCCAGGGCAATGGTGACTACGAGATAGAGAGTATTAATGCCTGTCGGTAAGATAATAAATTCTCTGGCGATAAGGAACATGACGACAGTGGCAGGGAGTGAGACGATTAAATTAATGATCTTTTCGCTAAAAGCATCAATGTAACTGATCGACAAAACATTCCATGGCTTGATCAGATCGTTTGTAAGGTAACCCGACCAAATTTGCCAGTTCAGATATATCGAGCTCATCACATCGGCGAACTTAAATATAATCTCTGATATGAAATAGTATGAAATAATTCCCGACAGTGTATAGCCGGAGATCTCGACGATATTTCCAGACTTATACACAGAGGTCCAAAGTGAGAAAAATACAAAAAAGTAGACCAGGTCGAAAGTGACCAGCAGAAAATAATTGCCAGTATAGGCGGTGTTGACCTTCATCGAGGTCAAAAAGTATTTGAAATACTTGTTCATAGATCCATTTTAGCAGATAACGAAAGCGAGATGAAGTCAAGCAGGGTTTATATCACAATTTGGCTCCCTTCGATATCCGCGAGAGTATTTTAATTGAAAACGAAGCCCATTCAGCGTATAATTTGTCTATGAATTGGCTAATATTTTCTATTATTCCACCAGCCCTCTGGGCGCTTTCGAATCATATCGACAAATATATTCTGGGCAAGTTTTTCAAGAACCGCGACGGCGGTCCTTTTATGTTATTTACCTCATTTTTTGGAATATTAGTTTCTCTTTACGTTTTGCTTTTTCGTTTTGGCTCCATCTCTACGGACCCCAAGTCAGCTTTGATCATGCTTGTCTCTGGGGCGGCCAGTTTCCTGAGTGGGTATCTTTACCTGCTGGCTCTCAAGAAAGATAGCCCTTCGGTTGTCGTCCCGCTTTTCCAGCTGATTCCAATTTTTCGCTACTTTTTGGGGATGTTTTTCCTAAATGAATATCTGACCAGTGGACAAATATTTGCTTGCATACTGGTCATAGCAGGGTCACTGATCTTGACCATTGAATCGGTCGGCAACAAATTCAAGTTCAAGATGCATGTTATCCTACCCATGCTTCTTTGCACGGCTGTCACCGCGGTGAACGGTCTGGCTTTCAAATATGTGGCTGTAGAGAGCAACTATTGGAACACGCAATTTTGGGACTTCTTGGGTCTTTTCATCGCCGGTCTCGTCGTATTTTCCCTCAACCCAAGCTGGAAGAAAGTTTTCATCGAGATAATCAGTCAGAGCAAATCCTTCATTCTCAGTATTACTTTCTTCAACGAAATTATCAACGTCGCCGCTGGACTTATATTTACTTTCGCCATGCTACTTATGCCACTTGCAGTTGTATCAGTGGTGAGCAACGGTCTCCAGCCATTCTTCGTTTTGCTTTTCGGCGTAATTTTAACGCTCCTCACTCCCAAACTTGCTCACGAAACACTCTCGAAGAGAAATTTGGTGCAGAAAATTGTAGCGATCGGCATTATATTCTTGGGCACATATTTATTAAATAATTAGATACATGTATGGAAGACACACTACAAAAGACTGTCAAATTCGTTAACGACTCGTTTGGGGGCAAGAAGGCACATTATGTTCAGACTTTGCATTGGTTGTTCGTGCTAAAGCCCGATGCTAGCTTGGCTCTGCAAATTGCCGCCTATGGCCATGATGTCGAGCGAGCATTCAAAAAAGACAAGGGCGATCGAATGAGATTAATGTATGAAAAGCCAGAACAGCTAACCGAGCATCAAGAAAAAAGCGCGGCCATAATGTATGATTTTATCATACATGAGTTTGCTGATAGCAGTTTGGCTGATTCTGTCAAAGAAATAATCTCAAAACATGAAATTGGGGGGACGGACGATCAAAATCTGCTCAAAGACGCAGACTCTTTAAGCTATCTAGAAGTAAATGCGCCTAGACACGTCGGCCACCTCGGCGAAGTTCCAGGCTCGGAAATGCGAGACAAATTCCGATGGATGTACGAGAGAATCTCCTCAAAGAAGGCAAAAGAGCTTGCCGCTCCGTATTACGAAAAAGCTCTAAACTTGCTTGAGGAAGCCTTGCGGAATATAATCTAAGAGAATAATAAAGAAGGAGTTTCTATGGTCAAGGCACTCTACTCGATCTTTTTGGGGGCGTTGCTCGCGATCACTATTAATTTTGCGATTCAAACGTTCTATCCAGCCGCGAGTTATCCAGAGTATCCTACAGAACTCCAAGCCGTATCGGAGGATCTGACAGCAGCTCAGCAATCGGCTCAGACAGAATATGATATCAAGGTCGTTGATTACAACAAGTCCTCCGACACCCACGCTCAAGTCTCCCTAGCCCTAGCACTATTCGCCAGCTTGATTCTGATTGCGGTCGGCATATTCTTCACTTCTCCGAAATTTGCCCCACTGTACAATGGTGCGGCTGTGGGAAGCGTTTTTCTTCTCTATCTTACATTCATTCCAAGCCCCTACATAATTGCCTCAAAATTCAATTTCTTTGCTGCGCTTATAAGCTTGGTAATCGTTAAGATCATCGGCCTAATCAAATTTGTGAAATTAGAGACCAAATAATATAACAAAGGAGAAATATGATTAAGGTTTTGTATTCAATCCTGTTGGGGGCGATCGTTGCTCTATTTATCGGTCTAGGAATCGAAGTTTTCTATCCAGGGGAGAAAGCGCCCGAAACGCCTGCGGCTCTGCAGTATTCGGTGGACAAGACGGGAACTGCGCCAGCGACAATCGAAGCTCAAAAGGAGTTCGACCAGATCCAAAAGGCCTACAATGAGAGAGCGGCCAAGCACAGCAGAAATGTTTCTATCGTCGCGCTGTCGGCCAGTATACTGCTCATGATCATCAGTCTACTAATAGTCGATAAAATAATTGTCTTTTCCAACGGAATCTTGTTGGGCAGTCTCTTCACTTTGATCTATGGTATTATCCGAGGTATGATGACCGAGGATGTCAAATTCCGCTTTATCATCGTGACGGTCGGTATGCTTTTTGCTCTCGCGCTAGGCTGGTTCAAGTTCGAAAAAGCCAAAGACGCCAAGAAATAAAAAGTGACCACCATTGTGATCACCAGATAATTCTTTGCTTAAACTTGGAACGTTTCGCTTGAGTCCCACGATTTGGGTCAACGGGTCTACTTGTGGCATGATGGCCGCTCATAGGGAAATTGTCTGCTTGCGGTTGCCTCGTTTTGCATGAATAACAAAACTTGTCTTTGGCATCCAAGTAGCACTTGCAACATATGCACTGTTTCATGATTTTCCCCCAATGTACAAGATATATTGTTAGTATTTTTATACTACAAACCCGCTCCCAAAGCAAATAAAGAAGGAATGATATGACAGAAGTGAAAGTATTAATTGACGGTTATGACCATGAAATTGAAGGTGGCTGGATCGCCAGTTCTACAACTACCTTGATTAAATTAGACAACAAAAATATTGTAGTTGATCCCGGTTGCAATCGTGCTAGACTAATTAGCTCTTTGGCGGAAAATAATCTGAAAACAGGGGACATAGATTTTGTCCTGCAAACTCACAATCATACTGATCACATACTACTTTCGGGGATTTTCGAAAACGCCAAAATCGTTACGCCCACAGAATTATATGACAACGATCGCCAGACCTATTATGATGGTCAAGTCCTGGGGCTGGATCTAGAAATTATCAAAACTCCTGGCCACAGCGGAGATTCTCGTTCATTTATTGTCAAGGTCGAAGGAAAAACTTACGCCGTAGCCGGAGACTTATTTTGGTGGGTAGATGGGGAGGGGCAGAAAATTGACCGTGAAAGTCTGGCCAATCATCCTGACCCCTACGCCAAAGATATAGAATTACTCAAAAAGAATCGTCAGAAAATATTAGATCTCGCCGATTTCATCATCCCTGGCCACGGGAAAATGTTTGCAAATAAAAAAGGCTGAACAATCATTTTGTTAGCCTTGGGTTTGGAATGAGTGGTGGCGTGAAGAATTCCTCCTTCACTTCTGTGAGATGACATCGAGCAGTACCAGTGCCGACTCTGTCACCCTTGTATGAGCCGATCCATTCGTTGCCCACCTTACTGAAGTGGTATCGAATCATGTCGAGGCGACCGCGATACTGTTTACCGAAGACGAACGTCGACGCTGTCAAAGTGAGATGCGATATGTCTGCTACTCCGTACACATCCATTATCGCGCCACAAGGCTCGCCTGTTGTCTCTTCGGCATCGTCATTAATCTGGATGATGCCAGAGAAAAGCGTATACTCTTGTTGGGTTTTGACAACAGCTTTCGCTTCTCCGGAACGCAGAGAGACACCAAGCCGTGCCACGTCTTGGAAGAAGACACCTTGTAAAAGGAAATATTTCATCATTTCCTCCTTTTCAAACAGATTTGCCTTTCGGCTGGCTTGACCTTAGCAAAATATGTTTGCTATGTCCATAACTTTTATCAAAAAAACAGCCAGATGACTGGCTGTTTTTCGTATTCGATCTATTTATTTAGTATCGCGTCAATCTTTAGTTTCAATTGATCGTAGGGAACATTGCCCGTCAAATCCTGAATATTGCCCTTGCTGTCGATCATGAAGCTGGCCGGAGTGCCGGTAATTTTGAGCTTATCTCCGTCAGCAGTGTTGCTGTTGATCTTTTGCTCATATTTCGGGTCAGCGGCGTCACTACTAAATTGATTTACGTCCATCCCGAGTTGTAGTGCGTATTGGACGAAATCATCGTTTGCCAGCCCCGTGCCATCGGCCTGTGATTTCTCAAACAATATGTCGGCGTACTCCCAGAATTTCCCCTGATTTCCGGCCGCTTCAGCCGAAATACCAGCGCCCTTGGCTGCTTGGTGAAACGGCAGAGGATAGTGACGAAATACCCATTTGATCTTGCCTGGATAAGCGACCATGATTTCCTGGAGAGTAAAGGCGTATTTGACACAATATGGGCACTGGAAGTCAGAATATTCGACAATGGTGATTGGCGCGTCCAAACTACCGCGAACATGATCGTCTGCTTTTACTTTCAATATTTCCGCTTTTTCGGATGCGACACTTGATGTAGGCAATTTCACCCGACCTTTAATCAACGCATAGCTAAGCCCCGAGATCAAAACAGCCCCTATCAACACGAAAATAATCTTATCTCTCATATAATTATCCTTCTTACAAATAAATATGCACAATTGAATAATTGGCAATAGGTATAATCTAGACTCGAAGTAGTTTTCTGTCAACAGCAACTTTTTATTTATTCCGTTTTGGGTTAAAATATTATCAATAACACAAGGAGGGGAATGGCCAAGAAAACTGCCAAAGATAGTTCGAAATATAATCATGCTCGCAAGGCTGGCTATGCTAGTCTTATTGTAGCCAACACCATAATGATTTGGGTCGTGAGCAATTTGCTCGCCTGGCATGTGCCTTTTCTGACCTCAGATTTTAATTCAGTCCAATGGATGCTGACTCTGTCGTATCTTGCCGCGATCGTTGGCTATCTACTCCTGATCCTGCACGATCCCAAATGGTTCCATGGCTTCGTGCGCCTGATCATGAACACTTTTGGTTTCCTGGCCCTCCTGTCTCTCTTTTTCGTATTTCCTTTCGATTTTTCTATGTACTCGAGCTTCAATTGGGACAGACTGGCCAAAATAGTTCTAGGCGCCTCTTCTCTTGGTACTGCAATCGGAATTATTATCGAGTTCATGCAGCTAATCTTCCGCAAAGACTACCGTGCTGCTGAAGAATAGCGCTATTAGTTGAAAGTTATCAAGTTCTAAAGTATAAATGGATGGTGTCTTGTTTTGGTATGCCCGCGTAGCTTCGGCCAAAGGCCGATCAGCCTCTGGCTGACAGTGGATCATTATAATTTGCCCGCGTAGCTCAGTGGATAGAGCGCTCGGTTCCGGTCCGAGAGGTCGGGGGTTCAATTCCCTTCGCGGGTACCAACGATATTGATTGACTTCAGCTCAGATTACTGGTAAATTGGATGGTCTTGCACTGCTAGACCATTTTTCTGTTGAGGAGGCAAACGCAATGAAGTACATACCAGACATATATCTTGGCTTGCCAAGCTTTGGCGCTCGGATTCGGACAAACTACGAATACCCTGGGGGACAATTCGGAATCAGTCTTAAGATTTTGGAGCAGATCGATGGAGACATCGAACGCGCACGAGAGATTATCTATTTCGAATACTGCACGATTGCGGCGACATTGATGCGGATGGGGGAAGATTTCAGTATCATCCGTGCTTATGTCAAACCGGACTGGGCTGATATGCTCGGTCGGTTTGAACAGGCCGGATTTGAATTCGTTGATTTCCCCGAGATAAACCAAGTGAAGCTCTTGTATCCGCGGGATTTGGCAGTCTGTCTGCCTGACGGTAACACACTCGTGTGTTACAACAAACCTTACAATTTCGACAAATTGGCTACCGAGAAGATCAAAGTGATGGTCAGCCATCTTGGCGAAGGAGGCCGGACATCGATCGGGGGCGGTAAGGCTATTTATCCGGAGAACGTCGCAGAGGAGAGAAATCCGAAGCAAAAAGACGGATTTTATCAAATAGTCAGACCTGACTGTCGCTCCATCAGAGTTTCTGGGATCAGACCAGTGGCTCTACCCACCCCAGTAACGCTACAGGTCCGCTCGAAGGCAGCCAATTTCGGCAATCACCTCGATCTATTTATGGGTCTGATTACTGACAGGTCAGGCGGTTCACATCTTATAATCGATCCGAAGATACAGGCCTGGATACGTAATATTTCTGGTTTCATGACGAACAAAGAAACCCTGGAAATTTATCGGAGAATTTGCGGCGAGAATGAGATACAGATTCACGTTCCTACCTCGCCACTCAATATCCCTGCATCTCTTTGTTTTTATCAATCTCCATCATCAGGCCGAGTATTGATGACAAGCGGAGAGGACGAGGTAGCCGAGATCGTCGCTGGAATTATTGGTGAAGACCAGATTTGGACTACATCGGCACCGATCCGTTATTACCCAGTCCTAAACCAGGCTGGCATTCACTGTTTGATTGGTGAGCTGCCACCCTGGATGCGACAAATGTCGCAATATGTCAATTTGGAGGCTACCTGCCCTGCTTAATTAAGCGGGGCGTTTTATTGCCAAAAAGTGTATTTCGTGGTAAATTGGATGGTCTTGCTTGGCAAGACCATTTTTCTGTTGAGGGGGCACACAATGAGACGAGTAATGCAGTCTGGAGAAATACTGTTGCTCAAATTTGGGCGCGAAAGTTTGATGGGAGAAATGAGCCGATTATCAGCAGAAATTTTTGCTAATATCGCTCGACAAGTCGCTGTTCTGATGCTTCAGGGCATCAAGGTCGCTATCGTTTCTTCGGGAGCGATTCAGGCAGGCAAAGAGCGCATGACCGATATCGGTCAAGATGCCGCTCCGATTCCAGAGAAGATTTTGTCTGGCATTGGGACTAGGCATCTGCTCAATTTCTGGGGATCGGCGTTTTCCAACTTTGGCCACGAGATCGCACCATTTTGGCTCACTTATGCCAATTTGACAGCCGAAGATGGCACGATTCTGACCAACATCGAGGAGTGTTTCGCTCGAAACATCGTGCCGATCATCAACGAGAACGATATCGTCTCCGACGAGGAGATCAAGGCGATGAATCTTGGCGTTAGCGAAAACGATCATTTGGCAGTGCTCCTTGGCCGTATCATCAGGCCCTCGGCTCTGATCTTGATCACAAAATCTGGTGCTGTATTTACTGGCAATCCAGTGACTGATCCTTACGCGATCCAATACCTCGAGATTGACCGTGACGACATCCCATTTAATCTCTTGGCAGATTGTCAGACTACTGGCAAAGGCGGCATGAACAAGAAGATTCTCCAAGCTGTGAATGCAGCCAACGAAGGGTTCCTCACTGTCATCGCCGGGCCAGACGACAACACAATTCTTCGGTTTGCCCGAGGAGAAGAAGTCGGCACCCTGATCGGACACCAAAATAAACTGTAAATTATACAGTCAAAACCGACCGCATTGAGCTATTCGATGCGGTTTTTTATTGTCAGAGCGCGAGGCGGATTGCAAAGTATAGTACGGCCATACCGAGTATGGTCATGAAAGTGGTCCAAAATGTGGGATGATGGTGATGACTTTCTGGGATCAGATCGCTGGCGCCGATGTAGAAGAAGAAGCCTGTGAATACGGCCAGGATCAGTCCAAGTGTGGTTTCGCTCACGTTGAGTAGAAGGGCGGTTAACACACCGAGAGCAGGAGCCAAAGCGTCCAAAATCAGCCATTTGAGTGCTTGTTTCTTGCTGCCCTTCTCCTTCAAAATCATACTGACCGTGTTGATTCCGTCAGAGAAGCTATGGGCCAGGACAGCGGCCGCTACAATCCAGCCGACTGCAGGGGAGACTTTGAAAGCGAGGCCAATGACAAGACCGTCCAGGAAGCTATGGAAGATCAAAGCTGAGGCACCCAATTTTCCGCTATGATCTGGATTCTCGCAGTGCTCACCGTGGCTATGGCCATGAAGTGAAAAGGCTCTGTCTAGGAGCATATAAAATACAAATCCGAAGGCAATCAGGAGCATGGTGGTGTTAATGCTATATGTGCCGCTGGCCAGAGCCAGTGATTCCGGAAGCAGGTCAAAAAAGGCGACACCAATCACGGAGCCGGCCGAAAAACCGAGGATCAAATGCAATTTGTCTTTGAATCTAATCGCGAAAAGACCGCCCAGAAAAGTGCTGATAATTGTAGCGAGACTTACGATTAGGGCCATAAGATCCTCTTGTTATTTTCTATAAAGTCGAGCTTTTGTATCCTGATAGAGATTGCGAGTGTTTGCTTCGGCGACAGGTTTTCTGACTTTGAACAGGAAAGAAAGCGAGACGACGCGAGTCTTCTCTCCGATTGAGTCAAAGAGCCACTTCTCAATTTGTGCCAAGACTTGATCTAGAAGATAAACATATACCACGTCGGCGGCTTTGAGCTCCTTTTCCACATCTTTGAAATCGCCTCTGATAATGCGGATATTCTTTGACTCCCCAGCCATCCAGACATTCAACTTAGCTTTGAGGTAACACCAGATTGAACGGTCAACGCCGATACCCTTTGCACCGAATTTCTTGGCCGCCAAGATCAATGTTTGGCAGTCACCAGAGCCCAGGTCGATAATCGTCTCGCCAGATTTCAAACCAGCCAATTTGAGGGAGTCCAGAACTGCTCCTTTCCAGGAATAGACAATTGGCACGCCTGTGATTGCGGCCCAAAGTAGAGAAATTTGCCAAAACATGGTCAGGAATAGGACTAAGGAAAGTAAGACCAATAAAATTATATAAAAAATCATACTCAGATCATAATTGATTTTGTGCATTTATGAAAGGCCTGTATACCAAAAAACGCCCCGATATAAATCGGGACGTTTTTCATGTCTCTTAGTAGCCAGGTACGAAAGTGAGTGCCATACCCATACTGTTACCGCGGCCGGTACGGCCGATTCGGTGAATATAGTCAGTGTAGGTCTGAGGAACAGTGTAATTGATGACGTGAGTGATATCCTTGATATCAAGTCCACGAGCGGCGACGTCGGTCGCAACCAAGATTTTGACATCGTTGGTCTTGAACTGGGTCAGGGATCGTGCGCGTTCGCGCTGTCTCTTGTCGCCATGGATACAATCGGCTCTGAAACCTTCATGTTTCAAATTGGTAGCCAATTTATCAACTTCAGATTTGGTCTCAGCGAAGATCAAGACTTTTTTGAAATCTGGAGTCTTGAGAAGGTCTGTCAGCTGAACAAATTTGGAATCTTTGCTTCTGACGCGGATGATATCCTGCTCGACGTTGTCGGCAGTTTCGCCTGATTTGACCTCGACCGTGATCGGATCAGTCAGGAATTTGCTTGTCAATTCTTTGATTTTTGGAGGCATAGTAGCTGAGAAGAAGAGAGTCTGTCTTTCGGCTGGGATTTTGTTCAAAATTTCTCTGATTTCATCAACAAAACCCATGTCCAGCATTCGGTCAACCTCGTCCAAAACAACATTGTTGAATTTGGTGAAATCGATATATCCCTTCTCAGCTAGATCTTTCAATCTACCAGGAGTACCGATTACGAAGGCAGGATTGCGGCGCAGATTTTGAATTTGCTTGAAGATTGGCATACCACCAACACAGGTAGCGGAGAAGATTTTCATATTCCATGAAAAGTCACGAAGTTCAACTTCGATCTGTAGAGCGAGCTCGCGAGTAGGAGCGATCACAATTACCTTCTGATCTCTGTCCTTATAAACTTTTTCGATCAAAGGCAAGAGGAAAGCAGCAGTTTTGCCTGTTCCTGTATTGGCCAAGCCGATAATGTCTCGTCCCTCTTTGACATATGGGATAGCTTGATCCTGAATCGGAGTTGGCTTGGTGTATTTCTTGTAAGCCAAATTCTTGTAAACTTCTGGGCAGAAGCCGAAGTCAGCGAAAGTACGTTCTGATTCGTAAACAGTCTCAACTTTTGGAGAGGCTTTTTTAACGAATTTCGATACGTCGATTGACTCGCTAAAGCTACGCTTGCGAGGTCCCTGAGAACCACGAAAATTTCCTCTCGAACCGTGAGAGAATCTGTTGCCCTGTGCTTTTGCAGGCATAAAGTAATAAGAGGCGGATTGGCGCCTTTTTTGCGTTTGCATTGATTTCCTTCTGTGTGGGACCCAAAGGGTACCCATTAATAAATTCGTATTGCCGTATAGAACATCGAATTTATTACTACTTCGGAAATCTATAGAACAATCTTAATATGTAGTTATTATATCACTACTTTCACAAAAAATCAAGAGGGAGAAATAAAAATCCCCCGATGGAATCCATCGGGGGAGTGTAAGCAAGAGAAGGTTAGGCCGGTAAGGCGCCGTGTTTCTGCAACTCATGTAGAGTCCATAGCGTTGATTTGCGCAGTTCGCCCATCATGTCAGGGTATCTGGAGAAGCGAGCGTCGAATTCGATTTCGAACGGTTGCCCGGTTTGGGCTGACCATTCTGCGCCAATTTGGATAGACTTTTGCTGATCGTCCAGCCATTCTTCTACACCCTGGCCGGGCAAATAGTCTGGATCGACATACTGCTGGAATTTGGAAAGTGGTGTTCCCTTAGCCAGCATAGTGCTAAACCGCTGATTAGCTATGGGGCCAGAATTCAGATGAATGCGCCCACCAAATACGCCACCGCCGATCGCTTGGGTCATCCCATTGGCAAAGGTTGTACCACCGCCACGGGTGTGGCAGAATTCTCCCTGCCACTCTGCTACTTTGGCACCGACGCCTTCGTTGATTTGGCTAATCGCCAGGATCTGGAGGGATACGTCGGTAAACGGGTCAAGGTAACAAGGGTCTCCACCTTCCTTTGCTTCAATCAGAAGTTTTTCGTTGGTGTAGCCCAGGCCGCGAGCTTCACCGACTGCGTTGGTTAGGCCTTCAACTATCATTCTCCACTCTTCGAGGTTGGGGTTGTCTTCATAACTCAGGGTTGAATCAACGCCGTTGACCAGCCTTTGCCAGCGAATGCCATCCGGCCCGGTCCAATAAATGACGTTGCCCAGACCGTGACCTGACTCGCGTACATGAGCTGACTCTTTAAACGCGTGAACCATCACGTCGTGGTGAATTTGGCGCACGACTGGGTCAGGATTGATCAGAGCGCCGTCGTCGCTCCAAGGTAAGCCGAAGCCCGGCGGGATGATGCGACCGATCTTGGGGTAGATCCCTTCATCGATCCCTAACATCCATTCATCAAGGAATAAGGCGCGCGAATTGTTGAACTGCAAGGTATCGCGCAGTTTCTCTGCTCTTGGCGATACCATGATTTCGTGCCAGAAATGGGCCGAGACACTAAGCTCGAAACCGTGCTCGTCGTACAGCTCTTCATTCAGATCCGCGACTTGGCGTAATGCCTCGTCCATTGTTTTCGCTCCGCCCTTGGTCGGATTGCCGAAGCCCATTGTTTGCTCCATCAGGTGCCATCCTCCGACGAGGATCCGGAAAGTTGGTTTGTGTGCCATGGGATTCTATCCCTCCTCATTTTTTTGCCAAGTTCAAAATGACTATATTTGGTAGCTCATTTTGATCTTGGACATTGGGCGCATTATAACTACTTTTCTTCTCTCTGTCAACATAAAAAGGCTCGAGTCGGAGTCGACTCGAGCCAGAGTATGTCTAAGCACATTCTAATTGTGCAAGCAGTTCATTCACGCCTACGCTTTCTTCGGCAGATTGCCGAATCAGGCTTCGGAAGTGATCCGCGATCGCCAGGACAAAGTTAGAGTGCGCGTCCTGGAAAATCTCATGAGCATGTCTGATGATCAGATTCGCCTCGTACACCAAATGGTGTCGAAAGACGGAGTCGGGTGTGACCAGAGCCTTGAAAAGGTCAAGGTCGCGCCGCGCAAGAACGCCTTTGAGGGGAGAATTCCGCCACACGTAGTGGAAGGCGCTGTCGCCAACCCATTCGCCAAGCATTTGTGCTTTGCTATGGATGGCGGTGATCGCTCCAAACTTTACCAGCAATGTCGCAAGGTCGTAGTTGCCCATCGACAGAGCGTCATCGACTGGTAATTGAAAGTTCTGGTCGAAGTAATTGACCTGGAGGAGGCGATCCTGCCCCCAGCAGAGCATAATGTCAGTGGAGTCACGCCAATTATGCCATGCGGCCTCGTGCAGAATCGTTCTGCCAAGCTTGTTGGCGCAGTTGATATCGGCGCCAAGACGGACCAGCAGGTCGGCCGCTCCATGTTGATGCTCGATCATTGCCAGGGCAAATGGTGTGTTGCCATAGTCATCCCGGCAGTTAATGTCCTTGCCTTCGAGCAGGAGATTTTCCACTGCTTCACTTCGGCCATGAAGGGCCGCCAAATGAAGTCGTGTCCTCCCCATGCCCTGACTTTGGCTGTGGCAATACTCGCTCCCGTCCCATGCCATCAAGTTTTCCATGGTTGCGAGGTCTTTGTTTGCCACCGCCAAGACGAACTTGCAGTGATCTCTGCCGCAGCAACCCGTCGGGCTGCCGAGGTCCGGGCAAAAAGCTCGGAAAAAACGAGTTCTGTATGCCTCTGAAATATTATCAGGGGCAAGGTTCTGAGTTGGTAAATTACTCATCGGATTCCCCCCCTTGTAGATTTTTTACCACCAAAAATTGCTATCCGTTTGTCTAGCAGTACATGTCAAAGTACTTATTAGCCTTCTATTATTTGTAGTATAACAGCCTTTGGCACAATGGGGGCTGTGGATATCAAATATAAAAACAGCCTGCCTAGAGAGCAGACTGCTGATTTTTGGGTTTTAGAACTGATTCGGGGCATACCCCGTATCGGATGATCTCGGTCAGGTTTGACTCGATTGCTCGTGCTACGACCCGGATTGCGTTGATATAAGCTTCGACACCGGCGCGACCATGGCTCTTGACGACAACACCATGACGCAATCCAATGAACGGAGCACCGTTAAACTTTTCATAGCTCAATGGTCTCATAGCCAACTTTAGAGCAAGAAATATTGGCGCTAAATACCAGTGTCGGCGACCGATTTCCTTGATAGCCGATGAGGCTCCTTCGATAGCCTTTAGGGCGATATTTCCGCTAAAGCCATCTGTCAAGATGACGTCGACCTCTCGGTCGACCAGTAGTTTGTCTGGCTCAATGTGGCTATCGCTAAGGCGGAAAAGTCCTTTTGCAGCGGCTTCCTGGAGAAGCGGATAGGTCTCTTTGACCAGCTTGTTGCCTTTCTTCAGTCCACTTCCAATCGAGAGTAGCGCGACTACCGGATGGTCCTTACCCTGAACCTTCTGAGCGAATGCCGCGCCGCCAATTGCCCAAGGCAATAATGTTGCTGGCGTGGAGTCGACGTTTCCACCGACGTCCAACATGATTTTGTTCCCAGGTAGGACTGCTGCCAGGGCAGCGCGCTCGAACCCTTCAATTGTCTCAAGGATACTTTTGGCCATAGCGCCGTAGACGGCAGTGTTCCCGCCGCTTAATACTCCGCCAAGCCCGCCCGTTTTCAGCAAGTTGAGCATGACTGAAAGCGAGGAGTCTTCTCGCTTGAAGGTCGACAGCTTGACTGATTCGTCCATCCCGATCGCATCTTTGCAATGGACAATTTCGATTCGCCGGTAATCATTTCCGTGGAGATGTTTCTTGATTTCAGTCGCATCACCAAAGATTAAAAAATTAAAATCCGGCAGTTGGTACATTGCCTTGACCGTGGCCAAGACGGGAACGCGAGGAGCATGATCACCCCCCATTGCGTCTATCCCAATGGTATGAATTACTCTACCGTTCATTTCTATTTCCTCCCGTATGCGGTATGCAGTAAGATTTCGTGATAATACAACAAAAATGACGGTTTGTAAATAAAAAAGCCCAAGTTTGATGCGGACAAATGCATCGCCCCTCAGCATATTCTCATATCACTCTCGCCCTGATAGTATCTTCATAACTCTTCCTCATGGGAGAAATCTGTTTACGAGGTACATTGACATGGCAGAACAAGATGGCCTGAATAGCTCAATTGAGCTTGGGCAATTGGTCCGAAGGATCAAAGTGGCGACGGGAGATAGGACTATACCTGATTTCATTGCCGCGATCGGACTGGCAGAGAAGACTGGCCGCAACAAGAGATTCTTGGAACTACATCTTGAATCTCTGATCACCGCCGACAACGATCTCGAAAAATCAGAATGTCCAGTTGATATCATCAGGGCCATTCATGATTTGCTTGGGGTCATACCGGTAGAAAAACCCAAAGAAATACCACCGCCACCCGTGGAAAAGACACGGGCGCCGAGAGAGCCGAAGAAAGCGAAGGCAAAGCCCGAGAAAGAGGCCAAGCCTCCAAAAAAAGCTGAAGCAAGGCCCACACCAAAGGCTGAGCCGAAGAAGGAGGATCGGGTAGATCAAGAAGTGGTGCCTGAGACAAAGGTTGTCGAAAACGCTGAAGCTGTGGAGGTGGAGACCCTGCCGCCAAAACCGTTTGACTCAATGTCAGCGGCGATGAAAGCAGTAATGGTCGAAGCACTACAAGAGTTTCAATCAAGGACGGGTGGTCAGCAAGTCACACCGGAGGCAATCGAGGCAGCGTTGCTAAGGGCGCTTGATGATTTCGCTCCGGGACTTGTGAACATGTTAGCCGCGCTTATCACGAACCCACTGCTTGTGCAGAAGAAAGATTTGTTGCCGTCTGATAGCGAATTGCAACAAATTGAGAGCGCATTCTCAGATTCGATGCAAGACACGAGTGATGACCAGGCAGATAGGGAGGCTGCACTGGATAAACGCGAAACTGCCCTTGATAACAGGGAGCGAGCGTTAAACACGCGAGAAGATCAATTGACCACACGAGAAAAGGAGATTGAGAGGCGAGAGAAGGCTCTGAAAAATAACGGGCAAACAAGCCCTACTCCAGTTCAGAATACTCAGCTTTTGGTCCCATTGACTGATGGTCAAAAAGTCTTCGTTAACGGCGTAGAAGTCGACGAATACCTCTTGCGACTTTGGACTGAGGCTGCGTATGACAATAACAGCCCAGATCACCCCAAGATGGATGACAGGATCCAGGATCCATATCGAAAAGAGTTGCTTGATTTTCGTACCAAAGCAATGGCCGCTCAGCGCAATAAAGCCCAGTGTATCCAAGCGAGCCACCAGGTCTCGCTAAACGGAAATCTTCAGATCAGCCAACTTGTTGAAATGTATGCTTGCTTGCGACGGAGCTTTGAGGAAACTTTCAATCACAATGTTGCGACAATTGCCCTTTATGCCAATAAGGCAGGGGCGGGACCGCAAGGAACTCTTGTAACTAAACTTAAGGACAAGTTCGAGCAAGAGTTTGATATAGTCGGAAAATGGATCAATCTCATGAATGAATATTGCAAGAATATTGATCCAAATCTCAAGAGTAAGTATGCCTGCGATTTCTTCCTGATCGGAGGAAATGGAAAAAATCACAAATAAATCAGTCCCCGTCAGCTTTGCGCCGGCGGGGAATTTTAAATACAGAAGAAAATAAAAAGCCCCCGACTGGGTCGGGGGCGGGTTTTGGTGTTAAACGGGCACTTGCTCGCATTTTTCGTTGCTCTTTTGTGCGGCGCGAATGCGTTCGCAAATTGTCGGGCCGAAAACGACCTGAGTAAGGTGAAGGGTCTCGGTGCCTTCTCGTTTCAGCAACATTGGAATATCGTGGCACATCCCAAAGTAAATTGCTGTCGACCAATGTACGCGTCCGACAGATTCGGATACAACTACTGCGTCGAATTCTTCATCTCTTGCCTGTGTGAGAGCGTCGCCCAGGGTCTTCTCTGATGCGCTTCCAAGTGCGACGTGATACGGGATTATTTCAATGTCTTCTGGCTTAACGCCTGCGGCCTGGAAAAAGACATAGACCCACCCTTCAATCTGTTTGTCGTCCATTTTTGCTCTCTTGTAGTCAGAGAGGTATACGACTTTGTGTACCATGATTGGCCTCCTTTTCGACCTGTATCATTCAAGTATGGTCTTACTAATACCAGAATATGCTCTCTCTGTCTAGCAAAATAAAAATCGCTTCACACCGCGATGGGATGAAGCGAAGGTAGATAGAATTACTTTTTCAGAGCTGAGGGCCGGTGAAGCTCTTTCCTCCACGGATTTCTAATCTCAATTCTGAGATATGGGGAGTGGGTATCCAATTTACACCCTTTCAGCATTTCCTCGACTGAAGCGCTCGTTGGGGTCGAATGAATATCACCTTCGATCTTTGGTGACCAAAACTCGAAAGCAGTCTTAAACTCGCGTGGCAATCCTGTTCCAGTTGCCTCGTAGACAATTTCACAGCCAAGCCGTTTGGACTGGTTTGTCACTTCTTTGTGGGATATCCTGCCGCCAACGAAGTTGGCAAAGACCAGAAATCCTACTCTCAGTTCTTCTATTTTCCACTCTTTGGAAAATTTCCATGGTTCCAATCCTTGGCGGTACCAACCAATAATCTTTTCCGATTTGATATTTATCGGTGGCACCCTGACCATCATCGATGTGCAATTGATAATTATCAGCGACATTGCACCCAGCACTATAAAGAGCAGGAAGCTGTGCCACAAAATCAAAGCGGTGGCACTGGCTACGTCAAATGCCACCCCCACCATTATCACCAAAACGGTGAAAAACACATGTTTCCCTGAGTATCGTCCCGAGCCAGAATTGGCTCGGCAGAGATAGATTGGGAAGATCATTGATAAACCAACCAGTGCCCCCAAGATTGAGCACAAAACCATTGTCATACTCATGACAACCCCCTTCGCAGAAGTAGCATATTCTGGCGTTGTGCCTAGCTACAAAATGCTGAAAAAACTATACTCAATTTCTCGTTCTGCGTCAACCTAGATTCACGATCAAATAAAATACCACTCGAGTTATCAAGTGGTAGTGTTTTTGGTCATATGAAAGATCTCGCTACAGTACCACGCTCGCAAGAACAGTGGTGACAAGATGGGATTCATCATCTGTGAGAGATAAGATGTCAGGGCGAATCTCTTTGGCCGTTTGGCTTGGCTATCGCAGTGATACCAGCCATCGTCTTTTGTGAGACGCTTGAACATATCAGCATAAATTGGAAAGCTGAGAACCAGATTGTCTCGATCCAGACCGATGCTTTGCATGATTGTTGCCACACAATGATGATCGGGATGCTGATCACCAATATAATGGGAAACGATCAGGTCAGGATCGCGCTCAGTCATGATTTTCAGCAGATCTGCTTCAATCCTCTCTGCAGAGTCAAACAATTTACCGTCTGAGTAACCCAGGAAAAATAAATTGTCATAGCTGATCTCCAATTTGGCCATGGCGCTGAGAAACTCCTCGATTCGAAGATTCCCCAGACCCCGACGATTACCGTCCGAGGCCAAGACTACTTGAACTCTGATCCCTTGCGAAACCATTGAGGCCATGAGACTGAAAGCCCCAAGAGTTTCGTCATCAGGATGGGCGATGACGACTATTGCGGATTTGACATTTAATTGGCTCAAAAGTCCCGCGATGTCTCCATTTTCTTTTCTAACCGCAGATATTTCAGAATTACGAATCGTAATCATGATAAGCGCGACCAAGATAATCAAGATTAGGAATACAGCGATGAGGTACATCGCTATTAAGAGCAGCGACGATACCACATTTCTACCTCCTACGGCTTGGCGTTATCTGTCCAATGTATACAACTTTTTTGTCACTTTGTCAAGAAAAAATCTGGAATAGGTCGTCATCCTGCAGCAAAAATAAAATTCTCTCCCGAAGCGTGTCGGGAGAGAAGAGAAAACTCAGCGATTTAACTTGTAGTACAGGGCGCATCGGCCCGGTTCGCCTGGCCCAACCTCGAGGATGAGCTCGTGGATGACGTACTCGTTGTCGGCAGTCAGATCGTCCTCGTCTCTCAGCATCTGAGCGTAGTCGCGAACTCTTTCGAAGAAAGCGCTGTCAAGCGGGTCGTTTGCAAAAGAATCCTGGTACTTCGGCGAAGCCTCGATTATTTCGTCTAAGCGCTGAGAAGCGGCTGTGAATGGGCGGACACAGCTCTCGGCAAGTTTGATCAGATTCCAGACAGTCTTATCGCTGTCTTTCTTGATGCATTCGATCAACTTTTCCCATTTGCGCCATTCTGGAGTAGAGAGATAGGCATATTCGCCTTCATACCAGTATCCCTTGTCAAGCAGTTCTTGTGCGTTCATATTTTTGCCTCCCAGTGTGCGTAGAGTGCTTAGGAGCAATCTACCACATATGTCAAGAATTTAAAAATTTGGCGACGGAATACAGAAACACCTCACATATGTGAGGTGTTTCATATTACTTATTAGATTCCGCCCATATGCCCTTGGCCGCCCATTCCTCTACCCATACCTTGCCCCATACCTATTCCTCCGCGTCCGGTATATTCAGACAGCTTGCTCTGATCAATACCGTTATCCTTGTACCATTGCTCAAGCTCCGTGCGTTCCTTTTCTCTGTCTGCTTGAAGCTCCGCGTGCTTCGCTACCAGCTTATCTTCCTGCTCCTGTGTAATCACGCCGGCCGAGACAGCTTTATCGAGCTGGTTTTTTCGCTCTGCTACTCTGTCTGCCTGTCGCTGTGTTTCGATCGAATCGAATGCCGCGGTAACTTTGTCTTCTGGCACACCAAGTTTCTCTGATAATGTCGAGACCATTGCGTCATGTCCAACACCGTTTGCCGCTAGTACCTTGTTCCCGCCGTACCAGACTGCACCAGCTACGGCCAGTGTCAGCGCGGTCACGGAAAGTAAAATCTTCTTGTTCTTCATAATTCTCCTTCTTATTTATTATTATCTTATCGACCCTAAGATGATTATAAATGAGCAAACTGAGTAATGCCTGAAGATGTTATGCAACAAAAAAAGACCAAAATAAATCTGATCATTTTTTGGTGGTACTGGTGCGTAAAAATTTGCATTTTATCATTGAAGAATCGAGGCGATGGCGAGAAGTTCTTCATTCTGAATATGGGAAATATAAACTTGCTTTAAGTTCAGTAGATCCCAGACAGTATTAGCACTTAATAATAACTTGTAATAATGAACATCAGGGTTTATTCTTAAAATTATGAAAGACCATCACAAAAAAGCACTAACTTTGGCTACTGAGATTTTGGAAACCTTTGGTGGTAGTAAACTTAGCATACTTTTGCAAAAAGGTGCTCTGTTGGCTCGGCTTGTGAACGACACGAAGAATCAAATTTGGATCGAAAAAGAGATTACTGGGACTCTTAACCAATATGTTGCTGGTGACAAGGACAATATAGTAGCAAATGGTAGATACTGGACGGTTGGTAAAGAAATTATCTATAGACTAGATCACGTTGAGGTACTTGAGAACACCATAGATACTCTGAAAATTAGATTAAGCGTAGCCAATGACCCAAATATATCATTTCAGTCATCAAGCCAGTATTCAACTTATGTGCCACATAGTAATGCATTTGAAAGAAATACAATTTCTGAATCTATTAGGACAAGTCAGTCAATTCTGTCTCGTATTAGAGGACGGCTATATTGTTTTATAGCGGATGTATATAATGCGTTAAGTTTTAGTGAGGCTGCTTCAGACATCTTTTCTGAGATTAGAGACATTGTCGAGAAAGAGATGAAGAACAAAGTGCCAGAAATTTTGCAAGAATTAGTCACGGCTTACAAATCTGCCAATTCTGATAATCAACCAGACTGGTCGAATGTCGCAAGTGGTTGCAGAAGAATAATTATAAGAATTGCTGATATTATTTATCCTCCCTCTAACGAAACGACAACAACAAGAGATGGTAAGGTGATTAAGCTTGATACTGAACACTATAGGCTGAGGATTAAAGAGTTTATGAAAGGGAAAAAAATAGAGGACTCTGTAGCACGTGATACGTCCGAATATGTATGTGAGTTGATTGATTCGGTTACAAGACTGGAAGCAAAAGGAGATAAACACTCAATTACAAAGGAAGTTGCTCAAAAAATAATAATTTATACATATATGTTGCTAGATGAAATAATCGAAAGAACTCCTAATCCATAAGATCATTGAATATTTGTGATGGATATTATTTTTGCTTACCAAGAATAAAATACGGAATTGTTCATCGGTTGATTTTTCGTACTAATAAATTTACAATGTAATTGAGGTAAAAATAACGGAGGAGGGTACGAATATGTCAAGCGTCGAAATTATTGAAGATATCGCCAGTGCTTTTATTCAGAGCGATAATAAAAAAATCATTTCTATACTTGAGGGAGAAATTGAGAAAAGAAAGAAAATGGGTCAGAATATTGTTTCCAGACGGCTTAGAAATTTACTTTCCAAAATCCCTGATAAAAAAGCGTATTCTTTTCAATCGGTAAAAAACGATCACCAGATATATTCATCAAAAAACGAATCGTTAGTTGAATATATTGAATCGAAGATTCTTCTAGAGGAGGTTGTACTTGATATCGAGAATCAGAAAAAAATCAAGAATTTTCTAATAGAGTGGGAAAATAGGATAAAATTAAGCGATTTTGGTATAAGTCCAACTAATAAATTGTTAATTTATGGTCCTCCTGGTACAGGAAAAACAAAGCTGGCATATGGTTTAGCAAATAAATTAAATTTACCATTAGTCCTTGTTAGATTAGATGAATTAATTTCTTCTTATCTAGGCAAAACTGGTAAAAACATAAAAGATATTTTTGATATCGCAAAGAAACAAGAAGTTCTGATTTTTCTTGATGAGATAGATACTATTGCAAAAGACAGAGCTGATGAGAAAGAGCTCGGAGAGTTGAAGAGGATAGTAACAGTTTTGTTACAAAACATTGATTCTTTTCCGCAAAATTCAATAATAATTGGAGCGACAAACCACGAGGGACTTCTGGATACGGCCATTTGGAGAAGATTTCCTTTGAGAATCAGTTTGGGAGTGCCCTCCAAGCCAGCCAGGAAACAATTAATAAAGCTATTTATTGATAAGTTCAGACATAAGTTAGATTTTGAGCTCTTAGCAGATCTCACAGAAGGGCTGAGTGGATCGGCAATCTCGGACATAGTTATACATATGAAAAAAAGAGCAATTTTGGAAAAGATTGAGATTATTGATAATACTTTTGCATTGAAAAATATTTTGGATTTTTCCAGTAAGCCTTTAATCGAAAAAAAACAATCTTATAAGGTATGTCAATTACTAAAAGACAAGGGGTATTCCATTAAAGAAATATCTGACATAACATCGATGCCGTATACAACACTAAGGGATAATATAAAATGAGCAATATTTTAATTCCAAAGAAAAAAGTTGATAAAGAGCAAAAAACGGGTTTCGGAGCTTACTGGGAAAAATTTTGGTGTGGCTTCGATAATGTTGCTGATTATCGGATACGCATTAGAGACCTGAAAAATTCAGCTCAAAGTATTGTGGATTTGCCGCTAGCAGAAGACGACAAAGTTTATGCAGAAATAAAATTGATTGATGAGGTTAGGTCTAAGTCAAATAGGCCAAGCGAACTATGGAAAGAATCAAATTTGGATGTTGTGGCATCAAGAGATGAATTTACTTATAAATTAGCTGGTAAGAAAAGTGATTTCAAAAAATTACGAGAAGTTATGGATTCGTGTTCTTTTGAAATTGCAAAGGAGGGAGGCTCGAGAAAAAGAGTTAAATTCTCCAGAGAGGTATATGCGATTTCAAGTATCCAAGATGTTAATACCAGCAATGATATAAGAATGGACAGGGCTATTCGTGAACTTTGTGATAATGTATTTAACGAAAAAATAGACTGTATTATTGAAATAACTCAAGATAGGCTAAGGCCAGAATATAATGAAATATATCAAAAATTATCTCAGCGGTTGGGTTCTGGAAAAGTGTTTATGCTCGATGAAGACTTTTTCGTTTATAATCTGCTGTATGGAGCTGAATTGTATGTAGCGGAAATAAACAGCTTATTATCAGAAATAAGTTTTAATTTTATCAATAAAATTAAAATCTCGCCAAAGTTTAATCTGCAGAGGAGTATTAGCGGTGTTGATTTAAGTGAAGTTGTACTAGGCGAGGTGGATACATCGCAAACTGTTGCCGTTATCGATAGTGGTATCAAGCATCCATTAATAGATAAATTTGTATCACTTCAATATAATTCTCTGCTTGCCAATCAGGGCATAGACAATAATCACGGCACTTTTGTCGCAAGTAGACTTCTATTCGGCGATAATATCACTGGGCAAATATCTGCCAACAGGAGACTGATTCCCATATCTAAAATAATCGATTCTCAGATTCTTTTTGGCCCTAACTCAAATTACAAAGATGCTACTAAGATAACAAAAGCAATTGAGAATGTCGCAAATCGACACTCGGATGTCTTTGTATATAATCTATCAATTAATGAAAATAAAAGCATAGAAGAAGATGATGTAAGTGATTTGACTGCGAAGGTGGATGAAATTGCAAGAGAAAAAGATATTCTTATTGTCTGTAGTGCTGGAAATAATACTTGTTATCCTGGCAATAAATATGAAGAAATTTTTGATGATTGTAATCTTTCTGCTATTGTTGCCTCGCCTGGAGATGCATTGAATGTACTGACTGTTGGATCGATTGCTGCTGATGCGTCAGCTGATTGTTATTGTGGAAAAGGCCTCCCATCGCCATTTACACGAAGGGGCGGATACGGAAAAAGCGGATATGCAGAAGGTATCAAAAAGCCAGAATTAGTAGAAAGCGGTGGAAATATTAAAATAGATCCCTCAGGCTCATACCAGAGACCTTTTTTGACCGCATCGAGCAATTCCTTTGGTGTTGAAGGAATAGATATGAATGGCCTGTCTAAAGATATTGGTACTAGCTTTAGTGCTCCACTTATTGCAAGACAATCCGCTCTTCTATATGACTATATAATTAATTCCAATATTCCCAATGTTCTAGATATAAGGAAGAATCGTGTTAATCTTGTTAAATCTTTATTAATACACTCTACTTCGTTAAGAGAACAAACACGGATAACAAGCGATTCAGTTAAAAAGGCATATGGTTTTGGAATACCAGACTGGTCAATTCCGATTCAGGATGACGACGAAAACAAGGTAACCTTTATGTATTGTGATATTTTGGAGAATGATAACAAGAAGCATAAGCTAAATATTGAATTGCCTCAGAATCTTGTTGGTAAAAATATTGGATTTATTTTTACACTTGTCTATAATCCTCCAACAAATAAAAATTTCCCAAAAAACTATAATATGATTGAAGTAGGTGCTTCGGTGCGAATAATGGAGCCTACAATCGATGAAAATGGGGAAGAAGGGAATAAGCCTGATAACGTCAACCCCAAAAATGGTCAATGGAATTGGGAGAATTATAAAAATCAGAAATTTAATGTAATTCATTTCCAGGGTCAAAAAATGGCGGTTAAAACTCCGTTTCTCCAGATCAACATTAGTATGAATGTTTATTCAGAATATGAAAAACAAAACTTAGGTAGTCCAGGTAATATCAAACAGCCCTATTCTTTTGTGCTCACCATAATCGACAAAGAGGGATCAAATAATATTAGGGAATCGATAATTCAGACTGGCCAATTCGAGGTTGCAACTGAAATTTCTTTGCCGATTGAAGTAGTGTCTGCGGAAGCTTAGTAACTTGACTAGTCATTCTAATTATTTATGCAATGCCAATATACAAAATCGGACGGTAAGCAGTGTGGGGCTTTCTCGGTAAGCGGAAGCAAATTTTGTTTTTCTCACGATCCAGCCAGTAAGAAAAAACATCTCCGAGCCGTGAAGATAGGTGGGTTAGCCAATAAGAGCGTTGCTAAGGTTGTTGTCGATCCGATTGATCTATCAACTTCAGAAGGCCTTGAGATGCTCTTAAAAGACACTATAAGCAGAACCAGACAAGTAGATGCCAATGGTTTGATGGATTCGAAAACGGCATACACAATAGGCACGCTTGTCGGCAAACTCCACGAACTTCATATGAAATCATACCCAGAAGATAAGTTGAGAATCATCGAACGAAAAGAGGCCGAGATTAAAGAGCAAGGGATGAGAAACCAGCAAGAGCAAGAATTGATTGATCAAAATCCTTTAGAATATTATAGAAAACAACAAAGAATGCTCGATGTGATTATTAAAGCGTACGAGCGAGAAGAAAGTATGAAAAATATTATGAACGAGAAGAAAATATTAAAAGTATAGTACTACACAGTAAGCAAAATTAGTTTATCCTTGTTCAACTTATTTAATATTCCTGTATGAATCCATTGATATGGTTGCATCTGTTCATATATGTTTCTCCCAACGAGATTATCCCAGTTGAATTGAGAAAATTGTTCTTTTGTCATCTCAATCTGAATCCCTTTTGATTTTTCTGATTGCCCCTTGCTATCAATCATATTTGCCCACCAGATAAAACTAACTGAGTCTACACCTTCAATACTGAAGGCTGTTTTGCCAAACTTAACATATGTTTGATAAGCAGTCATAACAAAAGTATTGTCGTCCCAAGCAGTGTCAGGCTCTTTTTTAATCATCACGCTTTTATTCAATGCGTAATAATCGACCGAATATCCATTCCTTGAGTTGGTCGCATTATCCAAGGCAATCCAAAGATTATCAGAAACGGATTTGTCTTGGCTGATCGATTCCTTTTTAGCATCTTCTTTAGCGGCTGGAACGATAATTGAAATCATAGTCAAAATAAAGAATCCAATAGTAATCAAGCCGAAAACCTTCCCCACCTTTTTGCGATCGAAGTGTTTCTTCTCATTTTTGATGAATTTATTGATTATTTTTGGACTAATCAATCCAAGAACTAGAACAACAATTGAAACGAATAGCATTAACGTAAAGAATACAGCCATAAGATTTCCTTTCTATTTCTTAAGCTCAGTTTGAATCTGATCTGATGTGCCCTTGAGTTTATCGTTTGTTGAATCAAGGCTGTTCGTAGCTTTCTCTATTGAGCCCTTGGGAATCAAACATATAATAACAATCACGACGATGACCCAGAACCACCACTTTTTCCAAACAGGTTTCTTCTCTTTTTCTTCTTTTGGCATTTGCCTCCTTAATTATTTTAGAACTAAAATTGAATACAAAAATGGCCTTCCGCCACGGCAGCCCCTTTCGGAACTTACCCTATATCCTTTCGAATATAGACCTCTACTAAAAGTATGGACGGAAAGCCGTCTTCATTTAGTAGAGGATTTAATACCATACCCAAATATTACTATTTGGGGTTAGGCACATATAGATTGTATTAAGCTGAAATAAATTTCAACTTATTTTAATATTGCCACAAATAGGATATATTTTCAATAAATAGAAAAAAGAGGCAACAAATGAGCATAGCTGCATATAAAAAAATTGGGATAGTGCTGAATCATATAGATGAATGTCGAACTCTTGAGGAAAAAGAGACGATAATAATTTCTGATATACAATTCTCAAAAGAAAATCCTGAATTTCCAATAAGTGATCTTGAAATCGTACTAAAATGGCTTGAGGAACGTGGTGCTCTAAAGATAATTGAGATAATGGAGCCGTTTAATTATTGTAGCTCCAGGAATTATGTAATTTATGTGTACCAGGAATTTTATAGTGAATACTTAGATATGTTTAACGGTATTAGTCAGACTGAACAGAACAATAGCATTGTTTCTGATGCTGATTGCTGGTACTCGTCGGTAACAGGCAGGGGAAATATAAAAGGTAAGAAATTCAGGCTCACAGAAGGCAAAAATACAAGTCTACTTTTCGGAGCGTTGGTGAAAAGTAAAAAGATAACAAGAGCCAGAGCTCTCAGATTATTGGGACTTATAGATGCCAAAGCACCAGGGTGCAAAGCAGAGAATACGAGAAAGATCAAAGATACTGTTGCTGAAATTAGAAAAAGAACCTCCTTAAATAAGTATGAAATCTCTTCAAATAGTGGTAACGTTACCCTCTCATTGGAGATAAAAGATCACGCCGATCCACACTGATACTATATTTTTGCACTCCCATACAATGCTATATCCTCTTCTCAGAGGATATTTTTGTAGGCAATAAAATTTCTTTTAATAAGCCTCTTAGATTAAGTTGCCTCTTACTAAGGGGCTTATTTATTCAAAATGAAACCATTAACAAACAAAAATCTAGAAATGACGAAAGTCGAGAAAGAAGCACATCTCAAGGACTGGGCTAGATTTTTGTATGGTTTATATAAAAATAATAAAGAAATTGTGAAGGAGGTGTTAAAAGATGAATGAATAAGTATTAGAATGTTAAGTGGGTACATACTAAAACGGTAAAATTTTGGAGCCAGCAATGGCAGCCTCTTTCCGTAACCGTGCGGAGTACCCAAGAGACTGCCATTTTTGTTAATTTACAAAGGATTTTATGAATTCGATTGCATTATGTAGAGTGTCTACACCAGAACAGCGAATGACTAATCATAGTCTGGATAGACAAGATGAAAACGTAGAAAAAACTGCGGAATTATTGGAAGCACCAATTCTAAGAAAATGGTCGCTTGACCAATCCAGTAGGGTAGGGAAAAACTTAAATCGCAAGGATCTTGCTGAGATGATGGATTTTTGCAAGAAAAATAAGCGAGTTAAGTATCTAATCGTTGATGAAGTAGATCGCTTTATGAGAGATATTAAGTATTTCTACTATTTTGAAGCTGAATTCGAACAACTTGGTGTAAAAGTTTGGTATGCTTCTCAGCCAGAGTTAAATACTGATGATATGATGAGCAAATTACAAAAGCTATTTTTAGTTTTTCGAGCTGAGGCAAGCAACGACGAACGTATTGGGAAAACTATGAGTGGACTCAAGGGGAGAGTAAAAGCAGGATATTACCCTTTCCCAATACATCAGGGGTATCGCAGGACGACAGTACCTGGTCTATTTGAGCCAGATCCAATTCGCTTCCCTTTATTGCAATCTGCAATGAGAGAAATAATTACTGGTCAATCAACTGTGAGTGAAGCACTTGTTAATATGACGAACAATGGATATCGCACAACAACAGGGAAGATCCTCCGCATTGACAGATTTAGGGAGATACTTGCTGAAGATTATTATGCTGGGCTGATTACTGTTAAGAAATGGGATTCACAAGAATTTCACGGCCTCAAAGGGTTACACAAACCTATGATTTCGATTGAAGAATTCGAAGAGTTGAAAGCTGTTGTTTCTGGTAAAAAACGAATTTTCGAGCGGAAAAATGATCGGAAAGAATTTCCCCTGGGTAATATCGGTCGTTGTGAGTGCGGAGGAAAGTTAGTTGGATTTGTCCATAGAAATGGTAAAGGCTGGACTAGTCCAAAATACCGCTGTAGAGGTTGTGGTAAGCAATACCACGCCACAACTGTTCATATTAACCTTGATATTAAACTAGGCGAGGTTTGCCTTGAAAATGATATGGAAGACGGCTTTATCGAAGCGTTAAACGAAGTTTGGAAAGAAAACGAGCAGATCACGCTCGACAAAATTGACGAGATGAAAAAACGGCTTGATCAGCTCATATCTGACAAAAAACAGATTGGTATGAAAATGATTACAAATGACGACCCTCAAAAAGAGCCGTATTTTAAGGATGTGCTAGATGACTTTGAAAAGAACATAAAATTTCTTGAGAGAGAGCTTTTTGAAAGCGAGGATATCGACAAAGACTTTGTTGAATTTGTGAATTTTTCATTGAAATTTTTAGATGGAGGACTGAACAAATGGAGGTCGCTTGATAGAGATAAGCGCACAAAGTGCAAACAGCTAGCATTTCCTGGCGAAATTATTGTAAATTTTTCTGAAAAAGTTTGCACCCCTCAAATTAGCCCTATTTTGAGGCTAATTACAAACAAAAAAGAACCTGAAACTGGTTCAGATTCCCTTATGGTGGAGGTGGTCGGAGTCGCACCGGCGTCCAACTGGTTGGAAACATATTTTCTACAAGCGTAGTGACCTTCAATTTATTCGGACTAAGCTTGGAAAGTCACCAAGAAACTTTTGTCCTATCTCAAGTAAATCTTACGTTTAGTCGCTTGAAAACCGATAAAACTGCATTTCGAATATTACACACGTGACCCGAAGTCGAAAAGCCTCGGACGTATGGCTAAAGCAATTAAGCTAAAGCTGGCGCAAAGCTAAGGCTACCGAAGGCAGCTTTTACTTTGCTAACAAGTGAGTTTGCACTTGGATTTGTCAGCGCTTTAAGGCGACCGACTTACCTGCTTGCGATATGTTTTCAAAGATCCAGCTGTCGAAGCTAATACACCCCCGAGTCGATTGAAATACTCAATGTTCAATTAATGTCGGGATTGACTAGCTAAGTCAAGATCAATAATACGCTATTTTGTGCTATTTGTCAATGGAAATGAACTTGAAAATAGGCCCCAAAACTTGCTAAATGCGAGAAATAAGTATACAATAAAGAGTCACTAAAAGAAAGACAACAAATGATTTGTCCTCGATGCAGCGGAAATTTGGTTGAGAAGGAAAAGCTTTGCGTTGAGAAGGGTGCTGACGGTAGAAATATCGTCAAACGAACTCAAAAGGTTTGGTATTGCAGAGATTGTATGTCCTCGATAACTGTACAGAAATAAAAAATGGAGCCTCAACGGGCTCCTTTTTTTATTTAAAAAAGATGGCTGACTGAGCCATCTTGGGTTACTTTATACGACCTTGCTTGCGCAAGATTTCGAGTGCGGTCACTCGGTCTTTTGGATGATCGACGTCGAAGGCAAACTCCGGTGTCGACATTTGTGCTATAAAGGCCTTGCACCCGAACAAAAGTCCGAGCCGTTCGGCCACGTGGTGCGGCTTGAGACTGCGTGTGGCGTAGCGGAGGCATAGCCCCAGACCCAAGGCGATAACTTCGCCGAAAGTGGGATTTTCTTCCATACGCTTGATGATTTTCTCATGCATACGGACCATCTTCGGTCGGAAAGCGAAGACATTTCCCCGAGCCAAGCTTTTGCTCCCCGGAATGTATCGTCTGCCACCGGCCTCAGGAAAACATTCGTCGATTGGCACGGCTGGCCAAACCACCCCGCAATCAGGAAAGCTACCCAGCACCCAAACTAAATGATCCAGATTTTCCTCAGTCACCAACACTGCATCTGCGTTGATAACGATAAGCAAGTCAGCATCAGAACTGTTCACGATGGCAAATAAATCGCTGATATACTTGCCGGTTTTCTGGACCCAAACACTTTTCTCGCCAAGTCCGAGAATGTCGACTCTCCGATCGTCATGGCCAACAACAAATATTTTGTTCGCCAAGGGCGGAATTTCGTAATAAACGCGGCTCAGGATTGATTGACCGCCTATGGTCACCCAGGCTTTTGGAATGCCAGCGTTCAAACGTTTTCCATCGCCGCCTGCAAGAATGCCAAAATCAATTTTCATTGTCCTCACCTCTTGTAGCACTTATAACACAAAAACCGCTTCCTGTGAAGCGATTTTTGCTTTGTAGATCTAATAATTTTTTAGGATTGGCCTGCAGATTTTCTAGCCTTGTTGCGGCTACCGGAGTCCAAATGTTTCTTGCGGAGGCGCAAACTTTTTGGTGTTACTTCGAGTAGTTCATCGTCTTCGAGGAAGTCGATGCACTGCTCTAGCGAGAAGATAGTCGGAGGAGTGAGCACTGTGATCGCATCAGCGCTAGAAGCACGCATGTTGGTCAATTGTTTTTCTTTTGTTACGTTAATCTCAAGGTCGTCCTCACGCTGATTCTGACCGACGATCATACCTTCGTAAACTTCTGTATTTGGATGGATGAAAGTTGTGCCACGTTGCTGAGCAATATTGAGACCAAATCCAACGGCCTTGCCAGAAGAGTAGGCGATCAAAACGCCGTTTCTCATTTTCGGAATTTTGGCGCCGATTGGTTGGTGGCGGAGGAACATCGTGTTGGTGATAGCAGTACCCTTGGAAAGCGTAAGCAAAGTGTTACGAAGTCCGAGTGTGCCACGAGTCGTAATCTCAAACACGAGTCTAGTCGTGCCATCCGCGTTTTCCATCTGATTGTGGAGGATGCCACGACGTTGAGAAATTTCGCTAATCACAGAGCTGGTAAAATCGTTTTGAACGTCTACGGTCAATTCTTCGACTGGTTCGCAAACAGTGCCATCAATTACTTTCGTAATGACCTGTGGTTTGCCAACCTGAAGTTCGAATCCTTCGCGGCGAAGGGTTTCGATGAAGACAGAGAGGTGGAGCTCGCCACGGCCAGAGATAATATAGGTGCTGTCGTCGCCGAGTCGATATTTCATCGAGATATTTGTTTCTAGCTCTCTTTGAATTCGATCAAGCAATTGTCTTGCAGTCACAAATTTGCCTTCACGACCAGCAAATGGGGAAGTATTGGCGTACATCGAGATTGAGAGGGTTGGCTCTTCGATTTCGATGGATGGAAGGGCTTCAGGATTTTCTTTGTCGGCAATAGTGTAGCCGATAGTCGCTTTGGCTAGTCCGGCCACGGAGATAATATCTCCAGCCACAGCCTCAGAGACCTCAACTTTTTTGAGTCCAGAGTTGACATAGATTTTTTCCATTCGGCCACTCTCGATAATGCCATTTTCGTTGATCAATGCTACTGGCATGTTGGTCTTGGCGATTCCACGAGTGATACGACCGATCGAATACTTGCCGATGAAGCTGTCCTGTGCGAGTGCGGAGATCACCATCTGGAAGCCGCCCTCGACGTCTCCCTCCGGCGCTGGAATTGATTCGACAATTGCGTCGAGGATAGGGGAAAGATCAGCTGGTTGGCTTTCGTCATCTGGCAGTTCGGCCCAAGCTTTGCCTTCGCGTCCGATAGCGTAGAAAATTGGAAAATCGAGCTGGTCGTCTTTGGTTGCCATCTCGAGGAAGAGGTCATATGTTTTGTCGATAGTGGCTGGGATATCAGCGTTTGCCTTGTCGATTTTGTTGATAATTACAATCACCTTGAGGCCAAGTTCGAGTGCTTTCTTCAGCACAAATTTGGTCTGAGGCATCGGGCCCTCTTGAGCATCGATGACGAGTACGGCACCGTCTGCCATATTGAGAGTACGCTCTACTTCACCACCAAAGTCAGCATGGCCAGGAGTGTCGATAATGTTGATTTTGACACTTTTATAATTGATAGCAGTGTTTTTGGCCAGGATTGTGATGCCGCGTTCACGTTCCTGAT
Source organism: Patescibacteria group bacterium (assembly GCA_041671645.1). Lineage (NCBI taxonomy): Bacteria > Patescibacteria group bacterium. Next base: position 732,696 of record JBAZBD010000001.1, on the reverse strand, counting down.
CGTTGGAGTCCATGATCAAGTCTTGACCCATTTCAGCTTCATTTTCGCGAAAAGTTTTGGATTGCTTCAAAAATCCGTCGACAAGAGTGGTTTTGCCGTGGTCAACGTGGGCGATAATAGCAACGTTTCTGATTTGTTCGTTTTTCATAATAAATAAAAAATCCCCTCGGGATAGTACTTAATGGTATGAATTTATCATAACAAAATTGAGCCTCATTGTCAATCGGAGAGGGATTTAGCATTGACTAAACTTCATGATCTCTATTATTATAGTTGAGTTCAGCTTAATCAAAGGAAAGACGAAGTATGAAGAAATTTATCTTTTTTTCCGTCATTATCATTATCCTGATCGGAGGATATTTTCTCTGGCCCAAGAAGACTATTGCCCCAGCCAAAAATGAAGACAATCAACAACAAATAACTAACGAAAATAAGGAGAGCAAAGTGAGTACTTATCAATTTCCTGGTGCTCTGGACCAGAGCCAAATCGCGGACAAGAAGGCAGTGATCAAGACGACCAAAGGTACGATCGAATTTACGCTTTATGCTGACAAGGCGCCCAAGACAGTGAGCAATTTTGTCTACCTGGCCGATCAGAAATATTATGATGGGCTAATTTTTCACCGAGTCGTGCCAAATTTTGTAATTCAGGGTGGCGATCCGACTGGCACTGGAAGCGGTGGACCAGGCTATAAATTCCCAGATGAGCCAGTTGTCGGTGAATACTTAGCTGGCACCGTTGCTATGGCGAACTCTGGCCCCGATACCAATGGCTCACAATTCTTCATCTGTCTCGAAGATCAGCCAAGTTTGCCCAAGAGCTACAGCCTCTTTGGTCAAGTGACTGGCGGCATGGACGTCGTCAAGAACATCGCAGTTGGCGACAAGATGGACTCAGTCACTATTGAAAACATCAAATAGAACGAGTCAGGTCTTGACATAATGTAAAGTCTACTTTACATTTATGTCATGGATGACAAAGATTTTCCAATTGAAATCAGGATTAAGGATTGGCGCAAGAAGCGCGATCTCTCTCAGGAAGCGCTAGCCGAACATCTCGGCATTTCTCGCCAATCAATAATTTCGCTCGAGTCGGGGCGCTCAATGCCTTCTCTGCCGCTGGCAGTTTCGCTCTGCCAATTTTTTGATACCGCCTTCGAAGATATTTTTGAATTTGAACATGAAATAGAAAAGATATTGATTGACGAGTCACGCGATGGTTTCGCCGCGCCGAATCCGCAAAGCCTAACACCAAAAATTGATATTCTAGATTCCAAAGATGCTATCGTGGTCAGAGTAGAATTGCCAGGGATGAAAGAGGAAGATATCAATGTCGAGATCATGGACAATGTGATGACGATCGCGGGCGAATATTCCGATAACGAAGAGCACTATTATTATAAAGAGAGCCATACGGGCAGGTTTGAGCGGAGTTTCACTTTGCCAGCCGAAGTAGTTGCCGATAAAGCAGAGGCCGAAATGAAAGACGGCATTCTCTCGATCACAGTGCCAAAAGCTGAGCCGAAGAAAGCGCAAAAGATTACAGTTAAGAAAAAATGACGGTTCTGCCGTCATTTCTTGAATCAACCCCATTGGGTACAATTTGTCGGATTGCAAAATTAAAAGTACAATAATGATGTACTAATTAACGAATGGGTCATATGGCAAACGACAAGATCCCCGAAAATTCAATGGACAAAATTGATTTAAATAATAAATTGCTTAGTAAAAGTCTCAAGCTAAACAAATGGTACTACGTTTTTGGTCGCGGCATTATCGCCGGTCTCGGCGCTTCCATCGGTGCCGCCATCGTTATTTCGGGTCTAGCCTATGTTCTCAACCGCGTTGATTTTGCACCTTTCATGGGCGGTTTTATCGAGAAAACTAAAACTATTTTAGAAAACGCCAGGTAGACTGACGGCTTATTGTCATCCCGGAACCCGAAGGGAAGACCCAAAGGGTAACCCTCGGCTCCTTTGGCTCTTGATCCGGGATCCAGATATCAAATTGGGAAAATCCTCCGTTGCTGGAGGATTTTTTCTTGTTCAACCGGCTATAATTTGTTAGAATCAGCCTTGTAAAACATAGATGGGCCTATAGTTAAGTGGTTTAACACGGCATTCGCATTGCTGAGTCCCGAGTTCGATTCTCGGTAGGTCCACCACGCTAAGCGTGGTGAAAGCGACGCTCAGCGTCGCACCATGGTCGCTTAACTCAGCGGTAGAGTGCCTCATTCACATTGAGGAAGCCACTGGTTCAAATCCAGTAGCGACCACCACCTATTATGATTACAGAAAAATACAAAATTATTATCGAAGCGGCGGAGGCTGGCGGGAAAATCGTCAAGGAGTATTTTGGCGAAGCTCTTGAGTTGGAGGACAAGGGCATGGCTGCTAACTTTCGGACCAAGGCAGATCTTGGTTCGGAGAGAGTAATACTTGAGATTTTGGAGCGTGAATTTCCTGATTACAATATCTATTCGGAGGAGGCCGGCAAGATTGCCAAGGGCTCGGAATATGAGTTCATTATCGATCCGCTCGATGGCACCAACAACTTTTTCCTTGGCATCCCAAATTTTGGTGTCTCGATCGCTTTGGCCCACAAAGGAGAAGTAATCTTTGGCGTCATCCACCAGCCGATCACGGGAGAGACCTTCTGGGCCGAAAAGGGCCAGGGCACCTGGATGGACGGCAAGAAGATCCAGACCAGCAACGAAGGGATATTGGCCAATTCTACAATTTGTCACACTACCGGCTATGAGGGCTCACGAGAACAAATTAGCAAATTTCGGATTGCCTTCGACCAAATAGGCATCAAGCGCTGGATGGAAAACTGGTCCATAGCGGTTGACTGTACCCTCATTGCCTTGGGCCGAGTCGAGGTCTTGGTCAATAGTGCCACCGAAATATATGATTATGCGGCCGGCAAATTGATTGCAGAGGAGGCCGGCGCAGTTATATTATATTTCGACGAGGTTTCCGATCGTTCTTTCGGAAGTGAATACTTTGTCATCTGCGCAAATAAATCGATTTGCGAAGCGATCACTCCGATCATAAAATCAGCCCTGAGTAAAAAATAATTCTATTAAATATTCTCATAAAAAAATCACCACTGCCTGCCGTCCGTAGTTTTAACGAAGGAGGGTGATGATTTTTTTATGGTGCGCCCAAGAGGATTCGAACCTCTGACCTCCTCAACGTCAATGAGGCGCTCTAACCAACTGAGCTATGGGCGCGCAGCGGACTTTTACTTTGCTATAATATCAAATTATGGCTTTTTTTTCAACGCTTAGAGCCGAGTCTTAGAGCCAAACAACAAAAAATGAAAATTATAGATAGCATGGAGATCTTCATCATTCGTATGATTCTCGTCGATCGACCATATTCATACGAAAATATATGTGGAAAAGATCGTTGGACACTTTCTGGGAATTGGTCTAAACTTAAACCAAACCATCCTACGCGCAAGGCTATGGATGGCAAGCAAAAATAAAAACAAAGAAGCGGCGAGATGCGCGCTTTTTTCGTCGACACATAAGTAACGGAGCCAAGATGACACCAAAAGAATATATTGAGAATGCCAAGAGGACAGAGTCAAAACCATACGCTTTTCCTGCCTTTCGGGATTTGTCACCTCGGATCGAGCATGCTGTTTATGGCATTGTGACCGAAGCGGGCGAGCTCATGTCGGCGGTTAAGAAGACAAAAATTTACGAAAAACCGCTCGACAAGATCAATTTGGTTGAGGAAGCGGGAGATGTAATGTGGTACCTGGCTATTTTGGCCGATGAATTGGGTGTTTCTTTCGAAGATATTTGGGACAAGAATATTCGTAAATTGAAGACTCGCTATCCTGACAAATACGACCACGAGATGAATATTAATCGACAAACCGACAAAGAGCGCAAAGAATTGGAGAGCTAAAATGGCAGAGGGCGAACCGACAGAACAGAGGCCGATGAAAGAGGATTATCAACGAATTGATATTTCGGAATTGCTTAATGACTTTGAGATGTCTTGGAACGTTGCTCCGATTATCAAACTCGCTCGAATCAGACCAAATCTGATAGGCATGATCATCGAAGAGGCGCAGAAGAGAATCGACATTATCGACGCGGCTGCTGAACAAAAAGGTAGATATTCTGAAGCCGAAATTCACGAATCATTTCGTTTGGACGATCTGCAAAATAAGCTGAGTGCATTATTAAAAAATAACGACTAAACCATGGCAAAACAAAAAGGAACTTTTATCGTCATTGACGGATCTGACGGAGCGGGCAAGAAGACGCAGTCTGATATTTTAGTTGAAAAGTTGAAAAGCCTGGGCCACTCGATCGCCTATTATGATTTCCCCCAGTACACAGAGACATTCTTTGGCAAGATGGTGGGACGATATCTCAATGGCGAATTTGGAACAACCAAACAAATTTCGCCATATCTAATCTCTCTAATGTACGCAGGCGATCGTTACGAGGTGTCTGAGAAGATGCGGAATGATTTGAGCGCGGGCAAGATCATTGTCTCAAATCGTTACGTGCAATCAAACATGGCTTTCTCTGGCGCGCTGTTTCCAGATGAAAAAGAACGCCAGAAATTTCTAGATTGGCTTTACGAATTGGAATACCATGTTTTCAATATCCCAAAGCCTGATCTGGTTGTTTATCTTTATGTCCCTTTCAAGATTGGCCAGATTCTAGTCGATCAGAAGGCCAAAAGAAGTTATACTGACGCAAAAAGAGATATCCACGAAAGCAACAGCGAGTATTTGCTTGAAGTCGAAAAAACATATCTTTGGCTAGCAGATAGGTACCCAGAATGGCGTAAAATTGATTGCGCAGTTGACGACAAGATTTTGCCGATTGAAGAGATATCAGAGAAGGTTTTTGAGATTGTAAAGAAGGAATTGATTTGAAATATGATTGGCAAGACAAATTAGAAAAGAAGATCAAAGAATATTTGAAAGGCTACACCGCTTGCCACGATTTTTATCATTTGGAAAGGGTCAAAGATATTGCAATTAAAATCTCAAAAAATATTGCTTGCGATGAAGAGATTTTAGTTGCAGCAGTTTTGCTTCACGATATCGGATACAAAAATCATGAAGATGATGACAAGCATCATTTTAAGTACAGTATGGAAATCGCCAAAAAATGGTTGCCTGAGCTCGGTTTCCCTCCTGCCAAAATGGATGACGTATTGGAAGCGATTCGTCTGCATGATAATTATGCTTGGGGTCATGACGGAGAAGAGACTAACCATGTCGAGACAAAGATTTTACAGGACGCAGACCGTCTGGAATCGATGGGAGCGATCGGGATCAGTAGAATCGCCTATTATTATGGCGAGAGAGGCTATCCAATTGTGAATGACGAACCTGTGCCGGAGTCAAAGGAAGTCTGGCTAAATCACAGCTTTGTAGACGCTCTAGACCGAGGGCCTCTTCAAAAATACGAAAATCTGAACTTCCCATATTCGAAGGAAATTGCTGAGAAAAGATACAATTTTACAAAAGTTTTTCTAGATGAGCTGAAAAGTGAGATCAAAAGCGAGGACCTATGAGTTGAGGCGAAGAATGTCATTCCGGACTTGATCCGGAACCTACCAAATAATCTAGATCCTGAATCAAGTTCAGGATGACAATCACAAGGATTTTTATGAATTTAAAAGAATCAGACAAAGAAATATTTGAAATTATCGAGTGCGAAAAAAAGCGCCAAGTCGAAGGACTTGAGATGATCGCTTCGGAAAACTACGCTTCAGAAGCCGTATTGGAGGCAACGGGATCGATATTGACCAACAAATACGCCGAAGGTTATCCTGCTTCTCGATATTATGGCGGTTGCGAATGCGTCGATCAGGCCGAATCTCTAGCGATCGATAGGCTCAAGAAGCTTTTTGGTTGCAACTTTGCCAATGTCCAGCCGCACTCCGGCTCCTCTGCCAATATGGCCGCTTACGCCGCTGTGGCATCACCAGGCGACGTTATTCTCGGCCAAGCCATGGACGCGGGGGGACATTTGACCCACGGCGCCAAGGTTTCATTTTCCGGCAAATGGTTCACCTCCCACTTTTACGGCATTGATCCCGAGACTGGCAGATTGAATTATGACAAGATCAGAGAAATCGCCCTCGAAGTCAAGCCAAAAGTGATCATGTGCGGCTACTCAGCTTATCCTCGCGCAATTGATTTCAAGAAATTCAGGGAGATAGCTGATGAAGTCGGCGCTGTTTTGATCGCTGACATCGCCCATATCGCTGGCTTGGTCGCGACTGGATATCATGAGTCACCAATCGGAATTGCCGACATTGTAACTTCCACCACTCACAAAACCTTGCGCGGGCCTCGAAGTGGGATTATTATGACCAATGACGAGGAGCTGGCCAAGAAGATCGACAAAGCCGTCTTCCCCATGCTCCAGGGCGGGCCGCTCGAGCACGTCATCGCGGCCAAAGCGGTCGCATTTGGCGAGGCACTGCGCCCAGATTTCAAAGAATATATCGGCAAGGTACTGGAGAATATGCAAGCCTTTGCCAAGACCCTCCAATCCTTTGATTTTGAGCTGGTCACTGGCGGGACGGACAATCATCTGGTATTAGTTGATTTACGAAACAAAAATCTGACCGGCAAGGATTTTGAGTACGCTCTTCACGAAGCTGGTATTACAGTCAACAAAAACGGAGTGCCGGCAGATCCCAATCCGCCCAAAATTGCTTCGGGCATTCGAGTGGGGACAGCCGCGTTGACTACTCGTGGCATGGGCGTGGCCGAGATGCAGAGAATCGCCGAAATGTTTAATATAGTGGCAGAGAATATGGACAAGGCCGAGAAATTGGCCGAAGTCAAAGCTGAGGTCAAAGAAATGGCGACGAAGTTCCCGGTCCCTGGGGTTGAGTCATAAAGTTCATAAAGTTCGTAAAGTCTATAAAGTAATAAGGAAAATATGATTATCGGAATTACAGGTTGGTTTGCTGGCGGCAAAGACACAGTGGGTGATTATTTAGTTGAGAAAAAGGGATATAAACGTGTTTCTCTTTCAGATATAATTCGTGACCATTTGCGAGCGGAAGGCAAAGAATTAATTCGTGAAAATTTACTACAAAAAGGCAACGAATTACGTGCCGAGTTCGGGACGGGATACTTGGCGGAACAAGCTCTCAAAAAAATAAACGAAACTGGCGGCGATTGGGTCGTCCCGGCTGTTCGCCAAACTGGCGAAGTTGAAGCTTTGAAAAAAAGCCCTGATTTTGAACTTTGGGAAATATATGCGCCAATAGAGATACGTTTTCAGCGCATGCAGGCGAGGAACAAAGGTGGCGAGGATGACGCGATCAAAACGATTGATGATTTGGTTGCGAAAGAGGAGCAGGAAAAGTCTGGTGCCAATAACGCTCCCCAGATCGACTTGACAACCGCTATGGCCGATCGGAAAATTGACAACTCGGGTAACTTCGACGATCTTTATCAGAAGATCGACAAAATAATATTAGAATTGGGCGAGAAATAAATGACACAGTTTGACAAGGTCTACCAAAACGCAATCGCCAGAGTGATGAACGAAGGCATTGAAGAGTTGAATGTCCGCACGGGTCTCAAGACCAAGGCGGTGCCAGGACTCACTTTTCAAGTTGATTTTGGCTTTCCAATTCTGACTTTGCGCAAAATCCCGATCAAAATATTCGTGGCTGAAATGGTCTGGTATCTCTCAGGGGGACAGAGGCCGGACGAGTTCTTGGACAAATACACCAAGATTTGGGACGACTTCTTGGAGGAAGACGGGACAGTGGCGGCGGCCTACGGTTATCGTTGGCGTCACGCCTTTGGCCGTGATCAGATTGCCGATCTGGTTACATTACTACAAAAGGATCCTTCATCTCGCCATGGAGTGGTGGTGACCTGGGACCCAGCTGATGATGGGCTATCGAGCGGCACCAAGAAGAAAAATGTGCCCTGTCCATACACTTTCACCGTCAATATTATCGGCAACAAACTCCACCTTCATTCGGTCGTTCGTTCAAACGACATGATGTTGGGCTGTCCTCACGACACCGCTGGCTTTGCATTACTTCAGTATCTATTAGCCGCCAAATTGGGAGTGAAGCCAGGTGTCTATACCCATACCGTTTCCAACGCTCACATCTATGAAAATCATTATGCTCAAGCACACGAACTTCTCAATCGGGTAAATTCTCATCCCCCCATTGTATTTGAGCCCAAGGCAGATTGGCTCGATCGAGCGATGGCAGGCGATGAATCACTGATTATGGAAATATTTGAAATCTTAAGCAGTCAATACAATCCCAAAGCAGCAGTTAAAAAAATGAAAATCGCATTATGAAAACAATAATTATTATGGCTGAGTCTCTGGACGGAGTGATCGCTCATGACAAGGATCACACCGCCAATTGGACCTCGAAGGAAGACAAACAGTTCTTCGTCGCAGAAACGAAAAAGGGCGGCGCCATTGTCTTTGGCCGCAACACCTTCGCCACCTTTGGCGACAGGCCACTTCCAGGTCGTCTCAATTATGTCATGACTATGAACCCGGAGGACAAAAAATTAGAGAAACCGGGTTTGCTCGAGTTTGTGGTCAACACGCCTCCAGCTGAGGTACTAAAAAATTTGAAAAAGCGGGGATTCAAGAAAGTATTCATTGGCGGCGGAAGCATGATTAATAGTCTTTTCTTCGACAAGCAACTTATCGATGAGCTCTGGATTACAGTAGAGCCCAAGATATTCGGTTTTGGCATGAGAATATTGTCCGACGTCAAAAGAGATGTTAATCTGCATTTGAAGAGCGTCAAAAAAGCAAATCAAACGGTATTATTAAAATACGGAGTGAACTATGGGAATTCTGACAAAGAGTGAAATTATCAAATCTATCAGCCAGGGCGAGCTAACTTTTGAGCCAGGAGTTGACCAATTTCAACTTCAACCAGCCGCAATTGATGTTCGCGTCGGCTCCAACTTCTTTATCCCCAAGACTTGGTCTTTCAGCGAAGAAGGCCGGACAGAATTGATGGTTGATCATTTGAACAACGAGGTGAAAAGCGAAGTTCTAGATATCCTGCACCTGAAGCCCGGCCAAACCTTCGAATTACTTCCGGGTGAATTCATCCTCATTTCGACTCTCGAGAAGATCAATATCAACTCCGGTCGGATCATGGCCACTCTCTACCCTCGGAGTTCGACTACTCGTCGTGGCATCTCGATCGAATCAGGCATTATCGACCCTCATTTCTCTGGCTCTCTCATGATTCCAGTTTTCAACATGACCAAGACTCAGAAAATCAGAATTTATCCCGGCGAGAGAATCGCACAGCTCGTCTTCCAGACCATGGAGCATGATATCACGGTCAAAGAAGCGGAGGAACATGGCCTTTCCAAGCCAAAATATCAGGGTGTCGAAGGCTATCAGCTAGACTACAAATTTGATCCGCACGATGAAATTAACCTTCTTCGAGATGGTGCAGTCGACAAAATCAAGAAGAATTATCTCGTAGAAGTTCCAGATGCACCGATAAAAACAGAAAAAAATGACGAAGAAAAAAATCAATTGCCCCTATCTGCCTGAAGGCAGAGAGATCAAATATGTGGCGGTCGATAATCCGTTCATCCTAGCGGCCAAGAAAGCGACCGAGAAGACCGGCTGTCGCAAACAGCCGACCGGTGCAGTGTTGGTCAAAAACGGCAAAGTTTTAATGACTTCGACCAACGCTGGCAAATTAGTCGAAGTTTGCCCCAGGGTAGTTGCAAAAAGCAAGACTGGGACTGATTATCATCTCTGCAAGGAAATTTGCGAACAGGAGGGCCACTCCGAACTTTTGGTTGTGAACAAAGCGATCGAGGCGGGCATCGATACCGAGGGGGCAGACGTCTATCTCTGGGGACATTGGTGGTGTTGCCAGCCTTGTTGGGAGGCGATGATCAGAGGCAAAATTCGCGATGTCCACTTACCCGAAGGTGCGACCGAAATGTTCATGCAATAAAATATTTACTTTTTTCCAAATAATGGTATTATCTAGATAAGTTATCCAAGTCGTTGACCTGGCCACCATCCAGCGAGACTTGGCGCAATCTCAAGCGAATGAGGAAATTAAGATTAGAAACTGGGATGGAACCGACCTCAAATGAGGGCTCCCAAATGTACTAGTCTTTTTATAATGTCATCCCTGGCTTGACCAGGGATCTTCAGGGGCAAGATGGGAAAGAAGTATTACACTTACATATTAGCCAGCAAGAAAGACGGAGTTTTGTACGTCGGGGTTACGAATAATCTCAAAAGAAGGATTTATTTCCACAAGGGCAAGTATGACAAAGAGAGTTTCACGAGCAGATATTTTATAGATAAGTTGGTACATTTTGAAGAGTACGACAATCCGTTATCTGCGATCGAGAGAGAAAAGAAATTGAAACGTTGGAAGAGAGATTGGAAGATTGAATTAATAGAAAAAGAAAATCCCGACTGGGATGACTTATATAAAAATATTATTTAAGATTCCTGCTTTCGCAGGAATGACATGAGGAAATTATGGAAAGCGACCACAAAGCATTGGGGCGAGAATTGGGACTGTTTAGTTTTGACGAGAAGGTGCCAGGAGTTGTTTATTGGTGGCCCAAAGGATTGACACTGTTCAATGTGATCCTCGCAGATTTGCAAAAACATCTTACTGCTGACGGGTACAAAGAGATCAAATCTGCCTCGATTATCAGCACTGAGACACTCAAAACTAGCGGACATTTCGACAACTATCACGAAAAATTATTCTTTGTCGGCAATGAAAAGGAGCTCGACAAGCCAAAATGGTGCTTGAAGCCGATGAGCTGTCCAGGATCACTCATGATCTTTAACGAAGAAATCCACTCGTACAAAGATTTGCCGATCAAATTGGCCGAATTTGGCACAGTTTTTCGCTACGAGCAGGCAGGCGAGGTCAACGGACTATTGCGTCTTCGAAATTTTACACAAGATGATGCGCACATCTATTGTGATGACAACCATATCGAGAAGGAAATTGCCAAATTGATTGATTTCGTATTCGAAACTTATCATCGTTATGGCTTTACGGATATCAGAGTTGAACTCTCTACCAGACCAGAGAAATCGATCGGAAGTGATGAAGTTTGGACCAAGGCAGAGGGCGGGCTGGAAAAGGCCCTGAAATCCAAAAAAGTTGAATTCAAAATCAACAAAGGCGATGGTGCATTTTACGGCCCGAAGATTGATTTTCACGTCAAAGATGCGCTTGGTCGAAGCTGGCAATTGGGCACGATCCAGCTAGACTTCGCCATGGCTGAGAGACTCGACGCCAATTATGTCGACGAAAAGGGTGAGAAAAAGCATCCAGTTATGATCCACCGAGCAATTTTGGGATCAGTTGAGAGATTTATTGCCATACTGCTAGAGCAAACTGGTGGAGCGCTACCTACTTGGCTTTCTCCCGTTCAAGCGATTGTTCTACCAATTGCTGATCGCCACAACGAATACGCTGAGAAGATTAGGAAAGAATTGGCAGGCCAGGACGTCAGAGTCCAAATTGACGTTAGGACCGAATCAGTTGGCAAGAAAATCCGCGAAGCAGAGATGCAAAAGATTCCATATATGTTAGTGATTGGTGACAAAGAAATCGAGGCCGACAAAGTGGCTGTTCGCAAATACGGCGAGGGCGACAAGGGTCAAATCGGCATTCACGAATTGGTCAAGGAAATAACCAAATAATATGGCAAAGCTATTAGAATTCAAAAACCAAGATGGCGAGTTATTGCGTGGCATCGTCGACGAAGCTAATTCTGACCGAGCCGTTATTTTCCTCCACGGGTTTGAGGGCAGCACAGTTAGGATGAGATTTAAAAATATTGTTGATCGACTGAAGGATCAGGCTGTCTCGTTTCGTTTAGATTTCGCTGGGGCTGGCATTTCGGATGGTGACTTTTCAAAAATAACCGTTGCCAAAATGGTTGGGGAACTAAATTCGGCCATTATGGCGCTCAAATCAAATTGTACCAACATCAAAAATGTTTCTGTTGTGGCTCACAGTCTGGGAGCATGCGTTGCCCTCAAATTTAATCAAGAAAATCCTGATACTCTGGGCAAACTAATTTTACTCGCCCCGGGGCTGAACCAACAAAAACTTCTTCGTTATTTCTTCGTACAATCAGAACTGAAAGATCAGAAAATAGAGTGGTCAAACTATGAACATTATTTGGACGAAGCTGCGTTTCAGAACAACTGTCGACTTGATCATCAAATGAGAAAAGAACACTATCTCGATAGTGGTTATCTATCTGAAAATTCGGAAATGGATTACCAACAATTTCTACAAACCGCCAAGCCAGAAAATATTTTGATCATTCACGGCTTGTCTGATGAAGTCGTCCCCATGGCCAGCAATGACAAAATACCAAGCAATATTCGATTGCTAGAGGTCAGGGACGGCAATCACGATCTTGCGCGACCGGATATGGTTGATCAATATTTGGATGAAGTAATAGAGTTCTTGAAATGATCTAAAAAAGAATAACGCCCCAGTACATAAATGTCTGGGGCGCTAGTTGCGGAGAGGCTTAGCCTCTCCTGAAAAATTTGCTGAAATCTTCAGCAGTGTCTCTGGCAAACTCGCCAAAGACTTTGAGGTCTCCGCCCATAAAATGGGTGAAGGCCAGGAACATGGCCGCGCATGCGACCAATGTGTAAACTAAGCTCATAAGTACCTCCTCCGAGCTTGAATATAATATATTATATCACAAAATAGTCTATAATGCAATAGCTGGCTTTTCGCTCTTTTGGTAGCTTATGTCGTTGAGCACACGCCAGCGGCGTTGTTTCTCGGCCCAAGGGATCGGGTCACCTAGCTCCCAAGCCTTAGTCCCTTCGCGGGGCGAATATTTATTATTGAACGCTTGGGCGAAGCCGACTTGTCTATAAACGTCGACTGTTAGCTCAAAATCTTCCTCCGTTTCGGTCGGGAAACCAATTATTGAATCGGTCGTAATTCTAATCTCTGGAATACGTTTTTTGATTTTACTTACCAAATCGAGATACTGCTCTCGGGTGTACGGACGATTCATACTCTGTAATACTTTGTTACTGCCGGATTGTAGAGGGAGATGAATTTCTTTAGCAATTTTGGGCAGAGTTGCGACCGCCTCGATAATATCGTCAGACATATCTTTGGGGTGATTGCTGGTAAATTTGACTTTAAAATCACCAGGAATCGCGTTTACTTGTTCTAGCAATTTAGCAAAGTCATTTGAATAAGAATTCACGTTTTGTCCAAGCAAAACGATCTCTTTTTCTCCTGCTTCAACAGCGCGGCGAACGTCATTTAATATGTCTTCAACCGATCGTGAAACTTCTCGGCCACGAGTATATGGCACGGCGCAGTATGAGCAAAAATTGTTGCAGCCGGTCATGATGGGAACCAGGCTAGTTTTTAGTTCATAGTTTTTAGTTTGTAATTCATCTGTAGGTTCTAATTTCAAAGCTTCATTCAATTTTGAAAAGTCTTTGCCGTCCCAAAGTATGGCGCCCTTTTCCAGGAATCTTTTCTTGTCGGGTTCGAGGACGCAGCCAGTAACTACGACCTTCTTCTTCTGATCGATAAAATTCCGTGCGAAGCCGAGAGCTCGGTCAACGCCAGTTTTGCGAACAGAACAATTTAACAGGAAAACAATCTCGGCACTTTCTTCTGATGATTCCGTCAGACCAAATTTATTCAAAACAAAAGCGAGACGTGTCTTGTCCCATTCGTTGTACTGACAGCCGAAAACTTTGATATAGAAATTCATATTTAGCGAATATAATAGTAATTAATAATTTGCTATACTAGCAGTGGTTATTATACGCAAATAAATCATTCAAAAACAAGAAGTCGCTAAGTAAACTACCGTATTCAATTAAAAATAGAGATATAATTATGGGCACAGAGCAGAAAAATATTGCAGTTATCGGGCTATTCTCGGAAGAAACAAGCGACCGTCTTCAGGAATTACGCGCTGAAATCGCTGAAAAATTTGATGTGCGCGAAGCATTAAGTTGGCCGCCACATGTGACGTTGCGTCCTGGTCTTATCGTGCCGTCAGATAAGATCGCAGACATGATCTCCCAATTTAAAGAATTTATTTCGCCAATTGGCCCTATCCAAGTTGTCCTGAGCGGTTTCAAATTTTTTGATAATGCTATCGTCGGGGGAACAGCCAAAAATCCTTATGTAGCGACGGTTGATGTGGCGAAGGGAGCCGAGCTATCAGGTATTAATCGAAAGTTACTCCAGTTCAATGCCTTTCCTGCTCAGCAAGCTCGGGCATTTGATCCGCACGTCACTCTTGCCTACAACGATGTTACTGAAGAAAAATTTACCGAAATAAAACGATATTTAGCCGATAGGGATTTTGATGAGAAATCTACGATCGACGCCATCGCACTCTATGAAAATACAGGATTTGGGAATGAACGCATATTATTATCGAAGCTAGAACTGATCTCAAAATAATTAGTCGAGTACTAATAAAATTCGCTCCGCGGAAATTGATTCTACGGAGCGTGTAATTAATTCGGCCATCAGGCCGATTTGTCGAACCATCTTGATTCTGGAGAAGATTCGTGGAAGGTCTCTCCCAGCTCATGACGGGAGAAATACCCGCGTTGGCAGGTGTCGCCCATTTGGACTATGCAGACGTTCCCGCCATAACCGCTGACGAAACCAACAATCTTGCCATAACGGCCGATCTGTCGAGCCTCCTGAAACTCTTCTGGGATTTTTACTCCCTCGAGGAATCCAAGGACTCTGACCCTAACTCTATGTCCAAATTTTAAATCATCCACTTGGTGCCCCCCTAGTTGATCGAGACCGATCACGATCAATATGATGATGGCGATACGTTAACATAATATTTAATCTTTGTCCACCAAAAAATGCCCCTTGCGGAGCATTTTTTGTATTTAGTGCGAAATATTTACTCTTCTTTTTTGTCTTCAGATTTCTCTTCGGCTGCGCCCTCTTCAACGGGAGCGTCCTCGCCCTTGTTCTCAACTTCGATTGCGCTAACATCTTCAACCACTTCTTCGTTCAGGGCCTCAAGCTCTTCTTCGCTTCTTGGCTCCTGGACAAATGCGATCACTTCTTCGACGTCAGAGAGAACTTCGACACCGGCAGGGATATTCAAGTCGGAAATCTTGATATTCTTCTCGAAGTCGTCAAGCACAGCGATATCAACTTCAATTTCAGCAGGAAGGTCGGCTGGCAAACATTCAATTTCGATAGCATCGATTGGATTGATGAGAGAACCTTCAAGATTGATGACAGCATTGGATTCGCCGACAAATTTGAGAGGGACCTCGGCGCGGATTTTCTCTTTCATATTGATCTTAGTGAAATCAATATGCAAAATTTGACCAGTCACGGGGTGCTTCTGAAAGTCGTTAATCAAAGTTTTGAATTTTTGATCTCCGGCGGTCATCTCAATCAAATGAGAAGTACCAGCATGTCGGAAGATGCGCTCAAACTCGAGCTTGTCGATAGCTACAGCAATAGGATCGACGTGTTTACCGTAGACGATAGCTGGAATTTTGTTATTCTTGCGAGTAATGTTTGGTTTCTCGCTTCTGATTTCTACTTTTAGTTTGAATTCTTCTGACATTTTCTATTCCTTATTGTTATCTATTTTTTCGTTAAATATTTCGGCAAATGATCCGTTCCAATCCTTCAGGAATCGGTATGTTTCGATCACGTCGTCTGAGCTGACTTTGCTCTCAACGCCAGTCTTGATCTTGGGCGATTGTTTGCTCAAGGTGACTGTGGCAAGGAGGGGCATGTGGCTCGAACAATTGAGCTCAAGAAAGAGAATTGTGTCGACGATGCCACGAATCTGGATTGAAGCAAAATCGTACTGTTTGCCACACTGAGGGCAACGAACGTTTTTCTGCACCGTGACCAACAATTTATAAAGCTCTTGATGATTCATTGCTTCGTTATAATAGCCAAAATGACGCTCAAAGTCAAGGTTAGCGGATTTGGGCCTCCAAGAAGGTAATTTGGTCGCGAAGCTCTGCTGCACGCTCAAATTCCAGGTTCTTGGCCGCCGCTAGCATTCTTACTTGAATATCGGCCACGACCCTTTTCTTTTCACTTTTTGGCAATCTGGCAAAATCGTGTTCGATTTCTGACAATTCCTTCTCCTCCTCTATCTTCTCTGGGGCGACAGATTTCGAAATGCTGATTGGGGTGATTCCATGGTCCTGATTATATTTTTCCTGAACCTCGCGGCGTGCTGTTGTTTCGGCAATGGCCGCTTTCATCGAATCGGTCTCGACGTCAGCGTACATTATAACTCGGCCGTCAACATGACGGGCGGCGCGGCCCATGGTCTGGATCAGGCTAGTCTTGCTACGGAGAAATCCTTCTTTGTCAGCATCTAGTATGGCGACCAGAGAGACTTCCGGCAGGTCGAGTCCTTCTCTGAGCAAATTGATCCCGATCAGGACATCAAATTTGCCAAGTCGTAATTTGTGTAATATCTCTAGCCTCTCTAGCGTAATAATATCGGAGTGGAGATAGGCGACCTTAATTCCCTTATCCGTTAGATAATCTGAGAGCTCTTCGGCCATTCTCTTGGTTAGCGTCGTGACGAGGACCCTCTGGCCCTTGGCCGTCGTCTTGGCGATCTCAGCCATCAGATCATCAATCTGGCCTTTCGTTTTCCTTATCTCGATAATTGGGTCGAGCAGTCCTGTCGGACGGATGAATTGACGAATAATATTGTCAGCAGTTTTCTCCATCTCGTATTTACCTGGAGTAGCCGAAACATAGATGGCTTGGTCGATTTTCTTGTAGAATTCTGGCCAGCGGAGCGGACGATTGTCATAGGCGGACGGTAGACGAAAGCCGTATTCGACCAATTTATCTTTCCTGGCGCGGTCGCCTTCGAACATTGCGCCGATCTGTGGCACGGTCATGTGGGATTCGTCGATGAAGATCAATTTATCTTCGGGGAAGTAGTCAATTAGGGTGGTGGCTGGCTCTCCCGCTTTGCGACCATCAAAATAACGAGAATAATTCTCAATTCCGGAGCAACTCCCGGTCTGTTCGATCATCTCAATATCAAAATTTGTCCTCTGCTCGATCCTCTCGGCCTCGAGTGGCTTGCCCTCTTTCTTGAATCTGGCAACTTGGATCTCCAAATCATTCTTGATCTGTTCGATCGCTTTTTTCTGCAATTCTGGCGGGGTCAGGAAGTGAGTAGCCGGGAAAACATCAAATTCAGTCAGATCCTTCATTTGTGCGCCAGTGACCCAGTCAACCTCTGAAATTTTCTCGACTGTATCGCCAAAAAACTCAATTCGGATAGAATTATTGGCATAGGCCGGCAGGATCTCCAGGACGTCGCCGCGAAGGCGGTATGTTCCGCGCTTGAGATCAATATCGTTGCGTTCGTAACGCAGAGTATTTAGTTTCTGCAAGAATTCATTGCGATTTATCTTTTGACCGACCTCGAAGCTGAAATTTTCCGATAGATAGAATTCTGGGCTACCAATACCGTAGATGCAGGAAACTGAGGCGACGATGATGACGTCTTTGCGGGTCAGTAGCGCGTGGGTGGCGGCGTGGCGAAGGCGATCGATCTCATCATTGATCGAGGAATCCTTCTCGATATAGGTATCGGAATGGGGAATATAGGCTTCTGGCTGATAATAATCATAGTACGAAACGAAATAATGGACTTCATTTTCTGGGAAGAAGGCGCGAAACTCATCGGCTAGCTGTGCGGCCAGAGTTTTGTTGTGTGCGATCACTAGAGTAGGCTTCTGCACATTTTGGATCACATTGGCCATGGTGAAGGTCTTGCCGCTTCCTGTCACACCCCAAAGGGTCTGATGTTTCACGTCCTTTTTCAGATTTTCGGTCAATGCCAAAATCGCTTCCGGCTGATCGCCGGCAGGTTTCCAATCGGAATGAATTTTAAAAGGATGTTCCATGGCCATATTATTTAGTTGTCATCCTCGGACAGGCGCTAGCCATGATCCGGGGATCCAATCATTTTATTCGATGTTTGTTCGGTACTCTTGACAAAAAGACTAATAAACAGTATAATTGCAAATATTCCAAAAATATTGTGTAGTAATAATACTGCATTTAGTGAGGCTAGTCCAGAGCTAGATATTAGCTTTGCCTAGTCTTTCTAAGGCGATCCCCCAAGGATCAAGTTAGGGAGCATTCTACCCCCAAAGGAGCCAATCAAATGGCAGACAAAAAGAAGAAATTGTTGGCAGGGCTTGACGGTAGTCAGCCAATGTCAGCAGAGACGGCAGTCTCACGGATCGAAGCCTGTGTGCAGGAATTTGGCGTCATTGGCGTTAAAATCCTCAACGACGGAGCAGTCGTCCGCAATTGTCCTGTAGGAACTGGCCATCGAGCAGCGATTACATGGCTTCGTAGAGCACCAGAAAGCGGCAAATATGCCGTCTCAGTCACAACGTAGATAATTTCAGAGGGTCTCCAAGCATGTTACATGCGCGGAGACCCGCCTACCCCTTCATTGGGGATTTTTTGTGCCCAAAAAGTGAATTTATTCAGCTTTTTGACGGTTTTGATCTCGCCATTTGTCGATCTCGCCATGATTGCCGGATTGCAAGACTTCTGGCACTTTCCAACCTTTGTATTCTACTGGCCTAGTGTATTGAGGGTATTCGAGCAGGAAATTGTCTGATTCATCCTTTTGCATGAAGGATTCTTCGTCTGGAGATCCTTCTTTCAGCACCCCTGGTACGAGACGAGAGACAGAATCAACTAGCGCCATGGCTGGGATCTCTCCACCCGTCAGGACGAAGTCTCCGAGCGAGATGTCATCATCAACTAGATTCTCCCGTATACGCTCGTCAAACTCCTCATAATGCCCGCAGAGCAGGATTAGACGGTCATACTGGGCTAAGTCTCTGACGATATCTTGGTTCAATCTTCGCCCTTTTGGCGATAGCAAAATAATTTTCTCTTTTGAGCCTTCAGCTTTGTCACTTTTGACTGCTTCCAGCGCCTTGTCCATTACGTCTATTTTCAAGACCATGCCGGCACCTCCGCCATATGGAGTATCATCGACGGTGCCATGAGCGTCAGTAGCCCAATTTCTTAGATTGTGAAAATTAATTTTGATCAGGTCTTTGTTTTGGGCCTTCTTCAAAATGGACTCCGAGAAGGGGCCGACGAACATTTCAGGGAACAGTGTAATAATGTCAAATTTCATAGTTTATATCGATTAATAATTATTGAAAAAAGAAAATCGCCACATCAAACCATCTTTGGGATGGTAAGAGTTGTGGCGACTCTTATAAAATTCAATTTGTATTTAGGCCAATACGTCGTTTGGAACGTCGTCCAAAGCGCTTTTGGTAGCATCTTCAACGTCGTCTTGATCTTCGCTAGCAGTTTCTGATCTCTCTGGTCTCTCGGATCCTTCTGGCTCAACAATTTTCAAGTTTAGTCTTGAGTTTGATTTAGCGCCGAAAACACGAAGTAAAGTTCTGATAGCTTTGGCAGTTTTGCCCTCTTTGCCAATGATTTTGCCCATGTCTTCAGGATTGACATTGAGTTTGATAAGGACACCTCTTTCGTCGATCGTTCTTTCAGTGCTAACGTCTCCTGGATTTTCGACGATTGATTTGACTAGATCTTCAACAAATTTCTGATCTGCTTCCACATTTTCCTTTCTACACGGGTTTCGGTGTAAAAATATTACTTAATGGCTCTATTGTACGGAAAGTTTGTTTATTTTTCAACAGAATCTTCAGGAGATTCTTCAACAGGAGCTTCGGTTTCAGTAACTGGTTCCTCGGCTGGAGTTTCCTCAACTGGAGTTTCTGGAGCAACTGGCTCTTCAACAACTGGTTCTTCAGCCTTGGATTCTTCGGCTGGGGCTTCTTCTGCAGGAGTTTCGGCAGCTGCTTCTTCGGCACTCTCGGCTGTTACGACTGCTTCTTCGGCTTTAGGAGCTTCTGGCTCCTTGCCCTCGTCCTTTTTCTTGGTGGCTTTGCCGAAAACCTTTTTGATTTTCTTGTCCTTGGACAAAATGCCAAGATCAACCATCAAATTGTTGACGGTGTCAGAAGGCTGAGCGCCCTGGCTCATCCAAAAAAGTGCTCGCTCTTTGTCGATAACAAGCTGTTTTGGTTTGAGAACTGGGTTGTAATTACCCAAGATTTCAATAAATTTGCGCTGAACAGCTTTTTTCTGCTCTGCGACTACGACACGGTAAGCCGGGCTATTCTTTTTGCCGACTCTGGTAAGTCTGATTTTCAACATTTTTTTCCTAAAAAACTTAAATTTCTCTGATTAGAATAACAAAATAAGAGCATTATGTCAACGCGATTCAGAGAATTTGATTTCGGTATGATAACCTCGGACAAAGTCTTCATAACTCATCTCACTTTTGCCCTCTGGTTTGACTCGGTCGATGAAGAAATTATTTTCTTTATCGAAATGTGAAGAGAGAAGCTGGACTCTCTTGCCCTTGACCATAGTGTAGACCTTGGGCCAAGCGTCAAAAGCGCGAATTTTCCTCTCAACCTCTACTGCTGGAGTTGTTTCGGTGACAAGGCCATCCTCCTTCGTGAAAAGGCGGGTATAGCTGATCCGCTTCTCTCCCTGTGGCTCAGGCTTCAAGTCGCCAGCGATATAGTAGGGCAGGGAATTCAGAAGTTGCGTTGCAGCGACTTCGGCCAGGAAGTTCTTCAGAATAGTAGAAGTTTCCGAACCTTGAAGTTTCACAATAGTTTGAGAAACAAGGTCGCCAGCATCCATTTTCTTCGCCGTTAGTATCAGACTTACGCCAGTAGTTTTGACGCCGTCCAGAATCGGTTGCTGGATTGGAGAGGGTCCACGGTATTTAGGAAGTAGTGAAGGATGAATATTGATGATGCCAAACTCTGGAATGTTGAGAATCTCCTCGCTGACGATCTGACCAAAATCAGCCATAATGCCAATTTTTGGCTTAGTCGCTTTGATTTTCTCAATTGTTTCAGGATCCTTGATATTCTTGGTCTTGAGAATTGGGATCTTGTATTTCTTGGCAGTTTCCTCGATTGGGTTGATGTTGTCGGCATGAGTTCTTGAGACGGCAAGATTTTCACCGGTGATGACAAGTTTGATGCGATATTGCGGGTCTGTTGCTAGGGCATTGAGCGCAGGGACGCCGAGCGTGCCAGTGCCGATAAAAATAACGTCAACTTCCTCTAGATGGTCGACCAGAAGGGTGCAATTTAGATGATCGATCTCGTGCTGTAGCACTCGAGCATACAAATTGTCAGCTTCGATCTCGATCGGTTCGCCATATCTATCAAAGCCCTTCACCTTCACCTTTTTCGGTCTTTTCACGATCAACTCCATACCAGGGAAGGAAAGGCAGCCCTCGACCATATTTTTTAGTTCGTCTGACGATTGAACAATTTCGGGGTTGCAAAGGACAGTTAGCGGGACAGCCGGAATCTTGCTCTCTTCATCTCCTGCAAATTCGCAGACCAATAATTTCTTCGAGCTACCGATCTGTGGTGCGGCCAAGCCGATTCCGTTGGCGCCCCTCATCGTCTCGATCATATCGTCTATAGTTTTCTGGAGTTCCATGTCAAAATCAGTCACCGTTTCTGTGGGTGTGCGAAGTATTGGGGATCCATTTTTGAAGATATCTAGTTTCATATTTTTACTTTCGACAAATATATTTTTCTAGTAAGCTAAATTATAACAAATTTACGGCGTCGACGTCCCATACGAGGTGGGGAAAAAGTTTTGCCACTTCGTGCAATCTTTGATCTGGAAGCTTGTCGACTTTGACGATGATGTGAAAGCGAAATTTGTTGTGAAGACGTTCATAGAAACAAGCGCCAGGACCGATGAAGGATAATTTGTTTTTGGCTAATTCCGCCGCCACTTTTCTAATCTTTTCGATTGCTTTTCCGCTGCTTTCGTCCTCAGAAATTATTCTGATCAAATGCTGGAAGGGGGGATAATTATGCTTTTCACGCTCCGCGATCTCATCCTTATAAAAGGTTTGGTAATCATGAAGGCTGGCGTCAATAATCGGCTTGGCTTCGGGCCAGTAGGTCTGGAGTATCGTCTTGCCGGCCACTCCTCTGCGTCCGCTTCTGCCCGAGACCTGAGTCAGGATTTGAAAAGACTTTTCGCTCGCTCGATAATATGGCAGGTGGAGACCGGTATCAGCCGAAACAATCCCGACCAGGTCAACTCCTGGAATATCCAAGCCCTTGGCGATCATCTGCGTACCTATGGCGATATCGATCTCATGATTCTTGAACGAGAGATAAAACTTTTCGTAGTCGGTCTTCGATTTGATCGTTGAGGCGTCTACTCTGGCTACCCTGGCAAGGGGAAACAACTTCCTGATCTCTGTCTCAATTTTCTCAATCCCAGAGCCAAAAAATTTGATCTTTGGGCTGTGGCATTTTGGACAGGTAATCGGGACATCTTGGCGAAAATCACAGTGGTGGCAATTCAACTCACTTTTCTGGCCATAAAGGTGATAGATAAGTGGGATGGAGCAATTTTTGCATATTATCACGTGTCCGCAATCTCGGCAAGAGACGAAGGTGGATGTACCGCGACGATTTAGGAAGAGAAGAATCTGTTTTTTCTTCTCCAAAATATCTTCTATGCTTTGGCGAAGCTTCTCTGAGATCGGGGAGTTGTTGCCAGTCCGGAGTTCATTCCTTAAGTCCACGATCTCTGCTGGAGGCAATTTGGCGGAGTTGTACCGTTCGGTCAATTCGAAAAGATCAAACTGTCCCGTTTTCGCCTTGTGGAACGTTTCAATTTTGGGCGTGGCGCTACCGAGGAGGAGCTGTGCGCCTGTAGCCTCAGCGATTTTCTCGGCCAGTGTGACAGCGTGGTAACGTGGATTTTGATCTTGTTTGAAGGAATCTTCCTGTTCTTCATCGATGATAATAAGCCCGATGTTGGGACAGGGGATTAGCAAAGCAGATCGTGGTCCAACAATAATCGGCTTCTTCCCAGTATAAAAATCAAAATAACAATTGAATTTCTCCGATTTCGAGAGATTGTGGTGCATCAGGGTAATTTGGTCGCCAAAAGTTTTTTGGAAGCGCTCGACAGTTTGGGGAGTCAAAATAATCTCTGGTACCAATACTATGACCTGCTTCCCAAGTTGTAATGTTTCCTCGGCTAATTTAATATAAATTTCTGTTTTCCCCGATCCAGTAATTCCACGGATCAGAGCATGTTTTTTCGCTTTTGAATTCAGGCTTAGTTTCAGTTTTTCAAATATTTCCTGCTGCTCATTTGTTAATTCAATCGGACTTTTGACTTTGGACTTTGAACTTTCAACCTGTGCTCCTGGGCGCGGTTTTTTCATCATCGGCGGGAGGAATAGTTCGATTGCTTCGCCCAAACTACATAAATAGTATGATGATATCCATTTGGCGATTTTTATGTATTTTTCAGTGAAAATGATATTCGGGTCAACTGAAATTAACGATTTTATTTCATACTTAGTATTGTTTGCTCCGTGTTCCGTCGTCCCTTCGACAACGCCTCGAATCTTACGATTACCAAAAGGGATAGAGACGACTGAGCCGATTCGTATCTCTCCCTCTAGCTCCTCGGGAACCAAATAGGAGAAGCTCTCCATCTCTCCACCAACCTTGACCTCTGGTATTACGTTTACAATCATGACATGAGTATAGCAAAGTCGGACGCAAATTCCAGTTTTTAGACTCTAACCCCTATCTTTTTTCCATCATTTGTGCTATGATATGTGCAAGTTTGAAACTACTCGCTTAGGCTCTAATGGGATTTTGGAGAATTAGTCGGCTGAGACCAGACAAACAAGGTCGATTTTTATAAATGAAAGGATCCTATTATGAGAGAAGAAGACAACAAGCTTTTCGTCGGTAATCTTAGTTACAACATCGACGATGCTAAGCTTTTAGATGTTTTTAGTTCACTTCCAGAAGTTGAGGTCGTTGAAGCTCGTGTTGTGATGGACCGTTTTACCGGAAAATCACGTGGCTTTGGTTTCGTTACCCTTGCCAACAAAGAAATGGCCGAAAAGGCTATTGAGCTTACCAACAACACCGAAGTTGACGGTAGAACTATTTTCGTAAGTATTGCTCGTCCACAAACTGAGCGCCCATCTGGCGACCGCAGTGGTGGTAGAGACTCTAGAAACAGTGGCGGAAATCGCTTCGGCGACAGACGCTAATCGTTAACTCGATAAAAGAAAAAATGGTAGTACGTAAGTGCTACCATTTTTTGTATATTTATGTTATAGTCAATCAACAATGGAGAAAGAAAACCAAAAAATTGTAGCGGTGATCGGCCGACCAAACGTTGGCAAATCTACGCTGTTCAATCGTCTATGCGGCAAACGCGTAGCTATTGAAGCTCCGATTCCTGGCACGACCAGGGACCGTCTTTATGGTGAGGTCAACTGGCAGGGCGAAGAATTCACCCTCATCGACGTAGCTGGTATCGAATCAGGGACCAAGAAGGAGATTGATCTCTCAATCCAAGATGGCGTCGATACTGCTATCGAAAGCGCCGATCTCATCCTTTTCATCGTCGACTGGAACGAGCCAGACAATCAGAAGGACAAGGAAGTCGCTCGCAGACTGAAGAAAAGCGGCAAGAAGGTGCTTCTGGTCGTCAACAAAGTTGATAATGTTTCTCGTCTCGAATCAATTGATCTATTCAAGCGCCTCGGCTTTCAGAATCCTATTCCTGTCTCCGCTATTTCTGGCAAAAGCTCCGGTGATCTTCTCGATGTTATTGCCAAAGAGTTGAAAGACGATGAGACAGTACCAGCCAAAGTTCATACTAATTATGATATTAGCCTCGCTATAATCGGGCGACCAAATGTAGGCAAATCTACTCTGCTCAACACTATTATTGGCGAAAAAAGAGCGGTTGTTTCGGCAGAAGCCGGGACTACTCGCGACAGTGTCAATGTCAGCTTTTTTCACAAAGGCAAGAATATTCAAATTTCTGATACCGCTGGTATCCGTAGACCTGGCAAGGTTGGCCATGACACGATCGAATCTTTTAGCGTCATTCGCGCCGAGAGAGCACTCAAGAATTGTGATGTTGCCATACTGGTCATCGATGCTAGCGAGGGATTAGTCGCTCTGGACGCCAACATTCTTGGCAACGCCAAAGAGTGGGGCAAGGGCATTATCTTG
Source organism: Patescibacteria group bacterium (assembly GCA_041671645.1). Lineage (NCBI taxonomy): Bacteria > Patescibacteria group bacterium. Next base: position 707,504 of record JBAZBD010000001.1, on the reverse strand, counting down.
GCAGTAAACAAGATTGACTTGATCCCAGGAGACCAGCAAGAATATATGGCCAAGACGATCTGGATTCTCCAGCGAAAACTCAATTTTGCGCCATGGCTTCCAATAGTCTTTATCTCTGCTCAAGATGAGGTCAATATCAACTCGCTCCTAACTCAGGTCGTAGCAGTGGCCGAGAACAGAAATACCATAGTCCCACAGGAGTTATTGGATGAGATCATCGAACTTTCCAAGCAATCCAATCCTCAGCTTCAAGATATCCAGAAACTCAATCAGAAAAGAAGCACTCCTCCTCAATTTGAAATCGTGGTTTCAGCCAAGAAAGTCCCTCATTACACTCAAGTTCGTTATCTAGAAAATCGCATCAGAGACGTCGTCCCGATGAATGGAGTTCCGATCTATATTGATACTCATTTACTTGGTAGAGTTCGAAGCAAGAAGCGATAATCGATTTGAAATATACGATATACTCGTCTTGTAGGTGATTCTTTCATGAATTTTGATGCGATCTAGCGGCATCAGGGTGAGCCAGGCTCTGCCGGTAATTAGAGTTTTTGGTAATACGCCCCACTCACGAGAGTCAGAAGAATGTTCTCTATTGTCGCCCATGACGAAATACTCTTTTTCTTGCAAGGTCTTCTCAAAGGCAGATTTGCTGTCGCCGTTGTCGTAAGTTTTGGTCTTAAAATCAGCAGGAATATAGTCCTCAGTCAGCACCATTCCGCTCGGATTTGTAGAATTTACGATTGTAATTTTGTTGTTCGCGATTCTAACCGTCTCACCAGGCAGCCCGATCACTCTCTTGATGTAGCTGACGCTAGGGTTGCGAGGATAGCGGAAGACGATCACATCGCCACGCCTTGGCTCTCCAGTCATATAAGATAATTTTTCGGTCAGGATATACTCTTTGTGATGATAATTTGGCATCATCGACTGGCCATCAACAAGGAAAGGCTGGATTACGAAATAGCGGAGCAAGAAGGCCACCACGAAAACGACGACTCCGGTTTTGACCAGGTCAATCACTAGGTCCAAGATATCTTTTTTTGGATTGACCTCGGTGCTTAAGTCATTCAAGATCTCGGAGTTCAACTCTTTTTTTAGTTCCTCATTTGTCATTTTTGATATTTAGATTCTATCAAGACTTGACATAGCGGGTCAACAGCAAGATATAATATAGCTACCAAACAATTTATAATTAATAATTGCTAATTTCTAATTTAATTCTAATTTAATAATTTGGTATTAGAACTTAAAAATTGATTAAGAATTAAAGATTAAGAATTAATAATTTTTCTCTTATGTATCCAATATTATTCACAATCGGGCAATTTAGTCTTTATACACATGGCGTGCTGGCTGTTTTGGGCATCCTGATCGGTAGTTTGCTCGTTTATCGACTTGCCAAGTACAAGGGCTACAATACAGAATTTCTTTTTGACAACATCGTCTATTCTGTCTTGGCTGGAATTATTGGCGCTAGGATTACATATTTCGTGCTTTATCACGAACAATTTCAATCGCTCAAAGAAATCTTTTATCTTTGGGACGGCGGCCTTGTCTCCTACGGTGGTTTCATTGTCGGCGGAGCTGTCTTCGCCCTTCTGATCAAGGCCCAAAAGGAAAATATCCTGAAATGGCTCGATATCTATGCAGTTGCTTTTGCCGCTGGCCTTTTCTTCGGCAGGATTGGCAATCTGATGGCGGGGGAGTATTCCGGTATCAGAACTTTTTCAAAATTAAGTCTCAATCATCAGATTCCAGTCCCAGCCTATGAATGTCTGGCCCTAATTTTGATCCTCGTGACTTTATTTGTCACCATGAAAAAGAAGTTCAAGACCGACGGTACACTTTTTTACACCATGATCACCATGTACGGTGGGCTTCGATTCATTATTGATTTTTGGCGAGATGACTCTAAGATTCTGGGCCCAATTTCATTTGGTCAAATCATCAGTTTAGCAATTTTTATTATCGGCGCCATTTATCTTTGGACCAAGATACTCGGCCATAAAATCAGGAGATCGAAATGAAACCAACAGAACAATATATCGAGAAGCAAAAAGAAGCGATGCTAGCCGAAAAAGAGCGTATTGCTGAGCAGATCAAAAAGCTCAAGAAATACCCTGACTACGGTGATATTAGCGATGACAACACCCAGGAATTGACTGATTTCGAGAATAGTATGGCCGTTGATGACCAGCTCGAAGTAGTGTTGAAGAAAATCAACAAAGCGCTCAAATCAATTGATAGCGGCGCATATGGTAAATGTGCCAAGTGCGGAGACGAGATAGAGACAGGAAGACTGAAAATTATGCCTTACGCTGATCTTTGTGTAACATGCCAGAATAATGCCAAAAAAGAACGTTAATTTATTCGTCTCAATACCGTGCTATATCGCGGCGCTTTTGTTGATCGATTTCTCAATATTCAAATTTAACCTCGGAAGCCTCAACAATAGTTTCTATCTCGGCTTTTGGCAGGGACCAATCGCATTTATCTCAGTAATTCTGGTTCTGATATTGGCTGTAGCGCTACTTGTCCGATCAAAGTCGCTACCAGTTTTGCCAAAAATATTGATCTCGGTGGGAGTGGTTACCAATCTGATAGAGCGCGCCATATTCGGTGGAGTGGTCGATTATATCCCGTTTTTCCATCTGACTGTTTTCAATATTGCTGATGTTCTAATTACTATCGGTTTTATGTTCGTACTTCTAATCATTTGGGGCAAGGAAAAAAAGTAATATGGCAGAGATCAAAATAGTAGTTCAGGGTGTTCATGGCAAGGCGATAGAAGGTAAACTTCGGATTGGCTCAACTACGACGCTTATCAAGTCGGACCAAAATATCCTTGTCGACGCGGGCTATTTCGGAGACAAAGATGAATTAATTGCGGCATTGGCCAAGGAGAACCTAACTCCCGATCAGATCGACATCGTCATTCTGACCCATATGCATTTGGACCACGTGGTCAACACATATTTGTTTGAAAACGCCAAGATATTCTGCAAACTCAGGAAAGATTATATCGGCCAATACCATATTCCAAAGGAGAAAAGCGTACAGAGATCTGAGATTATCGATGGGACGGAAATTGCCAAAGATGTTTCGATACTGCTAACTCCAGGCCACACCGAAGATCACATCTCAGTGCTAGTAAACACTGACGAGGGAAACATTGTCATCGCTGGCGATGCCATGGCCGATGAAAGTTTTGCCGATATGGAAGTGAATCCACCACTGGCAAATAATTTAGTCGATTACGACGAAAGCCGGAAGAAAATTCTCGCAGTCGCAGACTATATAATTCCTGGTCACGGTGACAAATTTCAAGTCAAAAAATAATTACTTATCTTGATACAAAAAATCCCCCGATAATCTCAGGGGATTTTTTAAAAAGTAGATCTCTCGCTACCTATTAGCTCAACGATTTGAGATAAAAGGGGCGGAACGCTGCTTTGTGCAGCGTCTCGGATCCCCGTGCCAAATTTGGCACAGAACGGTAATTTTTACGGTCAGGGCAAGGAGACAATACGGAAGTAGAGACGGTCGAAGAGATCATTGGTATATTCGACCGTCAAGGAAAAGCAAATTATTTGCTGCCCCGATTTGGTTTCCTGTTGTCTCGCTGGGTTAACATCAAGAAGACGTAAGCTGTCAAAGACACTTTCCATGTTCATCTGTGTGCCGAAGGTGATTACGCTTTCACTGCATTTCATGCCATCGCCAATTTTGACAAGGTCAATACTGCCCCATGGCAATTTTACGATAGAAAAAAAACTGTTACTGGAATCACCCCAATCGCGCCATTCTCCACCGAATACCTGGATTATTTTCGACCCAATTGCGACAGGATCATGGGCGCCGTATCCAATGCCAGTAATTGTTCCGTAGAGGGCGTTCATCGTTCTGGCTTGCTTAGTGGCCGCGTAACACTCCCATATTGCACGGGCTTTATCACGGTCTTTCTTGCAAAAATCTTTCGTCGCGCCGAGTCCGCGCTTGTTTTGAGACATAAACAGGAAAGCTTGCGCAATGTTGTTGGCCAAAGATGCGACCGGTGTGTGATGGGAACGCTCAACATAGATAATGCTTAAAGCAATATCATCCGTATGGTACCTGTATGCCAAAAGACTTAAAGCGTATTCAATCGCCGGCACTCTTTGCAACTCTGGGCGATCGTGCTCTAACAGCAGTCGCTTCAGCAGGATTTCTTGCAGACATATTCTGTCTGTTAAATTTTCAATGGTCATATCGACCTCCTCTTCACGATAAACAGTCGGCCTAACCGCCGTTTCCGTGACTCTAATTTATACAATAATCTAGAGATGTTGTCAACAGTTACAAGTAAAAAATGATTGTTTTTTTATTCAAAAAATCCCCAGACATTGTCCGAGGATTTTTTTATAGTGCGACTATTTGACTTTTTTGACCACTGCTTCGAATTCAGCTGGGTGGTTGGTAGCGAGATCAGCTAGGAATTTGCGATTGAGTGTGATGTTTGCTTTCAGAAGCTTGTTGATGAACTGAGAGTATGAAATGCCGAAGCTTTGAAGTCCTGCGTTGATGCGGACGATCCAAAGTGAGCGGAAGTTGCGCTTGTTGACCTTACGATCACGGTAAGCGTAAACGCCAGCTTTAAGAACGGCTTGCTTGGCAAGTTTATAAACTGACCTTCGGCGTCCTTGGAAGCCCTTGGTCTTTGCTAACATTTTGTTGTGTTTGGCTCGTCTGACGACGCCAGTTTTGACTCTCATTTTTTCTCCAAAAGAATTTAGCTATAAGGAGTCAATCTCTTGACTCGTCTCTGATCTGCGTGAGCGACAACCAAGTCAGTCTTTGTAGGATTGGCCTTGTGGGAGAGAAGATGGCTCTTGGCTGATTTGACTCGTAAAAGCTTACCAGTTGCGCTAGTCTTGACTCTTTTGATTGTTGCTTTGTGTGTTTTTAATTTCATAATATTTTTAAATCTTTATGATTGCTTAACTTCTTTTTTCACGACGAGCATTCCAACGATCTGATTGCCTGCTCGAACTGGGTTTCTCTCATACGAAAGGTTGGCCATCTCGGCGAACTTAGCAAATACCCCTAATCCGATCTCGCCAAGGGCGTTTTCTCGGCCGCGAAGTCTCATCGAAACTTTGACTTGGTCGCCATCTGCAATGAATCCATTCGCCTGTTTGGCTTTGTATTCCAGATCGTGGTCGCCAATCTTAAAAGTAAGTCGTATCTCCTTCAGCTCTGTTTCCTTGTGCTTTGCCCGACTCTCTTTTTCCTTTTTGGCCAAATCGTACTTATACTTGCCGAAGTCCATAATTTTGCAGATCGGTGGACGATTTGTAGGATTGATCTCAACGAGATCAAGGCCTTTTTCATTCGCGATGGCTAAGGCCTGGTCGAGGGACAAAGTTCCAAGGTTCGTGCCTTCGTCGTCGATCACAATTATGGGTGAAAAACGAATTTGTCTATTGGCACGAAGAAACCGTGGTTTGATACTGGACTCCTTTTTATTCTTAATACAACACTAAAATAGCACAAAACTTGGCATAGGTCAATATTTTCTTAGGAAGTATCAACGCTCAAGTATCAATGATCATCTAAGCATCGAAGTGATTAATTTCTTAATTTTTGAAATTGATACTTAATTGCCCTAAAAGGGTCCCTTTGGGAATAATTGACCATTGATCTTTGATCATTTACTAATGATTATTTATTTGGCGAAAACCAGGATATTCTTCTCGCCATTTAGAATATTATCTGGATTCCAATCGTGGAGAGCATCGATCAGCGTTTCCGGCGTGTACTGATAGCCTTCACCCTTGCGAGTGCCTGGATCGTTGGTGATGAAGTTGCCGTTTTCGAATCCTTTTACCACCAACATGTGATAATTCGGCCCGCCGTTCTTGAAATTTGGATTATTGAGCAATTTACCGGCGGCTGGCAGGATGATTACTTTGCTCTCGGCTAGCTGGTCCTTCAGAATGTCGCTTGTTACGTTGGGAACAATCTGGCCGGAATTCATGCCATAATATTCTTTTGCAATATTATTGAGCTCTTCGAGCGTGATACTCGTGCCAAGCCCTTTGGACTCCTCGAATTTAATCAGATCATTAATTTCTTGGTCGGCAGAATCAATGCTCTCGATCTCAGTGCCATCGATATAACGGTGGGCCATGATCAGGCTCGCTTCTTCGCAGGCATCTTCATGCAGAGCGTCCCAGACAGATTTTGGCGCTTGAGAGGTGAAGGGGACTCCGAGTAGGACCTTCGCTGGCTTTGCCGTTGTTTTTACCTCCGCAACTCTTGGAGCTGGGGCCGACTCGTTCGTGGTGCTTGGCTCCGGGTAAGGAGCCGCAGGGGCTGGATAAACAATTTGTTCTGTTCCTGCAGGTATCGTTTCGGTCTTTGGAATTTCACGCGCTTCGCGCCATCTCAAAAACAAAATCGTCAAAACTGCCAGAACCACGACAGTCAGGGAAGCGAACACAATGAGTAATAGCTTTTTTCTTTTTCGCCTGATAAGTTTCCTTTTTCTTGAGTACGGGAGATTTTATTCTAGGATGACACTCTTTTTGCCGATGATTAAACGCAAATCTTCGTCTGAGCTCTCGACCAACTGAGGAGTTTTGGCTATCGCGTGGCCCTTTGAGGCGAGCGGAATCTGAGAGCTTGTGAAAAGTCGGAGTGAGCGGCCTCGAAAAAGGGAAAAACTGCTTTTGTGGTCATCTTTGCCCATGCCGAGAAAATTTCCAATTCTAGAGAGCATATTTTGTTCTGGAGCAACACTTTCGAATACGACATCGAGAAAGTCTGGTCCGATCTTCGTAATTTCAGGGTTGAAGTTAGAGATAACCAGTTTGGTTACCTTAGCCTGGACCATATAATCTCGAAATTCGATCGTTATCTCAGTCGGTCCCTTCAACGCCAACTCCAAATCAGTCAAAAATCCGCTACCATTTGCGGTTTTGCCTATTTTCATAGTGGTAATCTTGCGATATCTTAGGTTCTCCGCGCCTTCGCGCCAGGTTTTCGCTCCGATAAGGGCGGTGAGCTCGGCCGAAGCTTCGAGCGGAATCATACCCATCGCTTCTTGTCGCCCGCAAAGGCGACTGGCAATCGAATTCGCCAAATCATCACTGCCGATTCCGACGATAGTGTTATATTTCTTGGAGATGCCCAAGTCGACAAGCTCCTCGGTGGTGTAGGCGGCCGAAGGATAGGTAAATTCTCCGGAAATGCCAAGAGAAGACAAGTAGCTTTTGATGTCAGTTACGAGTGTCTTATTCTTGCATCTCTTGATATCGAAAATATAATAGTACATTATTCAAAATTCAAAATTCAAAATTCAAATCTCAAAACAGAAAATTGAAGGCGAACTTGAATTAATTATTTTTTGCTAAAGAAGCCTAGCTTGTCGGAAGATTCTGGTTTGTCGGCTAATTTGCTCTCTTCTTCAAATACGTTTGTGGCTGAATCCTTCTCAGTTTCTTCGTCCTTGGCGTCTTTCTTGGCCTCAGTGTCTCCTGCGGCAGAAGTAGCTGGCATCAAGCTCTTGCCAACAAAAGCAGCGCCTTCTTTGATAATCAAAGTTTTGGCCTTCAAATCTCCAACGATTCTGCCTGTCGGATTGATCTCAAGTTTCTCAGAAGCTTCGATAGTGCCGATAACTTCGCCGGAAACTTCTATCTTCTTGGCGATGACTGGGCCTTTGATCTTGGCTGAATCGCCAATCACAATGTTCTCATCACTCTTCACTTCCCCCTCGACACTGCCGTTGACTTGGATCGAACCTTTGTTATAAAGGTTGCCCTTTAGCGTCACATTGACGCCGATGATGGTGTCGATGTTGTTCTCCATAACTTGCTCCTATTTATAAATATTTTTTTGTTATCGATTGCTTTTCTTACTATATAAATAAAACGCAAAAAAATGCAAGCAATTTCATCCGCAAGGTGGGCGAAAGGAGGCCACGATTGAAATACTTGACTGAGAGTGGTATAATTTTGCGGATCAATTTTCACCTGCGAAGCAGTACGGAGCATTGATAAGAATAAACATTCGTAATTTGAATAATTCGTAATCCATTATTTCCATGCATAATATAAAAATTACCGGTGCAAGGGAACACAATTTGAAAAATGTCTCGCTCGAAATTCCGAGAGATAAGTTTGTCGTGATTACCGGCCTTTCCGGTTCAGGTAAATCCTCCCTTGCTTTCGACACGATTTATGCAGAGGGACAGCGCAAATATGTTGAGTCGCTCTCTTCTTATGCACGACAGTTTCTCGGCATGATGGAAAAGCCAGACGTTGATAGTATCGAAGGTCTTTCACCAGCCATCTCGATAGATCAGAAATCCGCTTCTCGCAATCCTCGCTCTACTGTCGGCACTATCACCGAAATATATGACTATTATCGTCTCCTATTCGCACGAGTTGGCATCATCCACTGTCCGAAATGTGGCAAAGCAGTGGTCAAGCAAACCGTTGGCCAAATTGTCGATACTATTATCAGAGAAAATACCCAGACTCGTCGCCTGGCCGTCTTGGCGCCAGTAGTCGAGGACAAGAAGGGCGAGCACAAAGATGTCTTCGCCAAAATCTTGAAATCTGGCTTTTCTCGTATCCGGATCGACGGCACCATCATGGACCTCGAAGAGGCGGAGAACAAAGAAATTGACAAGAACAAACGTCACAATATAGAAATTGTAGTCGACCGCGTGATATTGGAAGCTGATAATATTGATGATTCGACCAAAAGCCGACTTTATGATTCGATCGAGAAGGGGCTGAAAGAATCAAACGGCAAGATTATTATTTTTGATTTCGAAAAAGAAACAGATCAATCATTTTCTGAGCAACACTCCTGCCCTGATTGCGGAATTTCGATGCCAGAAATCCAGCCCCGCTCATTCTCTTTTAACTCACCTCACGGTGCCTGCAAGCATTGTCAGGGCCTGGGCGTCAAGTCAGAGATCGAGCCACATCTGATATTGCCAAACCCCAAATTGACACTGAGCGAGGGCGCAATCAGACCATGGTCACGTAATATCGGTCATCCAGGTTGGTATTTTCGCACTATGGAAAAAGCGGCAGAGAAGTACGGCGTCGATTTAAATATACCTGTCGGAAAACTTTCGAAAGATTCGCTCAACCTGATTTTGTTTGGTGCAGGAGAGGAAATTTTCAATGTTGGTGGGTATGAAACAAAGTATGAAGGTGTCATACCAAATATGGAACGCAGATATAAGGAAACTGATTCCGACTATATCAAGACCGAGATCGAGAAGTATATGATCGTCAAGAAATGCCCGATATGTGGTGGAGCCAGACTTCGACGTGAGGTTTTGGGGGTCAAAATATATGGCACAAATATCTCGACTCTTTCGGATATGACTATCAGCAAATCAATCGCTTTTTTCAAAGAGATTGATGGCAAACTCACACCAAATGAGAAACAGATTGCCAATCTGATCACCAAAGAAATCATGCAGAGACTCCAATTTTTGGAAGATGTTGGATTGTCCTATCTCACTATCAACCGAAGCGCCGCCACTCTAGCTGGTGGCGAAGCTCAACGTATCCGATTGGCTACCCAAATCGGCTCAGGGTTGATGGGAGTCCTCTATATTCTGGACGAGCCTTCGATTGGTTTGCATCAGCGAGACAACAACAGATTGCTCGCAACCCTGAACAACCTGCGTGATCTTGGTAATACTGTGATCGTGGTTGAGCACGACGAAGATACGATCAAATCAGCTGATTGGGTCATTGATGTCGGACCTGGAGCAGGGGAGCACGGGGGAAAAATTGTAGCTGAAGGAAGCCCTGAAGTAATCATGGCCTGTCCCGAATCAATCACTGGTCAATATCTCTCCGGTAAGAAGAAGGTTACAATTCCAAAAATTCGCAGACCAGGCAGTGGCGAATTTGTTGAAATTATTGGTGCGACCGAGAATAATCTGAAAGATGTTTCTGCTAAGATTCCACTAAATACTTTCACCTGCGTCACTGGCGTCTCTGGATCGGGTAAATCTACTCTGATCAACGATATCTTGGCCAAGCATATGTCCAAAGTTTTTCACCATGCCAAAGTAGAGCCAGGCCAATTCAAAGAGATCAAAGGGCTGGAGTATCTAAACAAAGTGATCGATATCGACCAATCTCCGATTGGTAAGACCCCAAGGTCAAATTCAGCCACCTACACTGGAGTCTTCAATCTCATTCGTGATCTATTTGCCGCTACTTCTGAGGCCAAAATTCGCGGTTACAAAGCTGGCCGCTTCTCCTTTAATGTCAAAGGCGGAAGATGCGAGAAATGCCGTGGCGAGGGCGTGATCAAGATAGAGATGCATTTCCTACCAGACGTTTATATCACTTGTGAAGAGTGCAAAGGCAAGAGATACAACTCCGAAGCGCTCGATATTCACTTCAAAGGCAAGAACATTGCTGATATTTTGGCTATGACGGTAGACGAAGCGACGCAATTTTTCAAAAATATTCCTCAAATCTATCAAAAATTGAGCGTCCTCTCTGAAGTTGGTCTTGGCTACATCAGACTGGGCCAACCAGCTACGACCTTATCCGGCGGTGAAGCCCAGAGGATCAAACTAGCCTCTGAATTGGCTCACCGTGGCACAGGCAAGACTTTTTACATCCTAGACGAGCCGACGACCGGCCTTCATTTCGAAGACGTCAACAAGCTGATCGGAGTGCTCAAAGCTCTGGTCGACAAAGGTAACACAGTCTTGGTGATCGAACACAACCTCGATGTTATCAAATCAGCCGATCATATCATCGATCTGGGTCCCGAAGGTGGGGATGGCGGCGGTCAGATAGTTGCCACTGGCACGCCAGAAGAGATCGTAAAAGTCAAAGCATCATACACCGGCCAATATCTGGCCAAACTTCTAAATTAGCAGCTAAACATGGAATTATTATGCCAGATCACAAGATGAGCCTGCAACCAAAATACTTCAAAAAAATCGCATCGGGCGAGAAAAGCATAGAGTGCCGTCTTTTTGACGAGAAACGTAAGATGATCAAGGCTGGCGATTTTATAGATTTCGAGAATGTCAAAAGCCACGATATTTTTAGAGTTAAAGTAACTGAACTAATATACAGTAAGACTTTCGCCGAACTAATTGATCAAGTTGGAGTAGCAGCGGTAGGGGGCTCGGACAAGCAAAATTTTCTTGCCGAATTATATGAATTCTACACTCCGAAACAGGAGTCAAGTCTCGGCGTAGTAGGCATCAAGATCGCACTATTGTAGAAATGTACTATCCGTAGCAGGGCAAGAGGGAGGATTTTTTTGTTGACTAAATTAGTTTCTTATGTTATAAGAATGTTACCCCGCAAGGGAGTTTCCAGTCGCTCAAACCAAAGCATGGTTAGCGACAGACGAAGGAGGCTGTACATGGCCGAACTTTGCATAAGGGAAGCGATAAGTGCTGACCTTAAAACTGTTATCGAGTTGATGAAAGAAGCACTCGAACCTTACTACGGTGGCGACCATACGTCGCATGCCGAGCGGATTTTTCAGACCCACATTTCCGGTGGGGTTGATGCTATCGGACATTTCTCCAAAGAACAGAAAATGTTTGTCGGTTGCGTCGACGACGAAGTTGTCGGGATGGTTCATGTGGTTGGCAAGAGACAGGGTACGTACAAAATCAGTCCGCTGATCGTATCGCCACATTTCCGCTCGACCAAAGGTTATGGTAGCCAGCTTCTCGCGAAAGCAGAAGAGTATGCCGAATCCAACGGTGCGAGGCAGATTTACTGCACTGTTGCAAAACAGAATACTTTAGCTCTGGGTTTTTTCCTCAGGAAAGGTTATCTGATCGCTGGTGAGTCTGACAGTCACTACAAGATTGGGATTGTTGAGACGATGCTCTACAAGCTTATTGCGGACACATCAAGCTGTGATATCGAGGAAGCGTTAAATATCTCGGTAATTCCAATGGAGCTGAGACACGAAGACCAGGTACGCAAGTTGATCCTTGAAAATCTAAAGTCGTGTTTTAACGGTATTGATGATTCTTGGGTCGGCTCGCTTTTTGAAGGGTACTACAGACGTGGTACTGGCGACATTAACACAAAATACAAATTGGTGTATGTCGCTGTTGATCGAGAGAACAATGTTTTGGGCGTTGCGGGAGCAACACCCAAAAAGGGAGAACCGATCAAGGTCATGCCTCTGTGCGCGAACAATATCTGCGCAATGATCGCTCTGCTCCGAGACCTACCATTCGTTCTTTCGGCATATGGACACAAGCTTTATATCCATATCGTGCCGGGTGTAGAAGAGACGATTGTCTTACAAAAGCTTGGTTGGAGCTTGGATGCCGCAATGCCTGCTGCATATCATCCACGAAAGGTGACACAGCAGTGGAGTTTCAAAGTTGGAGGGAATACAGTGAGAACCATAAGAGTAAAGAACCATCTCTTAAGACAAATTACGTCTGGCCAGAAAACCATCGAAGTGCGTGTTGGGTATGATAATATCAAAACTATCCGACCGGGCGAGGACATTCTCCTTGCTTCCAGCACAGAGCAGAGCGTGATCCATGTGAAAGACGTTCGTGTCTACGGTGACTTTGAAGAGATGCTGAATGTGGAGGATCACACCAAGATTGTCCCAGACAAAAATTGGGATCAGGTCCTCTGGCTACTTCGAGAGATTTACTCAGAAGAACGTGAGGCCCTTGGGGTCTACGTCCTCGAAATCGAAGTCAAAAAATAAATCAATCGCAAGGCCGCCTATCTAGGAGGCCTTTTTTAATGTACACATTTGTCGAGTAAATATGTTAAAGTACCATTAAAATAAAAGATAACCTTATTACCGAAATCTAGATTATTAATGAAATAAGCAGCATGTCATACGAAATGTTTGATATACACGATAGAATACATATCAGCGCGGGGTTACCCTGTGTTTCAGTACTTCCATTTTCGAGAATAATCAACCAAATGTCTCTTGATTTATCAAAGGAAAAAGATCCGAATCTTCTACAATATGGATTCTCTTCAGGCTATCCAAGATTTAAGAGAATACTCGCAAATTTTATTGGGGGTAAAGAGCGAAGAATTCTGAATCCAGAGAATCTATTTATTACCAACGGCGCGACACATGGGATTCTCTTATCAATCATCTCGCTTTCTGGAGGCAGGGCATCAGTAATCATGGAGCGACCGACCTATTTTCCTATGATAGACTTATTTAAAGAATTAAACCTCAGTTTGCATTTCGCAGATATGGACTCGGAGGGTATTTCGGTGGATATGATTTTGTCGCATCTACGAACTATTCCTCATGAAGAAAATGTATTCATCCATGTCACGCCTTTCTTCCAGAATCCAACAGGCGTGTGTATGAGTAAGGATAGGGCTAGAAAATTGGTTGAAATAATCAAAGAAAACAAGAACACCTGGCTCTTAGTTGATAACGTCTATAAATATCTCAATTTTGCAGAAATAGAATATGACGATATTTTGTCAAAGGATTTGGGCAGAATAATTAACATCGGATCATTTTCAAAAATATTCGGTCCAGGAGTAAGGCTTGGGTGGATAGAGGCAGAGAAATCCGTTATTGAGAAAATTTCCGAAAGTGGATACGTACAGAGTTCAGGCGGTTTTAACCCCATATCGGCGAGATTAATGGAGGGGATTATCCAGAATCAAGATATGAATATGATCATCGAAATCTGGGTTAAATTTCTAAAGAGAAAGCAAAAAGAACTTGTTACAGAATTAAGGGATATTTTTCCCAAGTCTAGCTTTCGTACCCCTGCCGGGGGTTACTATATTTGGACCGATCTAAAAGAAGATCTGATTGCCGATGACAAATTTAGGCAATTTGCAAAGGACAAAAAGGGCATCGTATTTGTTCCTGGCATTAAATGTGCCGGAGACAGCAACCATTTCAGGACATATTTGAGATTTGGTTTCGCCACTTATAAAGATGATGAATTAATAACCGGCATCAAGAAGCTTAAAGAAGCTATTATTGAGTTCAACGCTTCCGGGCATTCAGCGTTAGGTCATACAATAAATCTGCCGAATGAATCTACTGGCCGAAAGTAGCGGTTATCACGCTATAGCGTCCAATCCGCCACCAAAAAATAGTTCTTGGCAGATGATTAGCACGAAAAATTTTTAGATCAAGAACTTATCGAAGTATCCTGGCGTGTACTTTTCAAAATCAAAAACCTGGTTGGCTTCCTTATTGAGAAGATCGATATAGTCCAGAAATCCCTTCTGGTCAAACGGCTCTAGGCCCAAATCTTTGCAAACTTCCAGAATTTCTTGGTAAGCCTGCTTCGAATTTTCCTCGGTTGACATCTTCTCGGCCTCGAAATAGTAGCTATGGTTTGGTACAGTCACGATAGCGAACTCAATGCCTTTATAATCGTAGACTTCACTCTCTCTGATAGCCATCATCCCTTTTCTCATGTTCATGGCAGCAAAAGCTTTGACTAGCTCCTCGAAGCTGCCCTCCTCTGTCTTGATAGAGATTTCTTCTCTACGCTCGTCCACTCCCCAATTGCCAAGTTTGACAATTATTTCGGGCTGGCCATTGGTAGTTCGGAGGCGGATATCCCTGTCCCTGTCTCCGAGCTCTTGGCCCGGAATAAATGAAGAATAATCTATTAGCAAACGTTTTTTGGATTCTTTGAGCCTCCCATCTTTGGCGAATAAAGTTTTAAGCCGCTCTACTTTTTCTTTGGGCAGCATGCCGCGTACTTCAACTTCAATATTTTTCATTCGATTCGTTCCGTTTATTTTGTAAAGTTATATATATTATATCTGAAATTAATCAGATTATTACGAGCAGAGCAAGGATATGCCATTTGACCTAATTTGTGCTAATCTTATGATGCGAACTATTAAAGAATTTTGGAGTTATATGATTGATTATGGACAAGCGTCGATAGACGCCAGAAAAAAGAAAAATGTATTGAAAATAATCCCAAATGTTGAGGTCAAAACTAGAGACGATCTCTCAACTTTCTATACTCCTGGAATTGCCAAAGTTTCTCTCGCCATCGCAGAGGACAAATCTCTAGCCAAGACACTGACAATCAAGCGTAACTCTGTCGCCATCGTTTCTGACGGCAGCGCCGTTCTCGGCCTTGGCAATATCGGCCCGGAGGGAGCTATTCCGGTGATGGAAGGCAAAGCCTTGCTCATGGCTGAATTTGCTGGTCTTGATGCCTTCCCGATCTGTTTGGCGACCCAGGACACCGAAGAGATCATACGAAGTGTGAAAAACATCGCACCAGTTTTTGGCGCGATCAATCTGGAAGATATTTCCGCCCCACGCTGTTTTGAAATCGAGCGAAGATTGCAAGATATTGGTATCCCAGTCATGCATGACGATCAACATGGCACAGCCGTGGTTGTGTTGGCCGGTCTCATCAATGCGCTCAAAGTGGTGGGCAAAGACATCCAAAATGTCAAAATTGTTATCTCTGGCGCTGGCGCGGCCGGAACAGCGATAACTAAAATATTACTTGATTATTCGGAGAGCAGAGCACAAATTATTGTTGTGGATCGACAAGGTTCCATTAATCTCGATCGGCCAGGCTTATCTCCAGAAAAATTAGAACTAGCAAAAATCACAGACAATCAGACGCCAGGCAGACTCGAAGAAGTAATCCGAAATGCAGATGTCTTCATCGGAGTCTCGGCACCAAATTTGTTAAATCAGGAAATGGTTGCCTCGATGGCCAAGGACGCGATCGTCTTCGCCATGGCCAACCCAACGCCCGAGATTGATCCAAACGTGGCCAAAGGTGCTGGCGCTCGTGTTGTGGCAACAGGAAGATCTGATTTCCCCAATCAGATCAATAACGTCTTGGCTTTCCCCGGAATATTTCGCGGAGCGCTCGATGCAAACGCGGAGAGGATTACCGACCAAATGCTTCTGGCCGCAGCCATGGCATTGGCTAATTATGTCGAGAATCCAAGCGAAGAGAATATAATCCCGAGTCCGCTAGACCGAGGAGTAGTTCAGTCAGTCAGCGAAGCAGTCAAAAGGGCAGCAAAATAATATTGGAGGAGGCAAAATGAATTTTGGATCTATTGATTTCGAAAATGAGGGCGGTATTCCTGAGAAATTTACCTGTGACGGCTTGAATATCAATCCAAATTTTTTCTTTGACGATGTACCAGAGGAGGCAGAAAGTCTGGCTTTGATGATGGAAGACCCAGATGCGCCTGACGGTGTCTGGACTCACTGGCTGGTCTGGAATATCTCGCCAGAGTTGACTGATCTCGAACAGGGCGGAGTGCCAGAAGGAGCAGTCGAAGGAATTAATAGCTCTGGAGGAGAGGGCTACCAGGGCCCATGTCCGCCAAGCGGAGTTCATCATTATACTTTTCACCTATACGCTCTCGACACTACTATCGATCTCGACAACCAATCCGGCCGTGACGATTTCATGGCGGCGGCCGAAGGCCATATCGTGGCCGAAGCAGAACTCATGGGCACATTTGGTAGGCAATAAAATACCAGAGCAGGCTTGCTCTGGTTAAGTGTGAAGGAATGCACAATTGTGCGAAATTTTGGCATTTAGTAAAACGCATATGCGCCGTTTCCGGACGGTGGCAGAGAGACAATCAACTTTATCCACGGAGTCCACAGAGCGAAGCCTTTCACTCCCCCTACCAAAAGCACAGTAAGTATGGATCCCCAACACGCAGCGTCAATGAAGGGTCCCCACGGTTGATCCGCGCGATAATGCATCTTAAGCGCTAGAAGCATGATCGCAATTGCAGCCAAGCAAATAATTAGCGTTTGAACCTTTGGCGATATATACAATATTGTACTGAGCCAAAGCCATATCTGGAAAAATACTACCAGACCAAGTGCCATAAAAGGCACCTTAACTTTTAGGGTCATTTTTCAACCCTCCTCTGCCATATTTATACAATAAAGGCACTATCTATTCAAGGGATCTAAACTCAAATCTCACGATTTAAATCACATAATTTTTGTGTTATGGTGTTTTTACCACAAGCTCACTTGCTGATCGGACCATCTTGTCCCATTTTCAAATCAGCAAGGAAGGAGGTACTTATGTGGATTATTATTGGAACAGCCATAAATTGGCTGGGTTTCCTAGTTTGCGTGTTCTTCGGGGTGGCATTGCCAATTCTGAAGATATGGGGCCGTCAGATGGATCTGGGGCCTGGGTACTTTCACAAGAGAAGAGAGTACAAGACCGATATCCGTTCAGCAATTGCTGGCGGAGCAGCCGCAACTGCTGGCTACTGCATCAATAATATTTTGATGCAATATTGTCTTTTCTGCGGTGCAGATGCATCGATAGTAGCGTTAATTTTGTTGATGTGGTCTATCTTGGGCTGGCGTACCATCCGCGCTGTAACGCAATCAGCACCAAGACAGCCAGACAAAGATCTTGATGGCGTGATGTTATGGTATTTTATCCGCGGAAAAAAGTCCCGGATAGTCCATCGAGACGAAGTATGGATTCTAAGGTGGTGGAACATTGGCGGGTTTGTGCCCGCTGTTCTGACCAGAAGGATCAGTACTTTCGACAGAGAGAGTAGGCGAGTCAGTCTCAAAGTGCGATATTATGGCACTGATGGAGTACTTGCATCGACTTTCCGCGACTCTACTGATAAGGACTTGGAAAATATATTGGAATATTGCCATGAGCGTACACGGCATGGATACACTGATGAAGATCCTCCGGTGTACGCTGTCTATCTAAATGAAGATTTTCCAAATAAAATCTATAGAATCATGTGCATGGGACGAGAGGATCCAGACTCGATGCAATTCGATGACGGAAAATAATTTATCAGGGCGGCTCATCGCGAGCCGCCCACTTTTATTTAACTCTGGCACATTTGGCCGGCAATAAAATACCAGAGCAGGCTTGCTCTGGTTAAGGCGGGAATAAATTGTTGTTCTCCATCGATGAAGGATCGAAGAATCCTTCGGAAATTTTGGGTGGGTTGTCGGCGAAATTCGCCGAAATCTGGTCGAATGACTCTGAAAAGTAATTTAGGTACAGCCAGCCGATCAGGAGCGCCAAGATGACGCGTACTGTTTTCTTCAACATGGCGTTCTCCTCATATAAGGTTGATGACGCGGATAGCAGCGACCCGCCATGTTGTATCAGATCCTGGACGGTTGTCCAGACCGACGACACCGTTGTATTCGTTGATTTCAAAGACCAGGAATACAGCCTTCTTGCCCCCGTCCGAGACCCATTCCCAGACTTCGATTACGGTCGAAACGGTGTCAGAAGTCTGATTTGGAAAAGTTGCGTAGACGTGGTTTTCAGTATCGAAACAGACGTCCATCTTCGCTCTCAGCAGACCCAAGCCCAATGTTTCGCGGTCGCCGGAAATATCATCACCTTCAAAGCCGTCAGCCTTTCTTTCCCATCCAGCGAGTAAAATCGGCTGGTTTTCTGCCTCAGTATGCTCCTTGAAAAGTTGCTCAGCAAAACTTTTCAGATCGCCGAGATGATCAGGATGTCCGGCCATGACGCGGCCTGTGGTCTGGATTAATTCCAGCAATTTGTTAGGGTTCATATTGATGACCCCCTTTGTACGAATTCCAAACAACGCCGTGCTTGGTTTGAGCTCATATTAGGCTGGAAGTCAATATTTGTCAATCTTGTTGCTTTTAACCAAGAAAAAAGCCCAACTTTATAGTTGAGCGTTTTTCTTGGCTCGGGGACATGGGATCTCGAGCGCTCATCCTTCGCTTCTAAAAACCCACGGTTTTTAGTTTTTTCCTACACGGGAAACTTCCGTTTCCCGACCCCTTCCCGTTCTAATCCATGTCCAAAATAAAAACACCAATTTCTTGGCGCTTTTATTTTGGCTCGGGGACATGGATTCGAACCATGATTCACGGCTTCAAAGGCCGCTGTCCTGCCATTAGACGATCCCCGAATATATCAATCAATATAATCTATCGAAATCAAAATATCTCTTAATTGTTGTCGAAGCAATCTTTTGCCCTCGGTGGTTTTAAGGAATTTTTCTCTCCTCAACGCATCACTTTTGAGTTTGTATGTCTCAAAGTGTATGATTTCGGGATCACGATTCTTTGTCGATAACACTTTATTCGCAAGATGCTCAGAAAGCCTATTCTTCAGATCTTGGGTTGAACCAGTATAAAGCTTATTAACTTTTCTCAAATGTAATATATAAAGATAATACATGAAAAATGAATTAGACCCTGTCATTCGACAGGGCTGTGTCGTATGACACAGCGATCCCCGATCACATTTCGCTTAATTTTAACCTAAAATGAGCGTTATTTCAATAAGATTAATTCGTGAAAATAAAAACCACTGCGTGAGAGCAGTGGGGGATAAATTGATTTAATTGAAAACCGGTTTCTTGATTAGCTTTTGTTTGCATTTCGGCAAAGAGGCCAGAAATTGTTCAAAATTGAGTGGAAAATCATCGCATTTGTTCTGCTGATAAAGCCGCCGAGTATCAGTGACAAAATCAAGGGGTGAAATCGGAGGCTTCTCATTGAGCCGTGCCGAATTAACCAGCACTATTCCCTCAAGAGTCTCGATACTCCAATCAGCACATTCAGGCCAGACTGATAATGCAGTGGCGCATGTCAACACAATTGCCTGGCTACTGTCTTGGGCAAGGAGATAATCTATGCCGACATTGATCATAAATTCTGTGATCAATGGATACCACACCAGAACATAAACCTTACAACTTGCCAGTGTGATTAGCTCGCAAAATTTCTGGCATTCTTCGATAGTCTCAAACTTCAAGATCACATTTTTCTCAACTATCTCTTGAACCAACTGCTCAAATCGATCTTCGAGACCAATCCAATCATAAACCGTGGCACGAACCGGGTCCAAGAGAAGGATAGAGCGCGCGATCTCCACAAGCTGATCTTGAGGAGTTAAATTTTTAACCATAAGTCTGTACCAACCTTTTTGTAGATTTACGAAACTATATAATAAATTGATAAATTTGTCAATGAAAATAAAACACCCCAACGGAAGTTGAGGTGTTACCCCGTTCCAATTACTCGGAACGTTATGGGCCACAAATTACTTCAATCAGGGTGATATATAAGAATTATAGTCTTGTTTTGCTCAAAGTCAAGCATAAGCCAGGTTCTGTTTTGGACAGCAATCTATCTAAGCGTGAGGGCCTTTTGAATCTGTCGAGCAGACATTAATTCAAACGGTCCACCCCACTTGCACCAAACGAGGCTTGCCACAGACGTATGTCGCCATACGAACGCGTGGGCTCTTACCCTCTCAACAATCCAACGATTGCGAGACTCCGAATTTAACATCGGAGCACGATTTCACCCTTACCCCTCACCCTTCATGGACTGACTTGCGTCAAAATCCGAATCTCGGATTTTTTGTCCACAAAGGGTGAGGGGCGGTTTATTTTCTGTTGCGCTGTTCTCAGACATTACTGCCTGCTCATTTATAACGAGCGTCCTGCTCTATGGTGCCTGGACTTTCCTCCCCTCACCCTTGATGCTACAAGCCTATTCTTTTCTTCAACATTGCATACGATTTGGCGAATCTTTTCAATTGCCGTTCACGTTTGATTGCCAGGCTTGGATCGAGATATGCTTCGTAATAAATCAATTTCCAAGGTTTCTTCAATCTTGTTGATTGATTTTTACCCGAGTTATGATCGCATAATCGAACTTTTAAATCCGATGTCTGGCCAATGTATAAAGACTTGTCTGTCTCACTTTGCAATAAATAGAGATAATGCATATCTCGATTATAGCATCAAGGGTGAGGGGCTGCTATCTGATTGGCTTTGAGCTTGATAATTATAACAAAAAAATGATGATTTGTCCATGTTTCGGACAAAGAATTAACCCCGGCAAAAGCCGGGGCGTGGTAGAGTTGGATAATATCGGGGTCCCCCAACCGGTGTGCCCAGTAGTCGTCAGTGACCGCACTGGGGGAGCCCCTCACATGATCAAGGTCATGTCAGACCTCCTTGCAGGTAGAATTTGGGCACCAAAACCTTAATACTATACAGCAATCAGGAGAAGCTGTCAATTATTAGGTGCTGTATTTTGATATTTATCTGCTATAATTGGAGAGTAAACATAAGGAGAATTATGAAGAAAAAGAGTGTTGGAATTTTTAGCGTTGTGATCGTGCTAGCTATTTTGTTTCTATCCGGCACTTGGTTTTACCACCACACCGAAGGTTGGAGCAATGTCGATGCCTTTTATTTTACGGTAATGACGATCACCACGGTTGGCTTTGGCGATCTCGTGCCGACTCATGACTTTTCCAAAATAATGACGGCTGTATTTTCACTCATAAGCATCCCCTTGGTAATCTTCTGCTTCGGTGTACTGGCAAAAGGCTATTTTGAGAGTAGAATAGGTCATATCGAGAGCCGCATAACCGAGTTGCTTTCGAGGGAAAAAACTTTGGAAGAAGACGTGACTGAAGTTATCGACGAAAAAAAATAATAAAGAAGGATCAAAATGGAAACACCAAAAAACATTCTCCGCGCGATCGCCGGAGAGAGCATGGCCCGCAACAAGTACACTTATTTCGCCTCGCAGGCCAAGAAAGAGGGCTTTGAACAGATCTCAGCTATCTTCTTGGAGACTGCTGACAATGAGAAAGAGCACGCCAAAAGATTGATGAAACTACTTAAGGGCGGGGAGAGTTCAACACTTGAAAATTACGATTTCCCTATGGTCAAGTCTACTAGCGAAAATCTAGCCGCCGCCGCCGCAGGTGAGCATTACGAGACATCCAAAATGTATCCGGACTTTGCCAAGACGGCGAAAGAAGAAGGTTTCGAGGACGAGGCTAAAGTGTTTACCGAACTTGGAGAGGTCGAAGAGCAGCATGAGAAGAGATATCTCAAATTGAAGGCCAACGTTGACGGCGATATTGTTTTCGAAAAAGATGGCGAAGTCTATTGGAAATGCCGAAATTGTGGCTATATCCACAAAGGTCCCAAGGCGCCAGACATTTGCCCAGCTTGCGATCATCCACAGTCGTATTACGAATTATTTGTTGAGAATTATTAATAGTTACCGAAAGATTACAAAATTACAAATCTTCTGCAAATATACAAATTAGAAATTTGTTATTACATAATCCTAAGCAACAAAATTATTTAACTTTTGTAATATTTGTATTCAATTAGTAAATTTGTAAAGATTTGGAGACTTTCATGAAAATGTTTTTGGATATTGAGACACTGCCGGCCGATGGCGACAAAATTGAAACCATCAAAATGTTTTGGGAAGACGCGCGACGGAAATCCTCAGCTCCGACCAAAAAAGGGGAGAACGAATTCCAGCAATTCTTCGAGAATACCTCATTCCAGGGTGAATTTGGCCGAATTCTCTGCATTTGTTATGGGATAGACGACGGCGAGATCCAGTGCTTATCTGGCGATGAAAAAGATATCTTGACCAAATTCTGGGCCATTGCCAAGGACGTCGACACCTTTGTCGGCCATAACATTATGGAGTTCGACCTTCGTTTCATCTACAAGCGCTCTGTCATCCACCGGATTCGCCCAAGTCGCCAGCTCAACTTCGCTCGTTATCGCTCCGAGCCGATATTTGACACGATGAAGGAGTGGGAAAAATGGGGCGCTATGGGCGTCAGCTTACACAAATTGACCATCTGTCTCGGTATCGCTTCGCCCAAAGAAGCGGGGATCGATGGCTCCAAGGTTTACAAATATTTCCTCGATGGCAAATCAGAAGAGATCTATAAGTATTGCAAGAGAGATGTTGAAGCGACCAGAGCGGTCTACAAACGTATGACCTTTAGCGAGTAAGTATTTCTCTGTAGCCCTCTTTCATCGGAAGATTTTTGATTTCATCTATATCAAACCAGCCTGAGTCTTGATGCTCGTGGCTGAGTTTGATGTTCTCAATATCGCTAGAGCAAAGGTAAATGTGAATGCTAAAATCATATACTGCCAGGCCGTAATCGACTGTCAGATCAAAAGTCCCTATTTCTTCACCAGTTTTTAGGTCTGTGCTACCGGTCTCTTCTCGAAACTCTCGCCTTAATCCCTCTTCCACCGTCTCTCCGGCCTCGATCTTGCCACCAGGTAATTCCCAATTGCCATGATGGTCCATTATGAGCAAATATTTACCATCTCTTTTGATCGCGGCCTTGAGCGAATCAGCGTGAACTCTTCTGGGCGTCGATTCTGTCCCTAAATAAGCATCTTTTCCTTCACCCTGAAGCCAATTATAAGCCTCCGTCAAAATATCTAGAGTTTCCTTGAATTTTAAAGTTTTCTTGGCCTCTTCATACGTCACCCATTTGAAATTGGTGATCTCTTTGTTGTCGATTATCGGGAAGAATTGATTCGAGAAATATGGATAGAAAGTGACAGTTTTATCAAGATCGGTGCCATCTTGTGAATATGTATAATGCTCACTGAAAGTTTTGTCTTCAATCAATTCACCGCCAGCAATCCCAGCTTCTTCGAAAAGTTCCCGCTTGGCCGCCTCAACATCAGATTCTTCATCCTCCTTGTGGCCCTTGGGGAAACTCCAAAACTTGCCACCCTGTTCTACCAACAAAAAATGAGGCTCTTGGCCTATTATCTTGTGGAAAATTGGTATGACACCGTATGAATAATCTTTCATATCTTGATCTCCATTTTTTCGCCTAATGGTAATCTTCGAAACATCCCACCCAGATAGCCGAGCACTCCGCCAGAAACAAAGAAGACAAGAAATTCGGCAAAATATAATGCGAATTGCTTCTCTACCGAGAAAATCCATATTTTCTTCATCGCGTTGGCTAGTCTGGCGTCGCTGGCAAACCCAGTCAGACTGAAGGCATTTCGGACGTAACTCGGGGCCAGGTAGACTAGGGCCAGATATACGAGAGCGATTGCAAGGCTCAATACGACCAGAAAACGACCAGCGAAAGCGATTCTGTCCTGCGTGTCCTTCAATATCAATAGGGTAATCAGTATTAGCGCCAGAGATGCGCCGCCTAGAATATAAAGATATAAATTCAAATTGGCCAGGATTAAAAAGTATTGGTTGTTGCGCAGATCCACGGTTTTGGTAAAGACAGTGCTTGTAGGAAAAACTGTCTGATTTGAAGTGTCGTACGTGAGGTCAAATTTCAAATTTTCTGGGCTAGGATCATTTAGCGCTAAGCTGGTGCGGAGAACCGCTTCGTCTATTAGCGGATTAATTAGCTCTGTCGTGATGCTCTCGTTCACAATCTCCAGATTCGTGCCCTCAGAGAGAGATACATTGTTGGTGGCAACCAAATTCTCTTTGATGTAGCTGATAATCAACTCACTTGCGCCCGAATTCTTGATATATCTAGAAATCTTGCCCGGGTCAGAGAGGGCAATTTTGAAATTCAATGCCAAGAAGAAAAGAAGCAATACAATAAAAGCCAAAAATCCAACGATAAAAGAAAATATCTTGCGTGTCATAGTACAATTTTATCACCGAATGAACGAAGTAGGAAGGCCGCATGGGGTTATCAGTTATCTGTTAAATCTGACCCAAGGGGTCCCCTTCGGGGCCATCCATTTCTGACGTTATCTAGTGCAGTACGGCGTCTTCGCCTTCGTGTGGGTCGTGAGGCTTCTCTTTCAGTATCGGCATTGTGAAAAAGAATGTTGTACCTTTGCCTTCGCCCTCGGAGGTAAACCAGATTTTGCCTTTTTGGAGCTCGATAAATTTCTTGGAGATGTACATTCCAAGGCCGGTGCCCTTGACTTGGTCTTTTAGCACGTCAACCTGAGTAAATTTCTCGAAGACGCCAGTTTGTTTGTCCTTCGGAATACCTCGGCCGTTGTCCTGGACTGAGACGACGATCTTCTGGTCATCGTTCATTACGCGAGCCACTATTTTCCCGCCTGGATCGGTATATTTGATGGCGTTGCCAATAATATTGATCAATACCTCAGTGATCCTAGTCACATCAAACCAAGTAGATGGCATCTTGTGTTTTGGCTTTTCGAAAGTGAGAGAATGTTTGGCTTCAAGTGCCTTGGACATCACCTCAGTGACGGCCTGATTAATCACATCTTCGATCGGCTTCTGCTCCCAGATAATATGGATACGGCCAGACTCAATGCGAGAAACGTTGAGCAGATCCTTGACCATGTTACCGAGTCGTTTGGCTGACTCGAATACGCTGTTGAGGAAGCCTCTGGCCTTGTCTGGTATCTTGCCACCGAGGCCCTCGACCAAGATCATGGAAAGATAACCCTGAATGGCGGCGATAGGCGTATTTAATTCATGACTTGCCATGCTCAAAAAGTCGTCCTTCAGCTTGTCCACTTCCTTAAGGTGTTCATTGGCTTCCTTGAGCTCCTCGGCCAGCTTTTCAATTTCTTTTCTCTGCTGGATTTCCCTTTTTACCGATTTGACTAACCAGACGCTACCAGAGGCAAGTACGATTAGTAACACGCTCCGCAATGCGCCTTCCGAAAGGGAGCCCGAAGTAAATACTTCAATCGCAGAGATGACATTTATTACTACAACAGCTGCTTCTGTAATAATTACTTTAACGTCGAACAACTGTGTCTTTAATATCGCATACGCAGTGAATATTATAAAAAACAAGGAAGAATACGTTCCAAACCTTGCGTACACAAAGCTGTGAGTTAGCATTGGAATAAGCAGGTTGAAAATAAGATTCAGAATAGACAGGAGTCCAATCCCATACAACATGTACTTAATTTGTTTCTTTTGCTCACTACCTAATTTTATGTACTTGATTATTAAAATGGCAACTGCATATAGTGCGACAATAGATACATTAACAGCGAATAAATTAAACAAACTTCCTGACTCAAAGTTAGATCCGTAACTTTCCATGAAGGCAAAACGGATAATTTTATTAGAAAATAGTGTGATAATAATTATCCCGCTATTTATGCTTGCGAAAAGCCAGACCATCCATTTTTTGATTGGGAAAATTCTTTCCGGGAAGATAGTAACAAAGTAAGCTAGGAAGAAGACCATCGCAGTGATAACGGCTAGGTTAAAGCGGTTAAGGGCAGTCTGATATGCCGACAGCTGGGTCAGGTAAAGGCTAAAATCGACAATGATCCATGCAGATGTGATAAACGCAAAAATACTAAACAGTTTATTGTCTAGTTTATTTTTATTTGCTCGGTATACTGCATACCCAATAATTATACCTAGTATGCACACTAGAGAAGCGGCAGTAATATAAACAATCCCCACGTTTCCCTCCTAAATTTCTATGACTCTCGAACGACCATTCTCGGTTTAGTCCTTCGCAGATCACCAGAGAATGGACCAGTTCCAAATTCGTAAATGCTGATTTCTGGGTCAGCTCCCTTGCCTTCGATCTTCACAAGGTCATAGTAATCTGTATTGTTCCGACTCAACTCGGCGGTAATCAAGTCGTGATATTTGCGTTCAAGTGTCCTCACAGCTTCATGCTTATGTTTTTTGCCATCTTTCAACTCAAGGGCGATCTCAAAGGCGTGTTTCTGCTGCTTGTCAAAGGAGAGTATTAATTTGAAGTTATGAACATCATTCATTTTTCCAGAGAAAATTGCTGGGGCAATCTGCTCTGGGTAGATCTTTACCCCTGCAATTGCGATCGTGTCATCACGCCTGCCAAAGCAAAACAAGAATGGATGCTGCCAAATGCTCTCTGCTGAGAAGCCCTTTTCCTTGAGGATCTTTTTATAGTCATAGCCATGCTCGGCGAGTTTTTGCTCCATCTCTCTGAATTTTATAACACCTCCACGATCGTGAATGTTGTATCTAATTAAGGGGGTGGTGGCTTTTGTCGTGAATATCACTTCGCCATTCTGCTCCTCCATATAGTAGGTGCTGGTAAAATATTGGAATAGAGAAGGAACGCAGTCATCCCTACCAAACAGATCTTCACACAATTTTTTATCCGTATAGGAAAGCTCCCTCACAAGAGTGCTAAAGGCCGAAGACAGGCCGATCATCCCACCATCTGAGGTACCATAACCCTCCATGATGTCAGTGAGTTTCGACTCATCACCAGAGATTAATTTGTTGACGTAGTGTTTCCACTCAATGGTGTGATGCTCCCCGGCGATAAAAAGCTTAAGATTTAACTTTCTGATGTTGATACCTTCTATTTCTAGCCGTTCCAATATCGTTCGAGCAAAGGTGGGGTATGACCAAATAACCGTTTGGTCATAATATTTTGATAATTTCTTAATAGTGTAGACGATACTGTCGAGATCGGCGCCGCAGGTTGCTAGCGTCATATTGCGTTTCTGAGTCAACTCTCTCCCAAGTACGTTTACTGTCCAACCAGCAGTCCAGCATCCAAGCGAGTAGGCATTAATAAATAGGGTCGACTTGTCTCTAAATCCCCAATAGAGGCTCATATACATATCAAACTGGCTGGGTAATGACTCTTCCCAATCATAATATCTTGGCCAGATTGTTGGCTCATCTATAGTCCCAGAACTTAGTGTAAAACTATAAAAATGGTTTCCTGGCTTGACAGTGTTAGTCTCGTCGAAAGAAAATTTATTTATATAGTTATATTTGTCAATTATTGGCAGATTATGAAAATCAGCCATACTAGTAATTTTTTCAGGGTCGACAGAATTCTTTTTTAGTATTTGACCATATGCTGGAATAGACCCTGCGGTCTCTTTGAAGACACCTAGCGCTGTCTTCTCGGAGATTCCTTCCCATACCTCTGCGGGAGTTTGGGATAAAAATGCCATAGCTTTATCGTAGTCAGCCATTATTTCTGCCATTGTTGGTTGTTTTTTTGGTTCTTCCATTTTACTCAATTCTTGTATTAATTTGTCTATTCTTAATAAAAAATGCGGATATTAGTCCAATGATACCACAACCCGTAAGGACTGTGAACGCCAGTCGGTACTCGAGTGTGATAGAGGCGATGATGGCGATGCCGATGAGGGCTCCCATTTGCTGAAGAGTATTGAGAATCCCTGAGGCGCTCCCGGAATTTTCTGTAGGCGCAGAGCCAATAATTGCGGCAAATATTGAGGTCATGAGAAATCCGCTACCGGCAGAAACCAAGGCCAGCCCTGGCAAAATGCCAGCAGCGTATGAAACTGAAGGATCGATCCTAGTCAAGAAAGCGAGGCCGAGGAGAATTAATATTGCACTCAAGAATCCGCCAACTCGCCAACTCTTGAGCTGACCACCAATGCCAGAGAATATTCCCGTGATTACTGGTACTGGGATTAGGGCCAAGCCTGCCTGGAGCGAATTCCATTTCAATATATCCTGAAGGTAGAAGGTAAGGACGAATGACATTCCAATGAGAGAGACCATAGATGTGAAACTCAGGACATTGGCTGCGGTAAAAGTTTGATTCTGGAATAAGTGAAAGTCGACAAGCGAATTTTTGATCTTGCGTTGGTAGAAATACAAGACAATCAAAAGTAAGGCTCCTAAGATCAAATAGTATCTACTGATTTGGGCAAACGAGAGAACGATGATAGCTAGAGCCGATGATAGGATCAGCATACTGCCAAAATCTATCTTTTGCTCGACTTTTGGAATCTCTGGAATGTATTTGGCGGCGATGATCAAGCCAACGATCACAAGCGGAACATTGATTAGAAAAACTAAATGCCAGCCATAGAAACTACCAAAATCCAAATTCGCCAGCATGCCACCGAGAACTGGCCCGACAAGCATACCGCCCGCAAATGTTGCGGAGGTGACTGCGAATGCTTTCTCTCGCTCCTTCCAGAGATTAGCGATAATAATCATCGGCATCGTATATAGTATGGCGGTAGCAATACCTTGGATCGCACGGAGAGAAATTAAAAGAGGGATATTGTTTGTGAACCCAAGTATTAGGGAGCTTATGCCAAATACACCGAGTCCGATCAGATACAATTTTTTAGTTCCTATCTTGCTGCCGAGCTTCCCCATGAATATCAGGAGGGCGACCAAGGCAAGAGTGAAGGCGTTTGGCAGCCATTGGGCAGTTGTAATCGAAATATGGAGAGTGCTCGTAATTTTGGGCAAGGCAACATTAAGTGCGGTGCTGTCGATAGCACCCAAGAAATCGGCTACCGCCAAAGCGGTAATTATCAGGGTCAGATTATATTTATTTTTCATCTGGGATCAAAATCGTATTTGGGTCAAAGGAGATATAGTCAGGAGCAACTCTAACTGGCAAGTC
Source organism: Patescibacteria group bacterium (assembly GCA_041671645.1). NCBI lineage: Bacteria > Patescibacteria group bacterium. Next base: position 678,322 of record JBAZBD010000001.1, on the reverse strand, counting down.
CAGGGCAACTCTTTTGGCCGCTACCACTGTCATAGCAGCCAAAATATAACTAGCCGAGATTGGTTGTGGATAATGCGCTTGTCGTCCTTCCGCTACATCTAAGGCGACTTTTTGTACATAAGGAGGCATCAATTTCATAAAAAAATCGATGAATTTTGTGAATGCTTCCTCATTATCAATCTTGTCGAGAGGAGTTCGGGGATTGAGACCGATCATTTCTTCATATGAAATGCTATCGGGAGTGAAGATCTGAAGCATGGCGCCCCAACCGACGTCTGTGGGCTGGATCACTGTGTGATGAAATTTTTTGGCGGCTCTATGCAGAGCTATCACCGCTTGGGCCGCGTCTGGGTCGATAGAGTCGACCACGATATCAGCCTTGCGAGATATTTTGGCCGCGTTATCAACAGTTATAAAGATTGGATATTTGCGAATGTGGGCATGTGGATTGATCGCCTTGATTTTGTGAGCAAGGGCATCGACTTTGTAACGTCCAACATCGCGCCAGCTGTAGCCTTGTCTATTATTGTTGGATAATTCTACCGTATCGCCATCGACGAGTATAAAATTTTCAAACCCGATTCGAACAGCAGAGAGAGCGATCTGTGAGCCGACACCACAACCAGCAATGAGCAATGTAGTATTGTTGATCTTTGTCTGCTCCTCTTCGGTTAGGAGCCCCAAATTTCTCGAGCGGTGCTCCTTGCGGAAGGAGGCTTGGTCCATTTTTTCCATAGGAAAAAGGATTTATTAATATATAAATGTAATGTACAAGATATCGTATACATTTACAATCACTTGACGAGAGAATTGTTGTTTGATTCATCAGATGAATCTATCCACAGTTTACGTTAATAATAAAATCTTGTGCTCAAAATTAACTTTGACGGTCTCGATATGTGATGCTAAACTAGCAAAGTTGACAAAATGCTAGCCACTGTCAGCTCGGAAATTTCAGGCAGATTCATCTAAATGAAATCTCTAGAAACCATATAAATGGTTTGAAACATACAATCAATCTTCGGACTGATTTTTTATTTCTGCCATTTACGAATGAATGCTTGGCGTGCCATATTGGCGCGCCGGTTTTCGTATATGCCGAGCAAATTACTTGACTAGGACGTGATAATGTTGTACTGTGTAGCCAGATTCGCGAGCGAAAGATTTCACTTCGCAATAGCAAACTACATTCAAAGGAGAGTAGAGATGCTTAAGCACATCGCTCTTTCGTCCCTGACCATCGCCCTGGCAGCGATGGCTGTAATGTTCCTCTTCAGCGGGTGCGGAGGAGGAGGCGCCCCAAAACCGATGCTTCGAGGAGTTGCAAATATTCATTCTAACGCAACCAAGCCGCGGATTGGACTTCTCTATGACGGAGGCAGCTCTTTCGCTACGTATTCATCGGCATCGATACCAGTGTCTTCGAATGATTGGCAGGACGTCAAGTGGTCGATTCCTCTGCCTCCTTCAGGAGTGCGCAGCCTTTACGCTATCTGTGTCTTCGATGATGCAAATAGCAACCATATCTACTCGAGCAATGAACTTCTTGGTTTTGCCGAGAAGAACGGGGCTTATCTTTATCTCAAGGATAACGGCGATGGGACTTTCAGGATTTATGACTCAAATCGCAACACATGGTTTGAAAATGCGACCGAATGTACCGGAAAAGATGTATTTATCGACTGTTATTGGAAGAGTGCAGCGACAACCAGGGGAATACCAACCCCCAAGAGTGGCTCGGAAACTCAAACCAGTTTGGTCGAATCAGTTCTCGGCGAGCTTCGAAAGCTTTCCGGTCAATAGAATTGATTGCTCAACCGTCGTCGACAACCCTCTCTAGGGCATCGGCGGCGGTTATTTTAATTAGTCAGAGAGAAGACAAAACTATACCTATTGACAACTATACCGCATTGAAATACTATAGTTAGAACATGTCAAGAGAAAAGCACAAGCTGTTTAAGTACAAACAATACTTGGACACCACTTTGTGCCTGCCAGCCGATGAGGCAGGCCTGCCAGCCGATAAGGCCGGCCAAAACATGAAGGATGACTGCGGCAGACTGCGCAAAAAATGAAATGACCCACTGGGTCATTTTTTTGTAGCTGCGGTTCATACGAATCAGAATTTAACTAATTACGAATCACTAATCCGAGATTATCATTAGTTGTTCGGAATAACTTACCTGCTTATTTGCTTATTTACTTATTGCTTAAAGTAGCACTTTGACAATCTATCCCTCGAACGTTCGAAAAAGGAGAGCGCACGATGTATGTGACACTTCCAGAATTCAACAACTACATTACTAAGATCAGTTTATTGGCGCTCTCCGGAGAGGCTTATGGACTGATCCAGAGGACTGCTGGCTTCGCTGACGAAGTCTTGTTCAATCCTCGTCGTGACGGTCGAAAAGCTGTTGGTCATTCACTGGCAGTTGGCCAGGAATCAATGGTTTTCGGTTTATCATTTCTGGCGCAATGCGTTGCCATTGGCCATGACTTCGAAGAAGACGGCAAACTCAGAGGGCCAGATGGCTCAATAATCTGCATTAGCAGAGATTATATTGCTGAATTCTTCGGACCCAAATACGGGCCGCAGATCGCCTTTGGCATCCACGCTCTTTCCATCCCTTTGGAGGAGAAACGCCACCGCGAATTATATTACCCTCGTTTTCTCGAGGCTGCCAAGCAGTGGTGGGAGCTTTTACCCATTCGCGTGCTTGACCGAAAGGTCAACCATCTAGACCCTTACAACGGAGACGTTGCTAAGGAAATCATTAAGTGCGAAGAAACTCTTGGCACTTTCCGTGAGAAGATGGAAGAAGGCACTCGGTTCATCCCAGAAGATTATCAGATACGTTTTGCCTATAATCTTCACCAAACTCTCAATCTGGCCGAACAACGGCTAGATTTCTTGAAACACCTCAAAAAGGTTTAGTAATTTTCCATCCCTCTGCACTCGCAGGGGGATTTTTATGTCGCAAATTATTTCAGTGAACGGAAAGAGTGAGCTCATTCGTTTGACTTAGAGCTCTGTTTATGTTATAAATAGTTAATTTCTTGATTGGAGGGAAATGAAATGAAATGTCGCCACGTGTTTCCTGGAGAAGGCCTGTACTGCAAAAAGTGCAAACTTTATATTGCAGGCAGAGCGAAAATATTCATCGATGGAGCAGCGAATATGAGAAATCTCAATATTTCTGTGAAATTCAGCGATGATGGGATGACTACGGTCACCCTGATTGGCAATTACAGTGCCGCCGAAATTGAAAATTTTCGTGCACATCTTGTAACCCTAATCAAGCCGACAAAACTTGTTATCAACTAATAAGTTGTTGGCCCAATATTCTCAGGAAGAGAAGTATCATTATCCAAGGGAATCGTCAGAAAGATTCAGAGCGATACCCTTCGACCGAAAGAGATTTATCAATTTTCTTTCACACTTTTCGCCACAGTAACATTCATATTTCAAGTAATTGAGATAAATTGGAGTTATATCATTTCCAACGGAATGCATGTAGCTAGTACTTTGAAAAAAGAGGTGACCTATGAACGTTAGAACAACTAAAGACCGAATTTTGCGTGCGAAAGTAATCAATGATTGCAATCTAAATTGTTTCTTCTGCCATCGCGAAGGTAGTGCTGTAAGCATGCCGATGACAATCGAACAAATTCACACGCTGACCGATTTCGCCTGCCAATATGGATATTCAAAATTTCATATTACGGGTGGAGAACCAACCCTGCATCGTGATCTTCCAGAAATGGTCGGTTTGGTGCGATCACACGATCTGGCTTGCTCTTTGACCACAAATGGTCAGTTCAACTCCAGAATTTTAACTTCCCTTTCGGCAACCGGGCTTGATAATGTGAATTTCTCGTTTCATACCCTTCGTTCGACGGAATGGGCCAAAATCCAGGGTCATGAGGATAGATCACTATCCCAAAGACAAATAGACCGGCTCATCCACAACATCGCAGAAAGCAGTAGGCTGGGTATCTTTACAAAAGTGAACACAGTCGTCGGGGATGACCCCGAGTTAGCCCTCGAAGTGATTAATCAGTTGAGTGAATTTGACGTCGATATTCGACTTCTAAACATCCTTGGCTCAGACAGATCACTTCAAAACATTGACGTCGTCCTTGAATCTATCCAGGCCAATCGGAGGGAGACTATCGAAAGTCTCGGTTCGAGCGAAACCAGAAAGGTTTACGACACGAAAATGGGCAAAATTACAGTGAAACTAATTGGCAACCAGCGTCTCACTACTATGTGCACTGGCTGCAATCTTCCATGTCTCGAGGGTTTCTATAACACTCGGGTAGAGTCAATCGACGGCGAGCTTTATGTTCGTCTTTGCTTACACCGTACCGACTCAATGTCTCACTTCAGGTTAAGTGAGTTCTGCAAATCAAAACAGCTCGAAGAGATAATGTCTCTGGGCGAAGGGGTAAATTATGTGGATAAAAGTTGTTAATGAAATCCTGGAAGCCTTGCTTCGAAAAGTAGGGGATTTCCAGGGTCATGTCGATAGCGCCGTAGAGGGAGTGCTCACCTCGCAGACGAGAAACGAGTCCCGATATGATACTTATCGGGAGGATTTCTCTCGCGAGGCTGCAGCTGCTGATGGTTTCAAGCAAAACTATATTGCAGCCGCCGACGAACTTCGCAAAAAAATACAGGAAGGCATTGCCGGTGATGGTACTGTAGAAATCGGCTGTATCGTTTTTCTGGGCTATTCGGATGGTTCCAAGAAAATCGTCTATATTTCATCCGAGCAAGTAGGGGGGCTGGAAGTGGAGACAACAATCGGCAAAATTATGGTCATCTCCAACATGTCACCTTTGGGTGAGGCCCTGATTCACCAAAAAAAGTATCATGAATTCAAGCTTGGCAAGAAAGAAATTGTTATTGCGCGGATTCAACCGGGGGATGACGATCATGCCGAATAAAATGGTTGCCATCGAAGGCATCGACGGTACTGGCAAGAGTACAGTAGCGAAACTTCTTGCCGATTTGATGGGCGCCACGCTCATCAAAACTCCGTTCGGGCCAATGATTGGGCAGCGGGCATATTACGATGGCGAGGGGATCGCTCCACTCGTCAGATATCTGTTTTATCTCAATTGCAATGTGGTTGCATCGGAAGAAATCGAAAGATTACTCCAAAGCGGTCCAGTTGTTTGCGATCGATATTTGATATCGACGTTATGTTTTCATAAGGCGATGGGAGTTGATGTCGACATTGTCGATATCTCAAAATTACCAATCGTCCAGCCTGACCATTACTTCTGCCTACAGGCCGCCGAGGAGGTGCGTCTACAACGACTCTATAGCAGAGGTTATTTGTCAGATACTGATGAAAAGATTGATCTCCTCCGCGAGGTTGATCTAATGTTGCCCCGCTATTGCGGTAACATTATCGATACCACTTTGCTTAGCGCAGATGAAGTTGCGCAGAAAATTTTCAACATGATCGGCTAACCGCCGATTGCAACTACTTACAAAACCCTCGCCTTTGGCGGGGGTTTATTTATTTGTCAAAAAGATTTAATATTGAGATTAAATCATAAGGAGAAATAAAAATGAATGTAGAGATTGAAAGAAAATTCAAGATAGATAATTATGAAGAGCTTAAGGACACAGTCGAGTCATTGGGAGCCGAGAAAAAGGGCCTGAAAACGACCATTGATTATTACTTCAATGTGCCGCAGGAGCAAGCACGAACTAAATATTTGCGTATCCGATTTGATCAAAATGAAAAAAGTGGTGAGCTAGCGTATCATGAAGTAGTAGATGACCTTCAGACAAATGAATGGGAAACCGTGGTCGGCGATGCGTCGCTTACTCAGGAAATTCTTGAGAAGCTAGGGTTTCCTTTTGAGGTAAAAGTCCAAAAAGAAAGAACAAAATATAATTTTATGGAAGCCGAGATATTGTTAGATAAAGTTGACGGCTTGGGCGAGTTTGTTGAGATTGAAGCTCCAGACCAGTCTATACTCAACGAGATTGTCCAGAAACTGGGCATTAATGAAGAAAATGTTGTCTCTGGTCTTGGCTACCCCGATATGATCAAAGAAAAGCATAGCGCTATTTCCGAATAACAGGTCTCAATATGGTGTTGTCGAGCAACTTTGATGTCTTGGAAGATTTTGAATTTCTGTTTAATTTGTAATTGTGGAAATGCGTTCCTCTTTCTGGTATAAAAATAGTATGAAAGAAATTGCCAAAGCATACGATCACAATCAAGTCGAAACCGAACTCTACAAAATGTGGGAGGAATCGGGCTATTTCAAGCCGGAGGTCAATCCTGACGGCGAGCCCTATTCTATTATAATGCCGCCGCCCAACGCCAACGGTTCACTCCATCTCGGCCATGCCGTTTTCATCACGATTGAAGACTTGATGATCCGATTTGCTAGGCTCAGTGGCAAGGCCGCTCTCTGGCTACCAGGGGCAGACCATGCAGGATTTGAAACCCAGGTTGTATTTGAGAAGAAATTGGAAAAAGAGGGCAAAAGCCGATTCGACATGTCCAGGGAGGAGCTCTACAAGGCAACACTCGAGTTTACGCTTAAGAACAAAGAGGTAATGGAGTCTCAGCTCAAACGTCTCGGTGCTTCTTGCGATTGGGAAAGAGGCAAATTTACCCTTGACCCTGACATTATAGCCACTGTCTATCAGACTTTTGTTGATCTATATAATGATGGCTTGGCCTATCGCGCCTCTCGCCCGGTCAACTGGTGTACCAAACATCAAACCTCATTGTCTGATTTGGAAGTTAAATATGAAGAGCAAGTCGATCCGCTTTACTATATAAAGTATGGCCCTCTCGTCTTGGCTACCGTTCGTCCAGAGACGAAATTTGGCGATACTGCCGTTGCAGTCAATCCAAGCGACGCCAGATATAAGGAATACGTTGGCAAAGAAATCGAGATCGAAACAGTCTTGGGTAAGGCGAAGATTAAAGTCGTTGCTGACGATTATGTTGATCCCAAGTTTGGCACAGGCGCAGTCAAGATTACCCCAGCTCATGATCCGAACGACTTCGAAGTGGCCAAGCGCCACAATTTGGAAATCAGAGAAGTTATAGATCAATACGGACGTTTGAATGAAAAAGCAGGCCCATACAAAGGCATGAAGGTCAAAGAGGCCCGCCTCAAGGTTGCAGAAGATATGCAGGCCAAGGGATTGATCGAAAAAATTGACGAGAATTATACTCATACTGTTGGTAAATGCTACAAATGCGGCACCGTGATCGAGCCAAGAGTCCTGCCTCAGTGGTTCATTGCTGTGAACGAAAAAGGCAAGAAGTCCGGCAAGACACTAGCCAAGGATGCATTGGACGCAGTAGATACCGGCAAGACAAAGTTCGTAACTGAAAAATTCGAAAAAATATATCGTCACTGGATGACCAATATTCGTGATTGGAATGTCTCCCGCCAGATCGTCTGGGGGATCCAGTTGCCAGTTTGGTATTGTAAATGTGGCGAAACGATAGTTACAAACGGCGAAACACCAGAGCGATGCCCAGAATGCGGATCTACCAAACTTGACCGCGATCCTGACGTATTCGATACCTGGTTTTCTTCTGGCCAATGGCCCTTTGCCACTTTGCTCTCGCAAAGCGGCGAGTCGAAAGTCGAAAGTCGAAAGTCGAAAGATTTTGACAAATTTTACTCTACAACTGTCATGGAGACCGGCTGGGACATTCTCTTCTTCTGGGTCGCTCGTATGATGATGCTTGGACTTTATGTTACCGACAAGGTTCCATTTGAAAATGTTTATCTCCACGGCTTGGTCCGAGACAAGGATCGCCAGAAGATGAGCAAATCCAAGGGAAATGTGATAGATCCTCTCGGCGTAGCCGATTTGTATGGTTCTGACGCCGTCCGCATGGCGCTCGTTTTCGGCACTTCCGCAGGCAACGACGCAGTGATTTCGGAGGAAAAGATTCGTGGTATGCGCAATTTCTCCAACAAGATCTGGAATGCTTCCAGATTTACAATTTTACGTGTCACTGGTGGTGACGTTCAGACAGGTGAAATTGGAGAGGAAACAATAGGGGATCTAGAAATTGATAATTCTATTTTGACTGATGCCGACAAAGCGATATTGAAAAAGCATGCTGAGACAATTAAGTCAGTGACCAAGAATATCGAGAAATATAATTTCTCTTTTGCTGCGGAGGAAATTTACGCTTATTTCTGGCACGATTTTTGCGACGTATATATAGAAGCGACGAAGGCTCAACTAGATGACAGCAAAATTGGGAACAATACCAAGAAAATTCTTATCAAGATCATCGTTGAATCTCTTCAGATGTTGCATCCATTCATGCCTTTCGTGACTGAAGCCGTCTGGCAAGAACTTCGCAAGATATCGCCAAGGCTCAAAGACTCGATTATGATTTCCAAGTGGCCTCGCTAGTTATAAAGTAGAAAGTATAAAGTTGAAATTGTTGGAGCTCAGGAAAGCCGCCTTTTGACAGATTAATCTGGTTCGATTACTATGGTTGCATTAAGAATAATTGAAGGGAAAAGATGAACCAAAATACAAAAACATTTCTGATAGTGGTTGCCATAATCGTGGTGCTTGCGGGCGGACTGATTTTTGCCTCTACTAGAGGGGACAAATCCAAGACTGCTGACAATCAGCCAGACAACTATAGCGATCAGATTGGGGATGTCGCTGGCGCTACTACCGATACTGAGAATTTCTCCACAGACTATATCGAAAAGTTGGCCAAGTTCATGTCAGAAAAGGGCATGGTCATGTACGGTGCATACTGGTGCCCTCATTGCCAGGATCAGAAGAAGCTCTTCGGCAACGCGTTTCAATATGTTGACTACGTCGAGTGCGACCCACAGGGGCCTAGCGCCAACGAAGCAGAGTGTACAGCCAAGAACGTGACTGGCTACCCAACCTGGATTTATAATGGTACTCAATATTCTGGTGCCAAAACTCTTTCTCAACTTGCTCAAATCGTCGGATTCAACCAGACTGATCCTACCACAGCCGCACCTGCGAACTAATGCTGGGGATAACCTCGCTCAATAGTCGAAAGTTGAAAGTCGAAAGCTGAAGTATTTTGAGCTTGATGGACTAATTTACAGCTTCCAGAGAAGATAATATTTTGATGAGTTCACAGGCCTGATTTTTATTCTCAAATACGCTTGACATGTGAGCTCAAACGAACTTACAATTGTATTATGAAATTTAAACTCCTCATGCAGGACCGCGAGGCCCAAAGCGGAGGGGAAAAAATAAGGAAGGAGGTGAATTAAAAAATGGCAGAAGCATATTGTGTTAAATGCAAAGGCAAGGTTGAAATCCAAGGTGCAGAAGATTACCAAATGAAAAACGGTAAAATGGCAATCAAGGGTTCTTGCCCAAAATGTGGTACTAAGGTTTTCCGCATCGGCGGCAACAAATAATTTTTGACAAATTTTTTGTTTTTGAACAGTGAAGATGGCTCCGAATACCGGGGTCATTTTCTTTGGCCAAAGGTTGAAAGGGATAGGGAATTATAATATAGTTAGATCATGAAGAAAATTGAATTACTTTTCCTTGCCTTACGTTTGCCAGTTGACGCCTTTATGATCACTATTGCTGTTCTCGCGGCATATTATTATCGTGGCACTATCAATGTGCCTTCGCTTTATGGGTTGGCTCCGATCAACGATTATCTGAATTTAGTCTTTTATTTTATTCCGCTCTGTCTTCTCATCTTCGCTCTCACCGGCTCATATGACTCCAGACACAAGAAAACGAGCCTGGCTGAGTTGCTCAGCATTATTATCGCTGTTTCGGCTTATGTTTCGATTATGATTATTGAGCTTTTCCTGACCAAGACTGATTTCTTCTCTAGATTAGTTATTCTATTCAACTGGGCCTTCACCATTGTATTGGTCTTCGCTGGTCGTACTTTGCTTGGGCTGATTCAGCGGATTTTATATTACTACAATTACGGCACGAGAAGAGTCGCGATCATCGGTCGGGATGAATTCTCCTCTTCTATCGCCTCAAATCTCGGCGAAGACAAGGGTTTGGGTTATCGGGTCGTGGCGAAGCTAAATCCTGGCGACCACCTGATAATCGAACTGGACAAGACAAAATGCGACGACATTATCATCGCTCAATCAAATCTTTCCTCGGAACAGATTCAGGAAATTGCGTCTTATGCACGTCTGAATCGCAAAACATTGAAGATAATCCCAGATCAATTCCTCTTATTATTTTCCCATATGCGCCTAACCCAAGTGGTTGATTTTCCCGCTCTAGAGCTTCGTAGGACCCCGCTGGATGGTTGGGGCCGAATTTTCAAGAGAATCATTGACCTAGTGTTATCGTCTATCGGCATCGTCATCGCTTCACCAATCATGTTGGTCGTGGCCCTGATGGTCAAATTTACCTCAAAAGGTCCTATCCTGTATCGTCAAGAACGCGTTGGGTTGGACGCTAATTTCATGTTTTACAAATTTCGATCGATGAAACTAGAGGATTGTGTCGGAGAAGATTACGGCGGCGAAGCGGCCGAGAAGAAGTGGGAAGATCTCAACAAAAATTCAAACGAAGCTGACGGACCTGTGTTTAAGATCAAAAATGATCCGCGTATTACTTCTGTAGGCAGATTTATTCGGAAGACTAGTTTAGATGAACTACCTCAGCTTTTCAATGTGCTAAAGGGCGACATGAGCCTTGTTGGCCCACGGCCGCCACTTGAATCTGAGGTCAAGCAATACAACGATTGGCAAAAGCAAAGGCTTGGCGTGAAGCCAGGTATGACTGGCCTTTGGCAGGTCTCTGGGCGGTCCTCCATCAGTTTTGACGAATGGGTGCGACTTGATGCCTACTATATTGAGAATTGGTCAATCTGGCTTGATCTCAAGATTATTGTTCGTACATTTCTAGTAGTTATTTTCCGCCGAGGGGCGTATTAAAAGAAATATTTATGAAAATAGCACTTGTCCATGATTGGCTAACTGTCTATTCCGGAGCAGAGAGAGTTCTCTTGGCTCTTTCTGAAATATATCCAGAAGCCGAAATCTATACTTCGGTCTACGATCCAGTCAAAGTGACTGCTTTTCGCGACAAAAAGGTCCATACATCATTCTTGCAAAAGATTCCGCTGATGAAAAAGAAGAGGGAACTACTTATCCCTTTAACACCCTTTGCCTTCGAGCAGTTTGATTTTTCCAAGTATGACATTGTCATATCAAGCACAACTTTTCCTGCTAAGGGCATAATCACCAAACCCGATACGCTCCATGTATCGTACTGCCACACCCCAACTAGATATATTTGGGAGCCCCATCTAGATCCGCGAGCGGCCAAGGGTAAATTTAAGGGCTTGAGAGACCGAGTAATGCACCAACTTCGGATCTGGGATTTCCTAGCCGCCGATCGTGTTGACTATTTTCTGGCAAATTCTAAGTATGTGGCCAACCGTATTCAGAAGTATTACCGACGAGATTCAGATGTGATATACCCGCCGGTAGATGTGGACAATTTTACTCCCGCGCCCAAGGAAGAAATCGGGGATTATTTTCTCTTTGTCAGTCGATTGGTCGATTACAAGAGATGCGACGTCGCGATTAGGGCCTTCAATGAGCTCGGATTGCCGCTCAAAATAGTCGGTTATGGCCCAGATGAAGCAAAGTTAAAAGCGATAGCCAAATCAAATATAGAGTTTGCGGGCGGTAAATTTGGCAAGGAGCTCCAGGATATTTTTGCTCGAGCCAGAGCTTTTGTCTTTATGGCCGAGGAGGATTTTGGAATAGTGCCGGTCGAAGCGATGGCTTGTGGCCGCCCCGTGATTTGCTATTCCAAGGGCGGACAAGCAGAGTCAGCAATCCCAGGCACAACAGGCATATTATTTGATGAGCAGACTCCAGAAAGCCTGATCGAGGCAGTCAAGAGTTTCAAAGTTGAAGATTACGACCCGATCAAAATCCGCCGACAAGCCGAGAATTTCAGCAAAGATAGATTCAAGAGGGAGATAGAAGAAAAAGTTGAAGAATTAATGAAAGAATACAAAAAATAATTTTTGGAGGAATGATGAAAAAACTATTAATTTCACTCGGATTCCTGGCCCTGCTTGCGCCGATTTCCGCGCTTGCCGCAGAGTTCAAAGTTGATTCAGAGAAGACGGTGACGGTTGCTGAAAATACGGCCCCTCGCAATCTCTACGTCGCTGGCAAAAATGTTGATGTTGACCCACTGGTCGCGAGTGACCTCGTGGCGGCCGGAAATAATGTCACGGTACTCAAGGGCGCTACCGGTAGTCTGTTTGCCGCTGGCAACAATATCGATGTCAAAGGTGAAGTTGGTGGATCGGCCAGAATCGCCGGAAGCATTGTTACCTACGGCGCTGACACAGAGGAAGATCTACTGATTGGCGGAAGTAGCATCACGCTCAAAGACGACGTTACAATCGCAGGCGATGCTCTGATTGCTGGCAGTGACATTACAATCGGTAATGTCCATATCTTGGGCGACCTCAAGGCTGCTGCAGCCACTGTCACAATTGGCGGAGTGGTTGACGGCAATGCCGTAATCAGAGGAGCGACGACAGTGGCTCTTTCGGACAACACGATTATTAATGGTGATTTCACATATTACGCAGAAGAGCCAGTCGTACTTGGCGCCAACGCACAAATCAAGGGAAAAACTGAGTTTCACAAAATCAGCACGAGCGCCTCTTTTTCAAATTTTAAGGATTGGGCTTATGTCGAAGGCATGATTTATAAACTTTTCTGCGGTCTTCTGGTCTCGTTCTTCCTGGCTTTCTGTTTCAAGAAATTTGCCAAAACTCTTACTGGTAACACCGTTTCGAATTTTTGGAGTAATTCTGGCTGGGGCTTCCTAACTTTGATCGGGCTACCAATTATTGCGATAATTCTATTTTCTCTATTCATCGCGCCTTGGTTTGGCTTCGCCGCAATCTTGCTCTACACGCTCTATATTATGCTGGCGGCGGGGGCATTGAGTATAGTTTTGGGAAGCTTTGTCGACAAAGTCGTGAACAAGAAGAAAGAATATGAGCTCAACTGGAAGATTGTTCTGATTGGAACATTCTTCACATTCCTGCTTGGCTTTGTCAAAATTCTCGGTCCGCTTGTCCTCTTCGTCTCATTTGTCGCAATTTTTGGCTCACTGATTGCTCAAACATTTGCCTATCTCAAAAAACGCTGATTGACTCGCGAAAGAAGCTGGCGAGAGCAAGTAGATATTTCATATTTAATATGATCCATACAAAAACTGGCAGCGAAACGTTGTCAGTTTTTGCGTATTAAACATTTATTTTGCCCTTGTGAAATAGATCGAAACGCGTTAAAATGACCATAGAACACGAATCAGCCGTAATGACGCGGCATAGTTTAATTTGTATTTGGAGAATATTTCTATGACTGATGACAAGAAGAAAATAACTGAATCATATGACGCTTCCAAAATTACCGTTCTCGAAGGGCTTGACCCTGTCCGAAAGCGCCCTGGCATGTATATTGGTGGCACGGGTGTAGACGGCCTCCATCACCTGGTTTGGGAAATTCTCGATAACTCTATCGATGAATCGATGGCCGGATATTGTACCAAGATTATCGTCACTCTTTGCAATGACGGTTCTGTTTCTATATATGACAACGGCCGCGGCATCCCAGTAGACAAGCAAAAAACAACTGGCAAATCCGCCCTTGAGACTGTGCTGACCGTCCTACACGCCGGTGGTAAGTTTGGCGATGGCGGATACAAAGTCTCCGGTGGCTTGCATGGTGTCGGTGCTTCAGTCGTCAATGCGCTTTCCACCTGGGTCAAGGCAGAAGTACGTCGTGACAACAAGATATACCATCTTGAATTTGACCGAGGCGTTGCGGTTGGCGATATCAAGGCTGTCGGGGAATCGACCGAAACTGGTACTACTATTACTTTCATGCCTGATCCGACAATTTTCACCTCCACTACCGAATTTTCATTCCAAACAATTCTCAACCGTTGCCGACAGCAGGCCTATCTGACTAAGGGTGTGATGATTTCTATTGTCGACGAGCGCCAAAAATCGGCTCCAAAAGTAGAAAAAGTCGTCACTGATTCCGAAGACGAGAGCGAAGATCCAGTTGACGAAGAAGTTCGTACGGGCCGAGCCGGTGGCGATGAAGATGAAGAAATCATCGAGAAAAGTGGTCCTCAACAGTATTCGTTCTACTTTGAGGGTGGAATCGCTTCATATGTTCGACATATCAATAAAAATCGCCAAGCTTTCAACGAGCCGCCAATGTACGCCGAGAAAGAGCAAAACGGAGTTCTCGTCGAAATCGCTCTTGCCTACACTGATGATTTCAAAGAACATATTTATTCATTTGCCAACAATATCAACACGCCAGAGGGTGGCACTCATCTGACTGGCTTGAAGACCTCTCTGACTAGGGTCATGAACGACTTCGCCAAGAAAAATAATCTGACCAAAGACGCGCTGACCGGTGAAGACGTCCGCGAAGGTCTAACTGCTGTCCTGTCTGTCAAATTACAGGATCCTCAATTTGAGGGACAGACCAAGGCCAAACTTGGCAACACCGAAGTTCGTACCATAGTTGAGTCAGTCACGACCGAAGCGCTGGCAATTTACCTCGACGAGCATCCAACTGAAGCCAAGAAGATCATCGACAAATGCTCTCTTTCGGCCAAAGCTAGATTAGCCGCTCGCGCTGCCAGAGACACCATCATTCGCAAAGGTGCGCTCGATGGCATGACATTGCCAGGCAAATTGGCTGACTGTTCATCCAAAGACCCAACCAAAACCGAAATCTATATTGTAGAGGGAGATTCAGCTGGCGGCTCTGCCAAGCAGGGTCGAGATCGCAATTTTCAAGCTATCCTTCCGCTGCGTGGCAAAATTCTAAATGTCGAACGCGCCAGACTAGACAGAATGTTATCCTCAGACGAAATCAAGGCTCTGATCGTCGCCATGGGTGTCGGCATTGGCGAAGATATCAACTACGGCAAACTCCGCTATGACCGCGTTATTATCATGACTGATGCTGACGTTGATGGTGCTCATATTAGGACCTTGCTTCTGACATTTTTCTACCGAAATTTCCCAGATCTCATCAGCCACGGCCATATCTATATTGCTCAACCGCCACTCTTTTCAGTTTCCAAGGGCAAAGAGAAGCATTGGGTCTACACCGAGGCGCAAAGAGATGAAATCGTTCGCAAATTCAAAGCCGGCAAAGCCTTGCCTATCAAAATCGAAAAAGAAGATTCAGAATTATCCGAAGGCGAAGAGACAGAAGAAACTGGAGATACTGCGCCAGTCAAGGAAAATAGCGGCAGTGGCATCACAATCCAACGGTTCAAAGGTTTGGGTGAGATGAGCGCCGAACAGCTTTGGGATACCACGATGAATCCTGAGCACAGAATTCTACTTCAGGTAACTCTAGACAACGCCGAAAAAGCCGACGAAACCTTCACCATGCTGATGGGCGACCAAGTTCCGCCACGCAAGAAGTTTATTCAAACAAGGGCCAAAACTGTCAAAAATCTTGATGCCTAATTAAACTATAAATTTTTTAGAGATATAAAATCATGAATGACGAAGAATTAGACAATCAAAACATACCAGCCGAAGATATCGAAGAAATCACTCCCAGCGATGAAATTTCTGATGAATTAGTCGATGAAGATCCGACTGAGACAGAAGCCTCAGCGGAAGATTCTACCGATGAAGTTTCACCCACTGCGATTATCCCACGCAATAGCACGATCACCGATCGAGCTATTACCGAAGACAAATACGATCCCTTGATTGGCAATATGAAGCCTCGGGATCTGATCGTCGAGATGGAAACTTCATACCTCGACTACGCCATGAGTGTCATCGTTTCTCGTGCCTTGCCTGATGTCCGTGATGGTTTGAAACCAGTCCATCGTCGCGTCCTTTATGGTATGCACTCTACCGGCCTTCGTCACAACGTCAAATATCGCAAATCGGCCAAAGTCGTTGGTGAAGTCATGGGTAATTACCATCCACATGGCGACACTGCTATCTATGATTCATTGGTTCGCATGGCCCAGGACTTCTCGATGCGCTACATGCTTGTCGACGGCCAGGGTAACTTTGGCTCGATGGACGGTGACGGCGCGGCCGCCATGCGTTATACCGAGTGTCGTATGTCTTCTATTGCCGAAGAAATGTTGGCTGATATCGACAAAGATACTGTTAACTGGGTCGACAACTATGACGGATCAACACAAGAGCCAGTTGTCTTGCCAGCCAGAGTCCCGCAATTGCTGCTCAACGGCACGATGGGTATCGCCGTCGGCATGGCCACCAATATCCCCCCCCACAATTTAACAGAATTATGTGACGCCACCGCTCATTTGATCGACAATCCAGAAGCGAACGTCGATAATTTGATGGAGTTTGTGAAGGGACCTGACTTTCCGACTGGTGGCATCATCTACAACAACGAAGATATCAAGATGGCCTACGCTACTGGCAAGGGCAAAATTGTGATGCGAGCCAAGGCAGATATCGAAGAAGGCAAACGTGGTTTCCGAATCATTATTACCGAAATCCCATATCTCGTGAACAAATCCTCGATGATTGAGAAGATCGCTGATTTGGTCAAAGAGAAAAAGATCGAAGGTATTTCTGACCTTCGTGACGAATCTGACCGACGAGGCGTTCGCGTTGTCGTCGAACTGAAATCTAATTCCTATCCTCGCAAGGTTCTAAACAGACTCTTTGAATTAACTCCGATGCAGACAGCTTTTCACGTTAATATGTTGGCTCTTACCCCTGATCTAGAGCCGCAAGTCATGACGCTGAAGGACGTTCTGGGATACTATATTGAACACCGTAAAGAAGTTATTGAGCGACGAACTCGTTTCGAGCTGAAAAAAGCAGAAGATAGGGCTCACATTTTAGAGGGATTGAAGATTGCGCTTGATCATATTGACGAAGTCATCAACACCATCCGTGCTTCCGCAAATCGCGATGATGCCAAAACAAATTTGATGAAGAAATTCTCATTCTCCGAGAGACAAGCGGACGCGATTTTGGAAATGCGCCTATCTGCTCTAGCCGCACTCGAACGCAAGAGAATCGAAGATGAATACAACGAAATTTTATCCAAAATTGCATACTTGAAAGACCTGCTTGACCATCCAGAAAAAATCCTAGGCTTGATCAAAGACGATCTTAATGAAGTCAAGGAGAAATATGGCGATGCTCGCCGCACAGCAATTATGCCTCATGCTCTTGGCGATTTCTCGGCCGAGGATTTGATCCCGGATGAGCAAGTTATTGTTGCTTTTACTCGTGGCAACTACATCAAGCGTCAGGAGACTGATACATACCGTCGTCAGATACGTGGCGGAGTCGGTATCGTCGGTATGACTACGAAAGAAGAAGATATCGTCGATTATCTAGTTGGGGCTAGAACACATGATGATATATATTTCTTCTCGAACAAAGGCCGAGTATTTAAGAGCAAGGTTTATGAATTACCAGCTACTTCGAGACAATCAAAGGGCACGCCGATTGTAAATATTATCCAGATCGGCCAGGACGAAAAGGTCACAGCAATTTTGACAATTCCAAAAAGCCAAAACGCCAAAAAGTATTTCGTCATAGGCACAGTGTTGGGGGCAGTCAAGAAAACGGAAATCGAAAAGTATGACAATATAAGAAAAACAGGCATTATCGCTATGGGGCTGAAAACTGGCGACGAATTGAAATGGGTCAAGAGCGCCAACGATGGTGATATTGTTGTTGCAGTTTCAGAAAAAGGCCAAGCTATCTGTTATCGCGAAGCTGATGCTAGACCGATGGGCCGAAGCGCTTCTGGCGTAACAGGTATGAAATTGAGACGTGACGACAAGGTGATGTCGATGGATTTGGTGCCAGGATCTCAATGGCCAGAGGAGACCACAAAGAAAAATCTAAGTGAGCCTGACATGTTGATCGTATTGGAAAATGGCTTTGGCAAACGTACTATGCTCCGAAATTTCCATATTCAGAAAAGAGGCGGCATGGGGATCAGAGCCGCAAGCTGCACCACTAAGACTGGAAATGTCATCGGGATGCATATTGTCTATGATGACAAGGCGGACGTTGTCTTGGCCTCCAGAAAGGGACAATTTATCCGAATGGAGATCAAGAATATCAAACGTCTCGGTCGTGATACCCAGGGAGTCACTTTGATGCGTCTTCACTCTGGCGACAAAGTTTCTTCTGTCGCGCTGATTCAACCTGAAGAGAAGAGCATAGATCAAGATCAGCCTGAATTGTTGGGCACAGTAGCCCCTGTCGAGACATTGCCCATTGCCAAGAAGGGGAAGACTGATTCGAAAAAGGCCGAGCCGAAACCTGCTACAGCAGTATCCAAAGCCGCCGATGATGGGGAAATTGCTACTGACAAACCCGATATGGCAATCAACGCAGTTGTAAAGCCAAACCTCAGCGTTAAGTTCTATAACGACAAAGTGAAAGTTGACCCTGACAATCGCGATGATGAAAGCGCCAAGTCTGATCCGAAGGATGATCCAGAGGACAAAAACTATTGGGGCAAGAAGTAAATTGCCGAAAAAGTGAAAGTATGATAATGTATGACACATTAATTGGATCGAAGGAATAATGGTTGAAGACAAAAAAACAATAGAAATCGGCGATGTAGTAACAGTCAAAAGTTTTGCTGAGAAAGCAGATTTGCCTGTAACGGCCGTGATATCCCAGCTCATGAAGAGTGGCGTTTTGGCGAATATTAATGAGACTATTGATTTTGATACTGCTTCAATCATCGGAGATGATCTTGGGCTCAAAGTTGTCAAAGAGGGCATATCCAAGAAAACATTTGAAAAGTCCCCCTCGGAAGTTACTTCACGAAATTTAGTTCCTCGTCCGCCAGTAGTCACGATTATGGGCCATGTTGATCACGGCAAAACAACTCTTTTGGACCAAATCCGAAAAGCTCATGTCGCGTCCGGCGAATCTGGCGGTATTACCCAGCATATTTCTGCATACCAGGTTCAACTTACTGAGACCAAGAATAAAGAAATCAAGAACAAAACCATTACATTCATCGATACTCCAGGTCACGCCGCTTTCTCGGCAATGCGCTTACATGGAACTGCTATCACCGACATCGTTGTCCTGATCGTAGCCGCCAACGACGGCATCATGCCGCAAACCAAAGAAGTAATCGAGCAAGCCAAGGAAAGTAATGTTCCGGTTATAGTAGCTATCAACAAAGTCGATCTTCCTGATGCTGATCCGATGAAAGTAAAACAGCAACTTTCCGAATTTGAACTAGTCCCTGAGGAGTGGGGCGGCAAAACGATCATGGTAGAAATTTCAGCTAAACTGGGTACAGGAGTCGATAATCTTCTCGAAATGATCTTGCTTCAAGCCGAATTGATGGAGTTAAAAGCCTCTGTCGAGGACAAGGCGGTCGGCGTTGTGATCGAATCTCACATGGAAAAAGGAGCAGGCGCTATGGCCTCAGTACTGATTGAAAACGGTACTCTAGTACAGGGCGAACCAATATCGATCGGCTCAGTTTACGGCAAAGTCAGAATTCTCGAGGACTTCTTCGGCAGAGCGATCAAATCGGCTGGCCCAAGTACACCGGTCCGAATCGCAGGCCTCAAGTCTCTGCCTGATTTTGGCGACAAACTGATCGCATTCGACAACGAAAAAGAGGCGAAGGAAAACGCTGCCAAAGCAAAAGAGAATAAACCTCAGGTAAATATTGCAACTGCCAAGAGAATCGGTGGGTCCGAAGAGGCGCCAAATGATTACTATGAGCTAAGACTTATCGTCAGAAGCGATGTAGTCGGTTCTCTGGAGGCGCTCAAGAAAATGCTGGCCGAAATTCGTGGCGACGATTACGGCATCAAGATTATTTCTGAAGGTGTCGGCGCCGTTAGTGAATCAGATGTCACTTTGGCCAAAGCAACTCATTCTATTATTATGTCATTCCGTGTCGGCGCGTTAGGTGCAGCCAAGCGAATTGCAGAAAAAGAGGGTATCAGGATTAGCACCTTCCAGGTGATTTACGAACTTATTGACAATGCCAAAACCGAGCTTTCCGATCTATTGCCACCGGAAATCATCGAGGAAGAACTCGGAACTGGCAAGATTCTTGGGATCTTCAGAGACGACAGAAAAGGATTTGTAGCAGGCGGAAACGTGCTTTCTGGCCGGATTGTGGTAGGGGATGAAATCAAATTTTTGCAAAATAAACATGAGAAATATAAGGCGAAGGTTCTCTCTCTTCGCCGTGAAAAATCAGAAGCGAAGGAAGTCGAATCTGGCTCAGAGTGTGGTTTTGGCCTACCAGCTATGGCAAACGTAGCAGTAGGGGATGAATTTATTGTTTTCAAAACGATTCACAAAAAAAGAGAAATTGCCTGATTTTGATTTATCGGGCATAGATGTTAAAATATTTATAGACACATATAGAACATTTTTGGAGGGAAATTGGGCGATGCGGGAGGGAAAATACTAGGAGCGGCAACGAACTCGATGTCGGTTTTGGACAGCTTGAAGGGCTTCCTGCGGCCGCTTACAATTATTGATATCGTAATTGTCGCAATTGTCATATATTGGATCTATTTGTTTCTGAAGGAAACACGGGCCATGAGGATACTCTACGGTCTTTTTTTCTTGCTAGCGATTATGGCCGTAGGTAGAATTCTCAATCTGACACTGCTTAATTGGATACTTCAATATTTCATGGCGATGCTGGTAGTCGCGATTCCAATCGTATTCCAACCCGAACTTCGTACTGCTCTAGAGAGACTGGGCCGTACCAAATTCCTAAGCGATTCCATCTTCGGGAAGGGCAGTTTTAGCAAAATTATCGATGAAGTTATGCTCGCGGTCTCTATTTTGGCCAAGCAAAAAATCGGTGCCCTCATTATTATCCAGCGTCAGACGGGATTGCGTGAATATATTGAGAAGGGGACACCAGTTGAGGCCAACGTCTCGAAGGATATCTTGCTTTCAATATTTTATCCGAAATCTCCGCTTCACGACGGAGCAGTCATAATTGTTGACGACAAAATTGTTTCTGCCAGATCGGTTCTGCCGGTTAGCGAAAATTATGTCAACAGCTCATATGGCACCAGGCACAAGGCTGCCCTTGGTATTACCGAAGATTCAGACGCACTGGCTGTCGTGGTGTCGGAAGAGTCTGGGATAGTTTCATTGGCCGTTGGCGGGAAGATCGAGAGAAGAATCCCAGAAGACAGACTGCGCAATCGCCTGATCGCGTTGATGAGACAAAATAAAACAAACATCGAATGATGAAACACCTGACTAAAAACTGGGTTGTCAAATTAGTTTGCCTGGTCCTGGCATCAATTTTCTGGATCTATGTTTCAATCAGCCAAAACATGGTGACAAAATTACCCGGCAGCATCAAAATCAAAGCCATAAACATCAGCGATAGCTACGCCGCCTCCTTCGACCAGAAAACAGTCGAGATAAGCGTCAAGGCCAAATCAAGTGTTTGGCAAACTCTCACGGCTGACTCTTTCACCGCCAGTGTTGACTTGGCTGGGTTGCCATCTGGCACGCACGAACTTTCGGTCAATGTCTTCACGATGTTGCCTGATGTTCAGGTAGTGTCCAAGACC
Organism: Patescibacteria group bacterium; assembly: GCA_041671645.1. Lineage (NCBI taxonomy): Bacteria > Patescibacteria group bacterium. The sequence goes on along the minus strand of JBAZBD010000001.1, from coordinate 656,679 downwards.
CCGAGCCGCATAACAGTCAGCATCGAGCCAGTTGTGTCCAAGGATTTCACTATAAGCCCCAAACTGGTCGGTGAAACGGCGAGCGGTATGGTTGTGGGTGGGGTTTCATTTGCGACCAACACAGTAAGGGTCAAGGGAGCCAAGAGCGCAATAGAAAGTGTCGTAGAAGTGGGTGCGACTATCAATCTGGCTGGCGAGAGTGGAAATTTCTCGAAGGATGCTACGCTTGGTGCGTATGATAGTGATGGCAAGGTAGTTTCAGGCCTCACTTTCGATCTAACCAAAGTTCTTGCTGAAGTCACCGTTGTCAGGGGATCCAATATCAAAACTGTCGGTATCAAGCCCAAAATCACTGGCGCTCTCAAATCGGGATACTTCATCTCTGGCATTACTACGAGTCCCGAAATTGTTGATATCTCTGGAGTCAAAGATGTGATTTCCTCCACAAAATATTTGGAAACTCTAGTTATCGACGTTAGCGGGGTAGCTGACAATATCGACCGTGAGACGAATATCCAATTGCCAAACGGCGTGGCGCTTCAGGGTGGGGTTTCGACCAAGGTCAGCGTGAGTATTACCGTTGATTTCATCCAGGGTAATCGCGAAGTCAAGGTTTTGTCATCTAGTTTCATGCCAAAGAATTTGGGTAGCTACTCTGTCGAATCATATTCTGTTCCCGAAGTCGCTTTGACGGTGAAGGGCCAGACAGACTCTGTTGTAGCCGCCAGCGCCTACGGCATAACATTTGATTTCGCTGGCAAGACGCTCCGAACTGGGGATTTTACCTTCGAAGTTAATCAGGACAACATCTCTCTGCCACAGGGGGTGACACTAGTCTCATTTCTGCCAAAAAGTGTCACGGTCCGACTCCGCAATAACTAATGGTTCTCCATCTCTGCCTTTAATTTTTTCATCACAGATTATTATTTTTTCTGCCCTGTTTGCTTGACAATGAGATCGTTTCAATGGTAAAATCCTAAACAGTGTCGTGAAAAGCGATGCTAAAAAATTATGGCCTTGATTTTACAAGACGAGCCTCCTTCGTCGCAAGAGACGAAAGAGACTAAACAAAAAATTGAATTTATATCAAATACCGGCAAGATGATATCTGAATGCGTTGATGCTGTGGGAAGCAAAACAGGTCAAGCAAGAGGATTCTTCAATGCGATCGCACAGGCGATAAGCAACTCAGTTCAGGCGTTCCTTTCTAATAAATTTCTACCTCACTTTGCTTTGGTGGCCCTTTTGTTGCTCGTGACATTGTCTAATTTTAATGAAACGGCCAGAGCTGACACTCTTCAAGATAAGCTTGTCGCGGTTGGTCCCGAAGATGAAATTACTTTGGCTAGTTCGGTAGATTCATACACTGTTTTATTGCAAAATGATGGCATATTAATCGACAAAAGTAACATGGCCCTATCCTCGAAAGACGGCTTTGTCGGAAATATCGCCCCCTTAGACACACAAATCACAGCGAGAATTGAGCCGCTTCCAGATAATTCAGGCTCAGAAATCGCCTACATCATCAGACCTGGCGACACGCTAACTGTGTTGGCTTGGAAATTTAATCTCAAACTTACAACCTTGAAATACGTGAACGATATTGACAACGTCAACGCGATCAAGCCAGGTATGAGACTCAAGGTGCCGAAAAAGGGCGACGATACATCGGCAACCCTTATCGCACAGAAGGCTAAGGCGAAGCAAGCCCTAGTTGCTGCCGCGACTCGAAATACTGTGGCCAGACAATCGACCTCAAGCAGAACATACAGCGGAGACTATCAGGGAGGTGATTCCAACCTTTCTGTGCCAGTGGCTTATTCATATATTTCTCGCGGTGTCGGGCGTAGCCATACTGGGATCGATTACGTTGTTAGTGTCGGCACACCTGTTCGCTCAGCGGCAAGCGGTGTCGTGATTCAGGTCTCAACTGGCTGGTCTGGCGGCTATGGAAACGAAATTGTCGTTTCGCACGGTAATGGCGTCGCCACTCGTTACGCGCATTTGAGCCAGATTAGCGTTAGTCCAGGCGATAGTGTCTCTGCTGGCGAAACTATCGGCCTCTCAGGCAATTCCGGCCGCTCTACCGGCCCGCATCTTCATTTTGAAAAGATTGTCGATGGCCACTGGGTTTATTTCGATCTCAGGTAGTTCATAAAGTTCATAAAGTCTATAAAGTCCATAAAGTCCATCGAGCCGTCAGATTCGGCGGGTAGATATTTTTCTGTGTTTATGTTATTGTAATAGCACTTTCGACTTTATGACTTTTAACCTTAAGGACTCAATTGTTTATAGACGAAGTAGAAATCTATGTGAAGGCAGGCAAGGGCGGCAACGGCGTCGTTTCTTTTCGTCGTGAGAAGTTTATTCCCGAAGGCGGTCCTGACGGCGGCGATGGCGGTCGTGGCGGCGATATCCTTATCGAAGTCGATTCTGGAATCCATGGGCTCTCTGAATACAACAGACAAAAGAAATTTCTCGCACCTGATGGCGAAAAGGGGATGGGCAAAAACAAACATGGCAAAAATGCTGTTGATCTAATACTCAAGGTTCCTGCTGGCACTCAGATCTTCGAAAAAGACGAATTGATTGCCGATATGATCGGTGACGATCAGAAAATCACAATTGTTTCTGGCGGCAACGGTGGCTGGGGCAACCAGCATTTCGCAACATCGATCAAACAGGCTCCAGCCTGGGCCAAAGATGGTATGCGAGGCGAGGGCAAGAAACTAAAACTTATCTGGAAGACAATCGCTGATATTGGAGTGATTGGTCTTCCAAACGCTGGCAAATCAACTCTACTTTCCGTTCTGACAAGTGCTCACCCCAAAATTGCTGATTACCCATTTACCACATTAGAGCCAAACCTAGGCACATTTATCGACCGCGAAACACGAATTATCATTGCCGACATTCCAGGTTTGATCGAGGGTGCTTCTTTGGGTAGGGGACTGGGGGACAGATTTCTCCGTCATGTTGAGAGAACCAAAATTTTGATACATATCTTGGATGCCGCTTCTCTTGATTTGACAGCTGATTACAAAACTATTCGAAATGAACTCAAAGCTTTTTCCAAAGAAATGCTGAACAAGAAAGAAATTGTTGTCTTGAATAAAATCGATACCGTTTCTCCAGATAAGGTCAAGGAAGACGTTAGGGAGCTCAAGAAAAAGAAGATCTCTCCAATCGTGATTTCTGCCGCAACCCATGAAGGCTTGGAGGCGCTAACACAACGGATCAAACTCGAGGTCTCGGAATTTAATCGAGCCTAACTGTTTGATCCCACTTGTTGTATTGGCGCAAAATACTATATAATGTTGATACGTAATAAGTGAGGGGAAATGCAAAAGAGGAGGGGTTTTACTCTAATCGAGTTGTTGGTGGTAGTCGCTATCATCGGTATTTTGGCGACGGTGGTGGTGGTGAATCTGACCAACGCGCAAAAGAAGGCCAGGGATGCGACGAGAGTAGCAAATCTTAAGTCTATTGAGATTGCACTAACAATGTATCATACAGAGAAGAATAGTTACCCCACGGGCCCTGCCGCCAATGCATCGACCTGCGATGCCTGGGGCTCCTATACTCCAGGAGCGATGATACCTGGATTGATCCCTACATATCTCCCCGCATTACCGCAAGATCCTAAGTACGACAAGAGCGCAAGCTTGTACTGCTATATCTATATTGGCACCACCACGAATGATTATGCGATGCTTCTGCACTACGGCCATGATGGGAAATCTGAGATCAATTGGGTCGCACAGCCAAGCTTGCTTGACACAGCCCGAGATTGCGGTTCCACTACGCACTGTGGTGACACTCCAGAATCACTTGTGGACAATCCAGTAGACCAGTTGCCATCAACGTATACGAATGCCAATTTTCATTCTTGGAAAGTTTATTCCCCAGGTGGCATAAGATGGTAAAACCGTCTCTAGCTTTGCGTATTGACAAGGGTATATGGCTCAAATATACTGTTATAGAACAATAGATCCAACCTGCCCTGCTTAAGTTGACAAGCAGATTGTTGTGTGCTAATATTTGAGTTAGCTAGATAATTTTAGGGTGGAAGAATAACGTTGCCTATCTCGTCCTCTAGAATCAGTTGCTAAGTACGTGCAGCCCCATCATCCCATGGGGAAATTTTCGTGTCTTATACAAATTTAAAAAAATATAACCCAATATAAGGAGAGCGATGTCACAAAGAACCAAGCCAGGCGAGAGAATTTTGCCGAGAAAAGAAGCTTCTTACGAGAAATTGCCAAATCTAATCGAGATTCAGACCAAGTCTTACGAATGGTTCTTCAAAGAGGGTCTACGCGAGCTCCTTGATGAAATTTCACCAGTCGAAGATTTCACCAACGAACTCTACTCCCTATCATTTGGCGACTATTATCTCGATAAGCCAAGAATTGATGAGAAAACAGCACGAGAGAAGAATCAGACCTACAAGGCTCCTCTTCGTGTCAAGTTGTCATTACTCAACAAGCAAACCAAAGAAATCAAAGAGGGCGAAGTATTCTTGGGTGATTTTCCACTCATGACCGGTCACGGTACTTTCATCATCAATGGTGTCGAGCGTTGTGTCGTATCTCAAATTGTTCGCTCCTACGGTGTACTTTTCACCTCAGAGATGATCAACGGCCGCAACTATTTCGGTGCCAAAATCATCCCAAATCGCGGCGCTTGGCTCGAGCTTGAATCAAACGCTAAGGGCGTAATCACTGTCAAAGTTGATCGCAAGCGCCGAATCCCAATTACTACTTTCCTCCGTGCGCTCGGATATGGCACCAACGAAGAAATCTCAGCTTTGTTTGCCGATGTCGATGACGCCGAAGAGGTACGATATATCGACGCTACATTGGCCAAAGACCCAGCCAAAAATGCAGAAGAAGGCCTAGTCGAAACATACAAGAGAATCCGACCAGGTGATTTGGCAACTCCAGAATCAGCCAAATCTTTCATCGAAACAATGTTCTACAACCCAAAACGCTATGATTTGGGCCGAGTAGGACGATACAAATTGAATCAGAGACTCGCAGTTGATATCAAAAATACTCCAGAAAACAGAGTTCTGCGCAAAGATGACTTCATCAATGTGATCAAAGAAATTATCAGACTCAACAATACTCCAGGTGCTCTCCCAGACGATACAGACGCTCTCAAGAATCGTCGTATCAAGGCCGTTGGCGAATCAGTCCAAGGTCGTGTTCGTGTCGGGTTGCTCAGAGTTGAGCGTATTATCAAAGACAGAATGAGTGTTTTGGATCCTGCTGATATTACTCCAGCCGCACTTGTAAACTCTCGCCCAATTGTTGCTGCTCTCCAAGAGTTTTACTCTTCATCTCAGCTTTCACAGTTCATGAACCAGACCAATCCACTTTCAGAGCTCGAGCACAAACGTACTCTCTCAGCTACTGGCCCAGGCGGTCTTTCTCGAGAACGTGCTGGCTTCGAAGTTCGTGATGTTCATGAATCTCACTACGGTCGTATCTGTCCTATCGAGTCGCCAGAAGGTCCAAACATTGGTCTCGTTTCCTACATGGCCACTTATGCCAAGATCAACGAATACGGATTTATGGAAACCCCATATCGTATTGCCAAGGTTGAAAACGGCAAGGTCAAGGTTACTGACGATATTGTTTATCTCGATGCCGGAACCGAAGAAAAGGCGATTATCGCCCCAGCTTCTGTCGAAATCGATGAAAAAGGCTATATTAAAGAGGATAGAGTCATTGTCCGCCGTTTTGGTCATCCAGATACTGCTCCTGCTACGCAAGTCCAGTACATGGATATTAGCCCAAGACAGATTGTGTCTATCGCCACTTCACTTATTCCTTTCGTAGAGCATGATGATGGCGCTCGTGCCATGATGGGCTCAAACATGCAACGTCAAGCTGTGCCTTTGATTCAGCCAGACTCTCCAGTTGTCGGTACCGGCGTAGAGAAGGCAGCTGCTCATTATTCTGGCCAGATCGTTCTCGCCAAAAATGATGGTACAGTTACCAAAGTTTCTTCTCGCTCTATCAGTGTCAAATCAGCTAAGGGTGTCGAAGAAGAATATTCACTTGATAAATTCATGCGCTCGAACCAGGGCACATTGATCAATCAACGCCCAGTTGTGAACGTTGGTGACGCAGTCAAAGCTGATGACGTCATTGCAGACTCATCTTCTACTGACCACGGTGAGCTTGCTCTTGGCCAAAACCTTCTCGTTTCTTTCATGTCATGGGGTGGTTGCAACTACGAGGATGCTATCATCATCTCCAACAGACTTGTCAGAGATCATACTTTGTCATCAGTTCATATCGAACAATATTCGATCGAAGTTCGCGACACCAAGCTAGGGCCTGAGGTTCTAACTCGGGACATCCCAAATGTTTCCGAAGAAGCTCTCTCAAACCTTGATGAAATGGGTATTATCCGAGTTGGCGCTGAGGTCAAATCAGGCGACATCCTGGTCGGCAAGATTTCTCCAAAAGGTGAAACCGAGCTTTCTAGTGAGGAAAAACTTCTTCGCGCAATCTTCGGCGAAAAAGCCAAAGACGTTCGTGACTCATCTCTCAGATTACCTCATGGTGAATACGGCAAAGTCGTAAACGTCAAAGTATTTTCGAAGGAAAACGGCGACGAGCTTCCATCTGGTGTATATCAAATGGTTGAAATCTCAGTTGCTCAGCTTCGCAAAATCTCAGTTGGTGACAAGCTTGCTGGTCGACATGGTAACAAAGGTGTTATCTCAGTCATCCTCCCAGAAGAAGATATGCCTTACTTGCCAGACGGTCGCCCAGTCGATGTAATTCTAAACCCACTTGGTGTTATCTCACGTATGAATGTAGGTCAGATCCTGGAAACTCATTTGGGTCTTGCCGCACTTTCAGGTGGCTACAAAATCGCTACCCCAGTATTCGAAGGTATCACTTGGAAAGAAATCCAGGGTAGATTGAAGGAACAGGGCTTGCCAGAAGATGGTAAAGTCCAGCTCTACGACGGTGAAACTGGTGAGGCATTCTGCCACAAATCAACCGTTGGCATCATGTATATTTTGAAACTTCATCACTTGGTTGACGACAAGATGCACGCACGTTCTGTTGGACCTTACTCTATGATTACTCAGCAGCCACTTGGTGGCAAAGCTCAATTCGGTGGTCAGAGATTTGGTGAGATGGAAGTTTGGGCTCTTGAAGCTTACGGTGCCGCTCACACACTTCAGGAAATGCTCACGATCAAATCAGACGATATTGTCGGACGAAGTCGAATTTACGAATCAATTATCAAGGGCGAGAAGATTCAAAAACCAATTATTCCAGAAGCCTTCAATGTTATGGTCAAGGAACTTCAGAGCTTGTGTCTTGATGTTGACCTTATCAGCACCAAAGAAGAGGCTCAAATCCTTGAGAACAGACCAGTCGAGAAACCAACAGAAGTCGCCGCTCCAGTAAATACAGTTTATGAAATTGACGAAACTGACGACGTTGATGATCTCGATGACGAAGAGAAATTTGATGAAACTTTGACTGAGATTGCTTCAGAACAGACTCAAGCTGAGGACGACATCGTCTTCGACGAAGAGAAGGATGAAGCGCCAGAAGAAGAGGAAATCGCCTAGGCCAATTTAATACTTAAGATATCTAATATAAGGAATATATGAATACAGAAGTAAGAGATCAAGTGTCAGTCACTGACTTCGAAGCTATCCGACTCTCGGTAGCTTCACCTGAAGACATCCTGACATGGTCACATGGCGAGGTGCTGAAGCCTGAAACTATCAACTACCGAACTCAAAAACCAGAGCGCGACGGTCTTTTCTGCGAGAAAATTTTTGGCCCTACCAAGGACTGGGAATGTTATTGCGGAAAATACAAGAAAATCCGCTACAAAGGTGTAGTTTGCGATAAATGTGGAGTCGAAGTCACTAGATCAGCTGTCCGTCGTGTCAGACTTGGTCATATCGACTTGGCTGTCCCTATCGCTCACATCTGGTATATCAAGGGCACTTCAAGTGTCGTTGCCACCATTTTGAACATGTCTGGCGCTGACATTGAGAAAGTTTCATACTTTGCCAGTTACGTCATCTTGGACATCAACGAAGAGTTGAAACAGCAAAGTCTTGAGAGTCTTGAGAAAGAGTACAAGGACTTCATTTCTGGCAAATCGACTGAAGAAGCTGCGCAAATTGCCAAGATGGAAATCGAGCAGGTTTATCGTGATACCAAATCAGAACTCAACGGTTTGTCTATCGGCAAAATCATTTCTGAGCAAACATACCGAGAATTGAACCTGAAATATGGTCAAATCGTCAAAGTCGGTATCGGTGCCGAAGCTATCCTCGAACTGCTTAAAAAGTATGATATTGATGCCAATATGAAATTGGTCAACGAGGAAGCCCGCAAACAGGTTGGTCTCACTCGTACCAAGTTGCTCAAGAGACTTCGAGTATTACAAAATATGAAAATCGCCGGCATCAATCCTGCCTGGCTTATTTTGACCAGACTTCCAGTTATTCCACCAGATCTTCGTCCTATGGTTCAACTTGATGGTGGCCGTTTTGCCGCTTCTGACCTAAACGATCTATATCGCCGAGTCATCAACCGCAACAATCGCTTGAAGAGATTACTCTCTCAAGGTGCACCAGAAGTTATCTGCCGCAACGAGAAACGTATGCTTCAGGAAGCTGTTGACGCATTGATCGACAACTCAGCTCGCAAAGACAAGATCGCTTCCTCAACAGGTGGCAAAAGAAAACTTCGCTCACTCTCTGACATGCTTCGTGGCAAACAGGGTCGTTTCCGACAGAACTTGCTCGGTAAACGTGTCGACTATTCAGGTCGAAGTGTAATCGTCGTCGGTCCAAAGCTCAAACTTCACCAATGTGGTCTGCCAAAGGTCATGGCTCTCGAACTGTTCAAGCCATTTGTCATCGGCCGCCTCATTTCTGATGGTTATGTTCACAATGTCAAAAATGCTACCAGATTGATCGAGCGTGGCGAGTCCTTTGTTTGGGACATCCTAGAAGACGTCATCAAGAACAAATACGTGATGCTAAACCGTGCCCCAACTCTTCACAGACTTGGTATTCAGGCCTTCCAACCAATCCTTATCGAGGGTAAAGCTATCCAGATCCACCCTCTCGTTTGTTCAGCTTTCAACGCTGACTTTGATGGTGACCAGATGGCCGTCCACCTTCCACTTTCTGACAATGCTCAACAGGAAGCTCGAGAGATTATGCTCTCAGCCAAAAACCTTTTGAAACCTGCTTCAGGAGACCCAGTACTTTCACTTTCATATGATATTGTCTTGGGTGCCAACTATCTTACCGCCGTTATCGAAGGCGCCAAGGGCGAAGGTATGATTTTCAGAGATTCTCATGAAGTTATGACGACCTGTGATTTGGGTCACATCGACATCAACGCCCTGATCAAAGTCAAATTTGACGGACAAGTCCTCGAAACTTCTTGTGGACGTTTGATTTTGAACGAAATCTTGCCTGAGACTTTTGGTTACGTCAATGAAGCCCTGACCAAGAAAATGATTGGCAAGATGATGGAGCGGATCTATCACCAGTATGGCATTGATCGCGCCGCTCAGTTCGCTGATGACTTGAAAGACCTCGGTTTCAAATATGCCCAAAGAGCCGGCTTTACTTTCGCTCTCGAAGACATTCACATTCCTGTCTCAAAAGAGAAAATTTTGGCTGATTCTACTGAATTGGTCCGAACTATCGAGAGACAATACCAACGTGGCTTGATTACTGACGAAGAGCGTTATGCCAAAGTCGTAGAGACTTGGATGATGGCTCAGGCTCAGATGGAAAAAGATATGATGGCTGAGTTTCCAAAGCTCAACGACCTATATATCATCATGAGCTCAGGTGCTCGTGGTAATATCTCACAGATGACCCAGGTTGCCGCTATGAAAGGTATGGTTGCCGACCCAACTGGTGCAATCATCGAGCTTCCTATCCGTTCAAACTTCAAAGAAGGACTTTCTGTTTTTGAATACTTTGTATCAACTCACGGTTCCAGAAAGGGTCGTGCTGATACAGCTCTTCGTACTTCAGAAGCTGGCTACCTTACTCGTCGTCTTGTCGACGTCTCTCAAGATGTTGTCATCACTGTCGAAGACTGTGGCACCAAGAATACCCGAACAATCGAGAAGAAATTCTACGAAGAAATCGGCGAAAATTGGGACAAATATATTATGGGTAGAGTTCTGGGCAAGGCAGTCGCTGGGATCAAAGAGGGAACTAGACTTACTGAGCCAGAGATTAAAACCCTAAACGAAAAGGGAATCACCGAAATTGATGCTTACTCCCTGATCTCCTGTGAAGCCGAACGTGGTGTTTGCCAGAAATGTTATGGTGTTGACCTTGCAACTGGTCACCCAGTCAAGATCGGTACCGCTGTCGGTATTATCGCCGCTCAGGCTATTGGTGAGCCAGGTACTCAGCTCACTATGCGTACCTTCCACACTGGTGGTGCAGCTGGTGAAGATATTACTCAAGGTTTGCCTCGTGTTGAAGAGCTTTTTGAAGCTCGCACACCGAAGAAACCAGCCATCCTCTCAGAGGTTGCCGGTGTCGCATCAGTCAAGAAAGATGGCGATATCTACCGAATCACAGTTGTTGGACAGGGCATTCAGAACGAAAATATTTCACTTACTGCCACTTACAATTTCATCGTCAACGATGGCGACAAGGTTGTGAAGAATCAGGTCGTAGCTGAAGGCGCCAAAGCCGAAGTCAAGCCAATTAGAGCAACTGCTACCGGCGTAATCGTAATTCATGGTCGAAAAGCCAAGATTTCCGGAGCTGGTGAAGTCGCGATTGAGTATACAACTGCCAAGACCACTCAACTTCTTGTGAAGAACGGCGATCAGGTTACCAAGGGTCAGCAATTGACTGAAGGCCACTTCGATCTCGCTTTGAGTTTGAAATTACTTGGTGCAGCCAAAACTCAGAGTTACATCATCAAACAGGTTCAGGCCATCTACGAAACACAGGGCCAGGATATCAATGACAAGCATATTGAAGTCATCATCCGTATGATGAACAGCAAAGTCAAAGTATTAGAGGGCAATGAGAAATACCTGCCAGGCCAGATCGTCTCTAGATATGAAGTCAACGAGAAGAACAAGGGTTATGCCGCCAAGGGTGAAAAACAGGTCAAATACGAAGACCTGATCATGGGTATTACTCGAGTTGCTTTGAAGACCGAGAGCTTCCTCTCCGCCGCTTCTTTCCAGGAGACAACTTCTATTCTGATCGACGCTGCCATTTCCGGCAAAGTTGATTATCTCGAGGGCCTGAAAGAGAACGTTATTATCGGTAAATTGATCCCAGCTGGAACTGGATTCAACGTCAATCGTGACGATTTGCCAGAAGACGCTCCCGAAGAGGAGCCTATCGAAGCGCCAGTAGAGGCTTTGACAGAATAAAACTTTTATGTTAATTTAATAAAACGATAAGTAGAAACAAGAATTATGCCAACAATCAATCAATTAGTCAGACAGGGTCGACAGAAAACCACTAGAAAATCAAAGACAACCGCTTTGAAGAATACTTTTAACTTTCTTCAGAACAAGCCGGTTAAGCTTGGTTGTCCTCAAAAACGCGGTGTTTGTATCAAAGTTGGTACTATGACACCAAAGAAACCAAACTCAGCTTTGCGTAAATTCGCCCGTGTCAGATTAACCAATGGTTATGAGGTAAACGCTTATATCGGTGGTGAAGGCCACAATCTCCAGGAGCACTCAGTTGTAGTAATCCGTGGTGGTCGTGTGAAAGACCTTCCAGGTATGCGATATCATATCGTTCGTGGCAAGCTCGACTTGGCCGGTGTCAAAGGCCGCAAACAGTCTCGTAGCAAGTACGGCGCCAAAGCAGGGAAAGAATAGTTAAAAGTTATAAAGTATAAAGTTAAAAAGTAAAGCAGTCGATTTAGAAAAGATAAGAATTATTCATCGATTGTTTGAAAGGAAATAGATTATGCCAAGAGGTCACGTCAAAATCAGAAAGAGCTCGATCGGTGTGGATGTTAAATTTAACAGCCCGGTGATCGCCAAGCTCATCAATTACATTATGGTCAACGGCAAGAAGACCATCGCCGAGAGAATCGTCTACATGGCTTTTGAGAAAGCTAGCGAACAGCTCAAGCTCGATCCGATGGAAATCTTCGATCAGGCGATCAAAAATGTTGGTCCAATCGTCGAGGTCAAATCCAAACGTATCGGTGGCGCAAACTACCAGGTGCCTATGGAAGTTAGCAAGGACAGACGAAATACTCTCGCTATGCGCTGGGTTATCGCCGCAGCTCGCAGCCAGAAGGGTCGCCCTATGAACGAGAAGCTTGCTTCTGAGATCATCAACGCCTTCAAAGGTGAAGGTAACGCGATCAAGAAGAAGGAAGATACTCACAGAATGGCCGAGGCCAACAAGGCTTTCGCCCACTTCGCCAGATTCTAATCAAATAGATTCACAGAATATAGAAAATGACTCCGCTCACCCGGAGCCATTTTTGTATTTACCATTGACAAATAGGACAAAATGTAGTAATATAAGTACATCTATCCCGCGAAATGCGAAAAAGGAGACAGTAATGAAGGGAATAGGAATTCATTTTGGCCAGTTGGTCATTATGGCTGTAATTTGCGCCATCACTGGTAGCGTGTGCTATGAGTATGGACAACGCGTTGGTGCTGAAAAAGCACAAGCCAGAGCTGCCATCGAGCAGCAGAAGTCGCAGCAAATTATCGCTGCGCAAACGCCCGATTGGGCAAGGATTTCTTTCGCAATACGAGTCTATGACGAGTATCGCGAGCGCACCCGCCAGGTGGCCTTGCTTGATAAGCAGTACACCGAGCACAATCCGGCCCGAAAGTATAACGGTTATACCGACCAGTACGAATTGGCGGTATACCTGAGCCACGTTGCCGAAAGGCAAGCGTATGAAGCCTACCTGCGGCTGAAACCCTTCGACCGCGAAGCCTATTGCTGGACCAACAAGTTCAGCAGCTGGATGTTCGAAGGGGACAAATCACGGATGGTTGAGTTCATTGAATTCACTTTCCCCGAAGAGGGGAGTAGGTCTGCATTTTACGAGGAATGCAAGGCATTACCCCAAACCGGTGATATCTGGGACACATTCGATATCACCACCGCTCCAGGGGCCGCTGACAGAGCCTACGACAGTTACAAGACCTCCCTTCAGAATCGCGGCCTATGGGTCAGCGAGCCTGAGTAGGGAAACTATCCGGTCGATCGCACAAAGCATCGACTGGGACCAAAGCAATTAAAGATTTTGATTTCTTTGGCCTCAGACAACTATTTCAGACAAAAAACGGCTTCGGCCGTTTTTTGGTATTAAAAAAGGATTCCTGCTACTGCGAAGAATCCTCGGGTTTTGGTTGCTTATTAGCCTCCAGACGGATGGAATATGTTCCGGCGATAATCCACTGGAGCGGTGATTCGATCAGACCCTCCGTTTGCCAATTTGCTATGCCATAGCATTGGGACAGGTCGACGCCTGCGTGTGCAAGTCCGGCAAGACATAGCCAGGTTAGGTCTTTGAGCTGATCATTTTCACGATTTTCATCGTAAAAGTCTATAAGCGCGTCCAGGCTTGAATTGCCCTGATAAAACGAATTGAGTACGACTGCCTTCTCGGTGAAAAGGGCGGTCAGAATCAGCGAGGCGTACTGAACGCATTTGGGCTGATTTCTTTTGCCGCGGCTGTCGTTCGCCAAATTTTCAAGGTAAACATTATAGCCTCTCGCGAGGACATACTCTTCGAAAGTGGCAAGTAAATTGTGCTTGCCAGGAAAATTGGTCAAATTGGCCATTTCGATCTGGTCAATCAGGAAATTCGTGAGCGGATGCTCCGCGAAAGGGGTGCTGATCTGTTTGAGATATTCAGGCAATCCGGGCATCAGATGCCTCCTTCTTGTATGGATTTGATCTCTAATACAGCTATACCAAATCGGCTCATGGTTTGCAATTTTGGAGAGAAATAAAAAAGGATTCTTGCTATTGCTAAGAACCCTCGGGTTTTTTCTTGGTATTCGCTTCGAAACGGTCATAATAACTACTATCAACAATCCATTTGTGCGCCTCCGCAATTTTAATAAATCCCCAGGAGGATTCATCTATTTCAAGACATTGGGAGAAGTCTACTCCTGCATGTCTGAGAGCGGCAAGACACAGGCGGTTGAAAGCCTTCAACTCTTTGTTCCTTCGATTTTTTTCGTAGAAGTGCTTAATCGTATACAGACATTTGTCGCCTGAAGCCAGTACGTTGAGGATACTTCCCTTTCCGGTGAAAATGGCAACCAACATTATCGAGGCGTGCTGTACACATTCTGGCTCGCTGCACTCGCCTTCGCTTGCCTCGGCCAGCCAATCAAGCGCCATATAGGCGGTGTCGTGCTCTGCTGAGACGAACACTTCGAATGTCTCGAGAAGATTGTCTTTGTGTACACAATCGGACTCTTCGACCAGTTTGATCTGGTCAAGCAGTAATAGAGTGAGGGGATGCCGAGAAAACTCGACTCCAATTTTATTGGCTATCTCTTCGATCCAATTTTGCATCAAATTTCTCCTTTGAGGTTTGATCTTAATAAAGCTATACCAAATCGGCTCGTTATTAGCAATCATTTGCAAACTGTCTATGAAAAAGAAACGATCGTTTCAAAATCATAGACATATATAATAAATCGTAATAAGATTAATGTATGGAGAAGGAGTTAAAAGAAAATATTGCTCAAGCGGCGTCGCTTACCTTGGAAAGGGTTTTGGATTCTGTCCTCGGGTTAACCGAGTCATTTTTGATCATTGCAGGAGGACGGAAAGAAGTTTACAGACAGCTTTACTATGCTGAACCAACACTGACCTATCGGAATTTCTGCAAATTTATTGACTCCATGAAAAGGCGAAAATATATTGAGATCAGGCAGGACGCGCAGGAGTCTATCGTTTTTACGAACAAGGCAAGATTGAAGGTGGCCGACAAAATTGTGAAGCATAACAAGCTAATTGATCGTTTCTTACTTGTTTCTTTCGATATCCCAGAATATTTGAGCACTCGCCGAAATAATTTCCGTAAGGTTCTGAAACGGATGGGTTTCAAACAAATCCAAAGGAGCTTGTGGGTCACCGACAAAGACGCGGCCGAATTTGTTGAGCTGGCATCGATTGAGTACAAAGTCGAAGAATACGTTGCGAGCTTCATCGCAGAGCAAAGCAGTATCAACAAATCAATACTTGGAATTCTCTCAAAGTCTGTCTAAGAATAAGAAACGATCGTTTCAAAATCATAGACATGATTTATAGGTTTTGAATGAATAATTCAATTGCGTGGTTGAATTGTGTAAATAAAAAATGATCTCCTGCTAGAGAAGATCATTTTTCAGTGCAGATAACTTCCTGTTATCTGCCTGATCCCAATTAAATTGGGTCTAATATACCGAGACACCCTCGGTTGCTCCGACATCAAATCGGAACAAGCCAGAGGTGCTGGCGTCATACGTCGAAGGATCATTGTTTTGCGGGTGGGAATAATCCCAGACCCAGTTTGAATACTGGGCCGCCACATAAACAGGGACCGCTGTGGGGAGCGAGTCCCAATAGCCTGATGTCACGACAAATATTGCCTGACCTCTTTCACGATCAAACCCGATCACTTTGACCTGATTTGTCGTGAAAACGACATGTTTCGTACCAGCCGCGTTGGACGTTGGCTGGCCAAGATGGTCGACCAGATAGTAGCATTCGGCATTTACATAGCCGTCTGCCCTATTGGTCACAACGATAAAGGAGGACGAGGGTCGGTCCATGCGGACCCTTTCGATCCGTGGGAACTTAGCCTGTAGGCCAGAACACCCACTCAGAAGGATAATAGCCACGATGGCCAGGATTATTAATGTGTAACGCATGAGCGTTACCTCCTTTAGAAATCTTCCTCCAAGCACGAACTGCTCTTTGGATAATTAATATTATACTCCTTTTCCCTTGACATGTCAAGGTGATTTGTGCTAGAATTGGTCTACCGCAAGCATAGCGGTAATACAAAACGGAGGATGCAGAAAATGCAGAAGCAGACGGCTAGCGAGATTGCTGGCCAAATCGTAGTAAAAGGGTCAAAACCCGGAGGGGTCGACGAGGCGATTGAACTTATTCAATTGCTTGTGTCGATGAAGACACGTGCTGCAAAGGCGCAGATCTTGGATCTCGCCACCCAGTACAGTGAGATTCTCCAGCCCGAGGTTCGGGCAAAGGCCGTCGCAGCACGAATGGCGATGATTCGGCCCGTCTCGAAGAGACCAGAGCCGGAGCTTCCCCCCGTCACCGTGCTGAGATTCAGAAAAGTGGTGACCACGACGGTCACCGAAATCACGGTCGAAACCGTGAACCAATAGTCCCCATAAGGATTGCAGTCCCTCACCCCACAGCGGGTGAGGGAATTGTCGTTTATGGCCTATTTGTGGCACGTTCAATCACGATTGACACTTTGGGAATAATTGTGTTAATATTGAACGGAAATGGGGAAAATTTTAGATTGCTAGGGCAATCAAATTTTTAGTTCCTAATTATTAATTTCTAATCAATTATTAATTTAGAATTACAAATTTGAATTTGAATAAAAATTAACGAATAAAAATTAAGAATTACTTAGGAAATTTATGGCAAGAGACTACACACTAGACCGAGTTCGAAATATTGGTACAATCGCTCACATTGACGCTGGCAAGACCACCGTCACTGAGGGTATTTTGTACACCACCGGCCGCGTCCACAAGATCGGCGAGGTTCATGAAGGTGCTGCGACCATGGACTGGATGGAGCAAGAGCGTGAGCGTGGTATTACCATCACCTCAGCTGCTACCACCTGTTTTTGGAAAGATCACCGCATCAATATTATCGATACTCCAGGCCACGTAGACTTCACTGTAGAGGTTGAGCGTTCTCTTCGTGTACTCGACGGTGCAGTAGTCATCTTCGATGGCAAGATGGGCGTAGAGCCACAGTCTGAGACTGTCTGGCGCCAAGCCGACAAGTACAACGTTCCTCGTATGTGCTTCATCAACAAGATCAATCAAACCGGTGGCGACTTCTATCGCTCACTCGAGTCTATGCACCTTCGCCTTTCCAAGAATGCCTCACCAATTCAGATCCCAATCGGATTTGAGCAGGCGATCAACGGTATCGTCGATCTCGTCGACATGAAAGCCTACACTTACAAGGATTACAAAGATCACAAGCTCGAAGAAGTTGAGATCCCAGCTGATATGGTAGACAAGGCCAATGAGTGGCGCGAGAAGCTGGTTGAGAAAGTTGTTGAGTATGATGACGCGCTCATGGAGAAATATCTTGGCGGCGAATCAATCTCAAACGAAGAGCTGAAAATACTTATTCGTAAAGCTTGTATCTCTGGCCAATTCTACCCAGTATTGGGTGGCGACGGACGCGGTGTCATCGCAGTTTCCTTGCTTGATGCAATCGTAGCCTATCTTCCTTCTCCTCTCGATGTTCCACCAGCACGTGGTATTGACCCCAAGACTGATGCAGAAGTTGACGTTAATCCAGTCGACAACGAGCCATTTGCCGCACTTGCTTTCAAGGTCGCAACTGACCCATTTGTTGGTAAATTGATCTTCTTCCGCCTTTATCGCGGTATTTTGACCAAGGGTTCATATATTCTAAACTCTACTACTGGCAACAAAGAGAGAATCGGCCGAATCGTCCGACTTCATGCCAATCACCGTGAGGAAGTAGACACAGTCTACGCTGGTGAAATCGCTGCCGCTGTCGGACTTTCTAATACAACTACTGGTGACACGCTTTGCGATCTCACATCCCCTGTAATTCTCGAGAAGATTACCTTCCCAGAGCCAGTTATCGATATTGCGATTGAGCCAAAGACCAAAGCTGATCAGGAAAAAATGGGTATCGCTCTACAGAGATTGGCCGAGGAAGACCCTACCTTCCGTGTTCGAACTGATGAGGAAACTTCTCAGACGATTATCGCTGGTATGGGCGAACTTCACCTCGAGATCATCGTAGATCGTATGAAACGCGAGTTCAAAGTCGAAGCCAATGTCGGTGCTCCACAGGTAGCTTTCCGCGAAACTATTCGTGAGGAAGTCACTCAAGAGGGTAAATACATTCGTCAGACCGGTGGTCGTGGTCAATATGGTCACTGCTGGCTCAGACTCAAGCCTTCTGAGCAGGGTGCAGGATTTGTCTTCATCAACTCTATCGTTGGTGGCGCTATCCCTCGTGAATATATCAAACCGATCGAAGAGGGTATCAAGGAAGCTATGGGCCGTGGTGTTATTGCTGGTTACCCAGTTGTTGACGTCACAGCAGAGGTATATGACGGTTCTTACCATGAAGTTGACTCTTCTGAGGTTGCCTTCAAAATCGCCGCTTCTATGGCCTTCCAGGACGGTTTCAAGAAAGCCAAGCCAGTATTGCTCGAGCCTGTCATGAAAGTTGAAGTAACTACCCCTGAAGACTTCATGGGCGATGTTATCGGGGACTTGAACGCCAAACGTGGTCAAATCAACAAGATGGAAGACAGACCAAACGGTATCAAGCTCATCAACGCATTTGTTCCTCTCGCTTCAATGTTTGGATATACCACCAGCTTACGCTCAATGTCACAGGGACGAGCGGCCGCAGTGATGGAATTTGATCACTATGCAGAGGTTCCAAACAACGTCGCACAGACGATCATCGAAAAGCGCAAGAAATAATTTCAATTACTCTTGCATTAAGTTCACATTTTTGTTATAGTTTTTAGGCAAATAAATAAATATTTAAGAGGAGATTGCAATGGCAGCAGAAGCATTCAAAAGAACTAAGCCACATGTAAACATTGGCACAATCGGTCACGTTGACCACGGTAAGACAACTTTAACAGCAGCTATCACTCACAATTTAGCCAAAAAGGGTATGGCTACTGAGAAGAAGTTTGCTGATATCGACAATGCTCCAGAAGAGAGAGAGCGTGGTATTACCATCGCTACTTCTCACCAGGAGTACGAAACTGAGAAGAGACACTACGCTCACGTAGACTGTCCTGGCCATGCTGACTATGTCAAAAACATGATCACTGGTGCCGCTCAAATGGACGGTGCTATTCTTGTAGTTGCAGCTACTGACGGACCTATGCCTCAGACACGTGAGCACATCTTGCTTGCAAATCAAATCGGCGTTCCATCAATCGTTGTCTACTTGAACAAATGCGATATGGTCGACGATCCAGAGCTTTTGGATCTCGTCGAGATGGAAGTTCGTGAACTTCTTACCAAATACAAATATGATGGCGACAATACCCCAATCATTCGTGGCTCAGCTCTCAAGGCTGGTGAGGACGATCCAAAGTGGACTCCTTCTATCGACGAATTGATGAAGGCTTGCGACGAGTGGATTCCAGAGCCAAAACGTGAGCTCGACAAACCGTTCCTTATGCCAGTTGAAGACGTTTTCTCAATCAAGGGTCGTGGCACAGTTGCTACTGGTCGTATTGAGCAGGGTATCGTCAAAGTTGGTGAGGAAGTCGAGATCGTTGGTATCCGCAAAACCAGCAAAACAGTTGTTACAGGGGTAGAGATGTTCAAGAAACAGCTCGATCAGGGACAAGCTGGTGATAATGTTGGTCTTCTCCTTCGTGGTATTGAGCGTGAAGATATCGAGCGCGGTCAAGTTTTGGCCAAACCAGGTAGCATCACTCCTCACACTGAGTTCGAAGCTGAAATCTACGCTTTGACCAAAGAAGAGGGCGGACGACACACTCCATTCTTCAAAGGTTACAAACCACAATTCTATATCCGCACAACCGATGTTACAGGTGAAATCACCTTTGACGCCGAGATGATCATGCCAGGCGACAACGCTCAGGTCAAAGCATCTTTGATCCAGCCAATCGCTATGGTAGAAGGTCTCAAATTCGCTATCCGCGAAGGTGGCCGAACTGTTGGTGCCGGTGTAGTTACAAAGATAGTCAAATAAGTTACATAAGTCACAACGGCTTAAACAGAGAATAAAACATGGCTGAGAAGCAAGCAGTACGACAAAAAATCAGAATACGCCTGAAGGCATACGATCATCGAATTATCGACAAATCGTGTGAGCAGATTATCGAAACCGCGATCAGAAGCGGGGCCACAGTAGCTGGTCCAATCCCACTGCCAACTGAGAAGTGCAAGATTACCGTCTTGAAATCGCCTCATGTTCACAAGGATGCTCGCGAACAGTTCGAAATGCGCACACACAAGAGATTGATCGATGTTATTAACCCAACTCCAAAGACGATCGACAATCTTATGAGCTTGGACCTTCCACACGGCGTAGATATCGAAATCAAAATGTAGTCGATCTAGATCGACTAGTCAAAAGTTATAAAGTTCGTAAAGTCTATAAAGTCATAAGGTGCTAGAAATAGTTGCTTTATGACTTTCGACTTGATGGACTTTCAACTTGCCGAAGGCAGTTGACTTTTCGAGTCAAATTCGGTATATTGAGATCAGATAATTTGAAAGCTCCATGAGCAAGTCGTAGATATCGAGTTGTCCGCCAGCTGGCGGAATCAGCTAAGATCTATGGCCACATTCTTTTTTGGAGTAAATCACGTATTTCACAACCAAATATCGGATAAGTATACTCAACTGAGTAGAACAACGGCATATTCAACCAAAGTAGCGGAACATAACCTTTGCACGGTACCTCCGCTTGGTAACTGCCAAATATGGCATTGTTCTACTCTTAGATTGTACTTTACATTTCGCGAAAGCGAAGCCTCCTTAGCTCAGTCGGCCAGAGCACTTGTCTATTTAAGACAGAGGTCGCAGGTTCAACCCCTGCAGGAGGCTCCAGTTTCATTGGTTTTTCCGAGTAGCTCAGTTGGTAGAGCAAGTGGTTTATAGGCCACTGGTCGCAGGTTCAAGTCCTGTCTCGGGAGCCAGAACAGCTACCACGGCTGCGACCCGGAGTGATGCCCGGAAATATAGTGGTAGCCACTGCCTGACTCATACGCAGAGCTCTTATCAGCTCAGCCGTCGGGCAGTCGATTCCGCGCCAACGGCGCATTTACCAGAGCTCACGTGAGCTCACCCCCTACAGATCCCGGTTCCTTATACCGGGATATCCTCCATTGGATGTAAACAATTATATCCAGCGGTAAGGTATTAAATTATTTGCCATTCGTAATTAGTGAAATTCGCTATTCGTATGGTTCTGCAACTTATGAAGTTCATGCTAGGTCAAAAAGTGAATATGACGAGAGTCTTCGACGCTGAGGGCAAGAATATTGCCGTCACTGTTGTAAAGATCCTTCCATCTAGCGTTTCTGCTATCAAAACCGCCGATAAGGACGGATATTCTGCTATTCAAATCAAATCTGTCAAAGAGAAGGGCAAGAAAGAAGTTGACCTCAAAATTACTGAGTTCCGCATCGAAAATGCTGATCAATACAAAGTTGGTCAAAATCTCGAAGTGGATCTCGTCGCTGGCGAATCAGTTGCCGTACAGGGTGTGACCAAGGGCAAGGGTTTTGCTGGTACGATCAAGAGACATGGCTTCAAACGTGGTCCTGAATCTCACGGTGGTAACAATGTGAGAGAGCCAGGCTCAATCGGTGCTCAGCAACCACAGCGTGTGGTCAAGGGTCGCCGCATGGCCGGCCATATGGGCGCTACTGTCATCACTGTTCAAAATCTCAAAGTTGTCGACATCGACAAAGAGACAATTCTGATCTCTGGCGCAATTCCAGGAAACAATGGCGCAATCTTGAGGATTTATTCGAAATAATTATTATGAAAATATCAGTCTTAAATCAATCCGGTGAGAAAGTTAAAGATTTGGCGCTTAGCCCCATTTTCGAGGCAAAAATAAGCGACAGTGCTTTGGCTTTGTATCTTGATTATCTTCGCAATTCAATGCGCGATGCTATCTCAAATAGCAAAGACAGAAGCGAAGTTTCTGGTACTGGCAAGAAGCCATACAAACAAAAGGGTACTGGTAATGCTCGTCAGGGTTCACGCCGCGCTCCACACTTTGTTGGTGGTGGTGTTGCATTCGGCCCGACAAACGAGAGAAATTATACCACCAGAATCAACAAAAGCCTGAAGAGAAAAGCAATTGTAGCAATTCTTGGTCAAGCTTTGACAGAAGAGAAGGGGATCGTTATCGATTCCTTGAAGCTTAAAGCCCCAAAAACACAGGATGCTTCTAAGATCTTGGACAATGTTAAGGCTTTCGGTAAAATTTCTGTTATTATAAGCTCTGAAGATGAGTTCGCCGCACAGTCATTCCGCAACATTGCAGGCGTCAAGCTTTCAATGCCAGGCAAGCTCGATATTGTCAGCATCATGTCATCAAGCAAGGTTATCGTTTCTGAGGCTTGCCTCAAAGAATTCGAGACTTTATACACCAAATAAATGAAAAACATTCTTAAAAAACCATTAGTTTCCGAGAAAAGCTTCGCCAAGGTATCTGAAAACAAGTTTACCTTCATTATTGACGATAGCTCCAGCAAGGATGAAGTCCGAGCAGCTGTTCAGGATCTTTTCAATGTTACTGTTCTTTCGATCAATACCATCAATATCCCAGGCAAGATCAAAAAGGGCAAAAAAGGATTTGGCAGACGCTCAGATGTTAGAAAAGCAATTTTGACCCTCAAAAAGGGCGACAAGATTGATCTTTTCGAAGTTGAGACTGAGGACAAGGGCAAAGACAAGTCCAAAAATGAAGGCCCAAAGACAAAAGAAAAGGCAGTCAAAGAGGACAAGGATACAACTGTCAAAGTAAGAGAAAAGAAAAAGTAACAGAAAAGGATAACCGATTCAACAGATAAGCAGATAATACAAAAAATCTGTTATCAGTAAAATCAGCCATCCGTTTATTTAGAATATTATGCCAATCATAAAAGTAAAACCTACAACCAACGGCCGAAGAGGAATGTCATACCTCGACTTTCAGGTCGACAAAGTTAAACCTTTGAAGTCTCTGACTTTTGGTATCAAACGCGGCTCTGGCCGTGATAACAAGGGTGAGCTTGTAGTGATGCACAAGGGCGGCGGAGCCAAGAGAAAATATCGTATGGTTGACTTGGATATGACTAGCAGAATCGGCGAAAAAGCTACTGTGACTAGCATTCAGTATGACCCAAACAGATCTGCCAATATCGCTTTGGTAGAATACCCTGACAATTCAAAATCATATATTTTGGCCCCAGACGGTATGGAAGCTGGACAGATTGTCAGCGTTGACGAGATCGCTCCTGCCAAAATGGGTAATCGTATGAAGCTCAAAAATATTCCTGCTTCAACACAAATTCACAATATCGAATTGACTCCAGGCAAAGGTGGACAGATGGCCAGAAGTGCTGGTAATTTTGCAACCCTGCTTGGTGTTGATGGCATTTATGCTATCATCCGGATGCCTTCCTTGGAAACTCGCAAGGTATTAGCCGAGTGTTACGCTTCAATCGGAGTTGTCTCCAATATCGACCACAACAAGGTCAATATCGGTAAAGCCGGCCGAAGCCGTCACATGGGTATCAGACCAACTGTTTTGGGTAAAGAAAAGAACCCTGTCGACCATCCACATGGTGGTGGTGAGGGTCACTCTCCAATCGGTATGAAATATCCAAAAACTCCATGGGGTGCGCCTGCGCTTGGTAAGAGAACACGAAACAAGAAGAAATCAAGCCAGAAATTAATTATCGCTAGACGGAAGAAATAAGGAAAATATGTCACGATCACTCAAAAAAGGTCCATACGTTGATGAGCGGCTCCTTGCAAAGGTCAAGAAAGCTGAAGCAACTGGCGACAAAAAACCAATCAAGACATGGTCAAGATGCGCTACAATCATCCCAGAAATGGTAGGATTCAGTTTCGCAGTCCACAATGGCAAAGAGCACATTCCAGTCTTTATTGTTGAGGAAATGGTCGGACACAAATTGGGTGAGTTTTCTCCAACAAGAAAATTCCGTGGACACGGTGGCAAGATGGCCAAAGAACAGGCCAAATCAGCAAAATAGTTATAACTGCGAAAGCATAAAGCAAAAAAATGGAAATTACAGTCAAAAATAAATATATCGGAATTTCACCACGCAAGATGCGACCTATTTTGCATGGACTTTCTAGCCAGACTTTGAGCGACGCTTTGATATCTTTGAAGTTTATCAACCGAAAAGGTGCATATTTCGCTCACAGCCTTGTAAAATCAGCAATTGCGGCTGCCAAAGAGAATTATCTCGAGGCTGACAAAGTTGTAATTTCACGCTTCGTGTGTGAAGAAGGTCCAAGACTGAAGAGAATCATGCCATGGTCCAAGGGACAGGCACGCCGAATCACCAAGAGAATGGCCCATCTAGTTTTGACAGTCGAAGGTGTAGAGGACAAAAAAGTAGACGTTGAACCAGCCTCCAAAGGGGGCCCCGTTGGGGCTCCAAAAGCCGAGAAAACTAAATCAGAGGAAGTGAAATAATGGGACAGAAAGTAAACCCAAAATCAATCCGTTTGAAAATCAACCAGACTTGGAGTTCTCGCTGGTTTGGCAGAACAAATTATGCTGAAAGCCTGATTGCTGACCTTATGGTGAAACGCGCATTGGCCAAGAAGCTCAAAGACGCTTCAGTTTCAAAAATCTTGATTAGCCGTGATTCCAACAAAGTGACCCTCGATATTTATTCCGGACGTCCTGGCGTAATCATCGGTCGCGGTGGACAGGGGACAGAGGACTTGAAGAAATTCCTCACTACCTGGATCAAAGAAAAACTTCAGATCAATATTATTGAAGTGAAAAAGCCAGACGGCGATGCTTCGATTATTGCAGCCAACATCGCTGCGCAGATCGAGAAACGTATCGCCTTCCGCCGAGCGATGAGACAGGCTGTAGAAAAAGCCAAAGCAGCCGGAATCATGGGTATCAAAGTTCAGGTTTCTGGACGTTTGAACGGTGCTGACATTGCGAGAAGCGAAAAAGTTGCTTTTGGCACAGTACCACTTGGCACATTCAAGAGTGATATCGATTACAAATATACAACAGCCCTGACAACCTTCGGAATTATCGGTATCAAGGTTTGGGTTTACAAGGGTGAGAGGCTATTAACGCTCGAAGATTTGACCAAATAAGTTTATTTAGATTTTGTTTTAGGAAAATATTATGTTGATGCCAAAGAAAATGAAATACAGAAAGCAACAGCGCGGCAAACGCGGCGGTTTGGCTACTCGTGGTAACGATTTTGCTTTTGGCAAATATGGTATCAAGGCAGAAGCAGCTGGCTGGATTTCAGCTCGATCGATTGAAGCTGCTCGCCGAGCTATGACAAGATACATCAAAAAGGGTGGACAAATCTGGATCCGGATCTTCCCTGACAAGCCAATCACTTCTACTTCACCTGAAACTCCAATGGGTTCGGGTAAAGGTGCAGTCGATCACTTTGCCGCAGTTATCAAGCCGGGCCGAATGATGTTTGAGATGGACGGTGTCGATCACGCTACTGCCAAAGAAGCTATGAGATTGGCTATTCACAAAATTCCTATGAAAAGTAAGTTTGTCAGCAAAGACGAAGAATAAAGATAGAATTATGAAATCAACTGAAGAAATGAAAAATTTGCGCGCGCTAGACAAAGAAGCCCTTTTGAAGGAGCTTGCTTCAGCCACCAAAGAATATACCAACAACATGCTCAAGGTTAAGGTTGATAAGCTTGATAATTATTCGCTTTTGGGAAAAAACAAAGCAAAAGTTGCCAGAATTATGACGATAATTAACGAATTTCAGAGCGAGTAATTATGGAAAATAAAGTAAACAAAACAAGAATAGGCACAGTAGTATCCGATAAAATGGATAAGACTGTTGTGATCAGAGTTGATCGCACCGTCGCTCACAGACTTTACTTGAAAAAATACGCTGTCAGTAACAAATTCAAAGCGGATGATCAAGAAAACCAGTTCAAAGTTGGCGATGTTGTTGAATTTGTCGAAATTGCTCCTATGAGCCGAGACAAAAAATTTAAGGTTACAAAGAAAGTTAAATAATGATTCAGCCAGGAACAAGATTAAAAGTTGCCGATAATACGGGTGCAAAAGAAATTGAATGCATCACTGTTCTTGGACGTGCCAAGAGATGCGGTGGCGAGATTGGCGATATCATCTCAGCTTCAGTCAAAGACGCTATTCCAAGAGGAACAGTCAAGAAGAAGGAAGTTGTGAAAGCGGTAATCGTCCGACAAGCCAAACATTTTGCTCGTGAAGACGGTTCATATATTAGTTTCGACGAAAACGCTGCAGTCATTATTGATGCCAACAAAGAACCACGTGGCACACGTATCTTCGGACCAATCCCACGCGAGATCAGAAACGGTTATATGAAAATTATTTCACTAGCCCCAGAGGTTCTTTAATAAAAGTATAAAGTTAAGAAAATATTATGAAGATTAAGAAAAGCGACAATGTAATGGTGATCACAGGCAAGGACAAAGGCAAGACCGGTTTGGTTGAGCGTGTCTTCGTTCAGGATGCCAGAATCGTGGTCAAAGGGATTGCAATCGCTAAGAAGCATGTTAAGCCAAGCCGCAAAAATCCACAGGGTGGTATCATCGATATCAACCAGAAGATCAATTCATCCAATGTCATGATCATCTGCCCATCATGTGGCAAGCCAACCAAAATCTCTTACAAAATAAGTGAGAACGGAAAGCTTCGAATTTGTAAAAAATGTGGTGGTAGCCTAGAAGGAAGTGGAAAATAATGGAAAGATTAAGCGAACAATATACCAATCGAATCAAGCTTGAGCTGAAAAAAGAGCTTGGGTACAAGAACGATTTTGAGTCACCACAGATCGAAAAGATCGTTGTCTCTTCTGGAATCGGTGATTTTAAGGAAGACAAGAAAATCGTTGAGCAGATCAGCACTGAGCTTACTCGAATCACTGGTCAGAAAGTCAAGCTTAACCTCTCCAAGAAAGCGGTTTCTGCTTTCAAGCTTAGAATTGGTCAGCCAATTGGCCTTACAGTTACCCTTCGCGGTACACGAATGTACGATTTCATCAACCGTTTGGTTAATGTAGCCCTACCTCGTGTTCGCGACTTCCGTGGTCTTTCAAACACAAGTTTTGATGAAAAGGGAAATTATAGCATAGGGCTCAGAGACTATTCTATTTTCCCAGAGATCAAATTTGAAGAAGCAACTGTTAACTTCGGTCTTGAGATAAACATTAAGATTAGAAGCAAATCCAAGGAAGACTCGAAGCAATTACTTGTTCGCCTCGGTTTCCCATTCAAAAAGGAAGGTAAATAGATATGGCCAAGACATCAATGATTGTAAAAGCCAATAGAAAACCAAAGTTTTCTACACGGACAATAACACGATGCAAAATGTGCGGTCGAAAACACGCATATATGAGAAAATTCCAGATGTGCCGTATCTGTTTCCGTGAGTTTGCTTCACGTGGTGACATTCCAGGAGTTTCAAAGTCCAGTTGGTAAAAATTACGAAGTATCGAATAACGAATATACAATAAAAGGTATCAAAAATGGATCAAATAGCAGATTTATTAATCAGAATCAAAAATTCAGCCATGGTCGGAAAGAGTGAGGTTACAATCTCATTTTCTAAGATCAAGAAGGCTATTTTGGATATCCTCGTTCGCGAAGGTTTCTTATCCAATGTAGAAACTGTCAAAGAGGACGAGAAGGAATTTTTGAAGATTACAATCAGCAAAACCAAAATCCCTACTCACATACGACAGATCAGCAAATCAGGACGCCGAGTTTACAACAAGGCCAAAGAGTTGCCACGTCCACTTCGGGGTTTGGGTATTGTGATCGTTTCTACTTCGCAGGGAGTCATCACCGGTCGTGAAGCGGCCAAAAAGGGACTTGGCGGAGAAGTAATCTGCGAGATTTGGTAAACGGCAAGATCAAAATATAAAGGCAATTATGAGCAAAATAGGTAAAAGACCAGTAAAAATTGAAGAGGGCGTAGAAGTCACATTGAGTGCCAATCTTTTCACTGCAAAATCAGGCGAGAAGACACTTGAGCTGACTATCCCACACGAAACAACTGTCAAAATCGAAGACGGTAACGTTTTGGTTTCTCGAATCAACGACAGTAAAATTGCCAAATCAAAACATGGTCTTATCGCCAGATTGATTGCCAATATGATCACTGGTGTAAGCGCTGGTTTTACGAGAGAACTTACCTTCATGGGTACTGGATACCGCGCCGCCGTTGTCGGATCTGAGCTGGTTCTCGCTATGGGTTATTCCCATGATATCAAATTAGAAATTCCATCGAACCTAGAAGTCAAAGTTGTCAAAAACTCAATTATTACCTCTGGCATAGACAAACAGCAAGTCGGACAATTTGCCGCAAAGGTGCGCGAAGTCAGACCACCAGAGCCATATAAGGGCAAAGGTATCAAATACAAAGAGGAACATATTAGACGAAAAGCTGGCAAAACAGCAGCGTCTAAATAAAGGAATTTCATGACATTAAATACATTCAACAAAAAATTATGGGGTACAGCGATTCGTCCAAGAGTTGCAATATTCCGATCCAACAAAGCTATCACTGCTCAATTTATCGATGACGAAAAAGGCATCACCATTCTTGGTATGACTTCGAAGTCTATCAAGACTGGTAAACCAGTCGAGAGAGCATTTGCTTTGGGCGAGGAACTTGCCAAAATAGCCAAAACCAAAAAAATCGCCCAAGTTATTTATGACCGAAGCAACTTTAAATATCATGGTCAAGTCAAAAGCCTAGCCGAAGGCCTTCGTAAAGGCGGTCTAGTCTTCTAGTCGAAATAAAGGAATATAAATGGTAGATAATACTACAAATTTGGATGCAGCCAACCAACCAGCTCGTGCGACAAAGAATTTCATGCGTCCTCGCAAATACGAGGGTGAGAAAAGAGATTCTGAGTTCGAAGAGCGAGTTATTGAAGTGCGCAGAGTCGCTCGTACCGTCAAAGGCGGACGACGTATTCGTTTCCGCGCTTTGGTTGTAATTGGCAACAAGAAGGGCAAAGTTGGCGCCGGTATCGGCAAGGCCAATGATGTTTCTGAAGCTGTCAAAAAAGCAGTTGTTGCGGCCAAAAAAGATATGATTATCGTACCAATTATCAATGGTACAATTCCTTACGAAATGACTACCAAATTCGCTTCAGCAGTTGTCATGCTTCGCCCAGCCACCTCTGGTACTTCAATTGTTGCTGGTGGAAGCGTTCGCGCAGTTGCAGAGCTTGCTGGCATCACAGATCTTCTTTCCAAAATGATGGGCAGTCCAAACAAATTGAACAACGTCATGGCAACACTCAAGGCTTTCTCATCTTTTGACGCTTCATATACCAAGATCATTACTGATAGAAGCGAAGCCAAGAAGAAACTTATCGAAGCTCAGGACGTCAAAATCAAACCTCTAGAAGTCGTTGCCGAAGCCCCAGTTGAGGAAGAGAAAAAAGCCGTCAAGAAAACCACCAAAAAAGCCGCTAAGAAAAGCATGAAATAGAAAGTTATAATGAACCTAATTTCCACAAAATCTAAAACAAAACAACGCGTCGGTCGCGGAATCGCAGCTGGTCAGGGTAAGACCGCCGGTCGCGGTACCAAAGGACAGAGATCACGCAGTGGTTTTAACCTGCCAAAGAGATTTGAGGGTGGTCAGACTCCACTTTCAATGAGATTGCCAAAGCTTCCAGGATTCACCTCCCACAAGCGCAAACCAATTGTTATTTCTCTCGACCAGATTTCTGCCGCTTTCAAAGATGGCGAGACAGTTACTCACAAATTGCTGGTTGAGAAGGGCATGATCCGAATATTCGAAGCTGCCAAGATTCTAAACAATGGTGAGCTCACCAAGTCAGTTGAATTCTCAAAAGAAGTCAAAGTCTCCAAATCAGTCAAAATTCCGGCAAAAAAAGTTGCCAAAGCCGAAGTTGCTGAAGAGAAAGCTCCAAAGGTAGAAAAGACTCCAGCCGCTCCAAAGGCTCCTAAGAAAACAGTCAAGAAGACAGAAACCAAATAAGTACTCACAAAAATCCCCCCGACAACATCGGGGGGATTTTTTTTACATTACAGTTTATTCAGAATTCAAATCTATCCAATATCTTTGCCTAGTCACACCATCATAGTCGACTTCGTTTTCTAAAACGCCGCCGTTCTTTTGGATTGTTCGGGCGGAGCCGGTATTTTCTTTGTTGCAAGTTATTAGAACTTTTTCTAATCCCAATCCTTTGCATATGGGCAACGCTGTTGCAAGCATATAATTGGCATAACCTTTCTTCCTCTCGGACGGCGCAACTCCATATCCAATATTACCGCCAAATTTCAATAAATGCTCAGTTAGCTCATGCCGTAAGTCGAGCGCGCCAAGAATTTTTCCGTCGTGTTTTCTGATTAGAAAGAAAGTGGTGGCCTTCACCCTATCTACTGGCAAATTAATACCTTTCTCAAAGTCATGTCTTTGTTTGAGCCATTGTTTGAAAGATAAATTTGTTTTAAATATAGATCGAGGGATAACTTCTTCGCCAGCATCAAGAAATTCACCTATATAAATATTATAGGCATTCTCATCTTTCTGCGTCAGTTTTCTAAACTCTACGTTTTCCATAATTTGATTATAAAAGAAAAATAGGAGAAAATATATATAGAGCAGTCGTTCGCAGGAATGCATGTCTTAGATAAGAAGGGAAGAAATGTCCAAAAAACTTTATTGTATCTCTCCCGACCCTTTATTTTTCAGCATCTATTTTCTCACGATCGGTGCCACTGATGTGCTAGTGGCTTTGTTTGTTGGCTTCGTGATAATTCGTATCATAGTCAACTCCCTCCGCAAAAAGGCGCTCTTGGATTTTTTAACAAAAGCGGGCATAGTTGTTTTCTCTGTCTGGGGATTATATGGATATTTCAGCCTGATTGTAAATATTTCACGTACCGATTACTATCTTGCATACTTCGCCTTTGCTTTTGCTGCCTTTCTTTCGGTATATTTAGTAAGCCATTGGAACAAAAATAACAAAATGAAATGGCTATATATTATCCCAATCCTGGCGCTAGCTACCGGAATAGTCTCATATTTTGGTGCGAAGGATAGTGGGGAGAATACTAATAACGATCGAAATAAAGCACAAATTGTCGACACAACGCCTAGCCTAGGGTCTGGCTGTGGCAAGCAAAAAATATTTTAACAAGGAGAATCATGTCTGGAAAGAAAAAATTTACGGTTGAACAATCGCAGGAAATAGGGGAGAGACTGGGAATCGAATGGGACAAGTTTGATGTTGACCAATTTCGCCAAGGTATGGACGTCGAGCTTGAGCACGGTCTCGTGGACGAGTCGACCAATGTGACCAACGATGATCCACTTATCACGGGCAAGATTGCATTGGCACATCTGAACGAGTTCCCTGATTACTACGATCGGCTGGAGAAGCTAGAGGACGAGGCCGAAGAGTTTTGGGACAGCAAAGAATAATTTTATAATATTTGTGGAGGGTATATGGGCAAGGATCAAAATGCCAAAAAAGAGGTCAAGAAACCAAAGAAAAACAAGAAGCAAAAGGGTCTAGGACCACTGACTCGAAGCTAGCCTTTTTGCTCTGAGTTTTTAATTTCGCCAACAACGGCTGGCGGAGTGTGTTTTTGAATAAAATATGTTATACTATTGTCATCGGCGTTAATCGCGCCCTTTTATTTTTGGGCCAAAATATGAATGAAGAAGTAATCCTTAGATTTGACGAAGTTTCCTTTGAATATCAGCACGACAAGCCGCTTCTGGATGAGGCTAGCTTTTCTGTGCGCAGAAATTCCAAAATTACCTTGATGGGCCAAAACGGCGCTGGCAAAAGCTCGCTCTTCAACATGATTACCGGTGAGCTCAAGCCAAAGAAGGGCCAAATCAACATCGCCAAAGACATCACCATCGCTACGGCCAAGCAGGTCGTGAATCGCCAGGATCTCACAAAGACAATCCTGGAATACTTTGCGATGGCCTTCGCCACTCAATCAAATGATCTAATCAGCAAGGTCCACAAAGCGATGGAGGTGGTTAATTTGAGCGTTCCTACCGATCGTTTGGTCGGAGATTTGTCTGGCGGCCAACAGGCTAGGCTTTTGCTTGCTTTCGCCTTGATTCAGAACTCCGATATTCTCTTGCTCGATGAACCGACCAACAATCTCGATCAGTCTGGCATCGATCACCTAATCGAATTTCTGATTATGTATCAGAAAACCGTAATTGTGATCTCACATGATGCGGACTTCCTAAACTGCTTCACCGAAGGTGTCATCTATCTCAACAATTTTACACACAAGATTGAATATTACCTTGGCGACTATTACTCAGTTGTCGAAGAGATCAAGAGGCGAGTCGAGAGTGAAGAGCGCAAAAACGCCCAGCTTCGACGCGCAATCATCGATCGCAAAGAGAAGGTAAACTTCTTCTCAAACAAGGGCGGCAAGATGCGCCAGTTGGCCAAAAAGCTGAAGGATGAAGCCGCCGAGATGGAAGAAGACATTATCGACGTCAGGCACGAGGACAGAACCATTAGAGAGTTCGATATCCCGATGCAAGAAATTGTCGGCGATATTGTCAAAATCACAGAATTATCAGCCTTTCGCGACCATGAAGTTCACACTCTCAAGGTAGATAAGATAATCCGCAAAAGGATGCACTGTATCGTGACCGGTCCAAACGGGATCGGCAAAAGCACCTTCCTCCGATCTCTAGTCTCTGGCCAAAATACAAAAGCAGAAATATTAGAGGGGGTACGTATAGGCTATTACAGCCAGGATTTTTCGAATCTAGATTTCGAACAGACGGTATTTGATTCTCTCGCCAGCGCCAAAATGGGGGACACGGATATTCAGACAATGCGCTCGATAGCAGCCGGGTTTCTAATCGGCGGCGGATTGATGGGCCACAAGGTTAGTGAGCTCTCCGAAGGCCAAAAAGGCCTCCTCTCCTTCGCCAGATTGGTATTGATGGAGCCGGGACTGCTCATTATGGACGAGCCGACCAACCACATAAACTTTAGACACCTTCCAGTTATCGCGAAAGCAATCGATCAATACAAGGGCGCCATGATTATGGTCAGCCATATGCCAGATTTTGTTAGTCAGATCAGGTTTGACGAGTACATTGATCTTGGCAAAGTTTAACGAGTACTAATTTAAATCAAGCTTCCTCATGAGCGACAAACACACATGTGATCGATGCGGCATCTGTTGCAAGCATTTCCTTATCAATCTCGACGAACAGGAGTACCGCTCTGGGAAATTCCAGCTCTTTTTTGGTGACATAGATCTCATTGAAGATTTTGAATTGGCAAGCGGATGCGGCGCCAATCTCCTAGCCAAGAATGATGATGGCGGCTGTATATACCTGGAAAATGATAATTGTAGCATCCACACCGACAGGCCGAAGGTGTGTCGAGAATTCTTCTGCAAATCGGACGACCAGCGATATGGCAAGATGATAGAACTGATTCAACGATCCAAGGCCGAGATAGCAGAATGACGTTTTGCCCTTACCAAATGATCGAAGCTTTGGTAGAATATCGATATATTAAAAACTAGTTGGAGGAGATTTATGTCTATTGTCGAAGAGTCCGAGTTCAAGGGTAACAAAATGATCGTATTGAAGAACAATGAAGAAGATCAATATCCTTTTCAGTTTGGTGTGAAAAAAGCAAAATTAGTTCTCGAAAATATTGAAGCGGTCAAGGCATTTGTCGAAAAGTACGACAAGCAATAAGAATTTGGATAGAAAAAGAGAGAGCCCGTATGCTACGACTCTCCCAGATAGGATTTCGAAAAGATATTATCCTTCTGAAAACCGTACCTAATGATTTAACTTTACTCCATTCTGACCGGAAGTCAATGACTGTCACGATCGGCTTTTTTGTGTCATAAAAGGCGAAAAGACCACCGATCAAGATGTAAAGTCTTGAAATTGATGGTCTTTCGAAATGTTTAACGGATCACGCGGATGCCTACGTGAATGATTTTGGAGCCATCAGAGCGACCCCGGATCGGGCAGATAATGCTCGCAAGGCAATCTGCGCAATTGATGGTATCGCATTCTGGCAATTTGGCCGCTTTGCGCTGCCAGACTTTCCAGCCTTTGGATATGCCGAGGTCGTCGGTGAGATTGCTATTGGAGGCTCTGACGTCTGACCAAAATGCATCGTTGATTGCGTTATGCATTATGGCAAGCGTATTGATCTCCTCGACTGCCTCAAGGATTGTGGAGCGATCTTCTATGTCCTCGATCCTGGATTGCGCCTCCTTGACGACTTCTGCCATATTGGCTAAGCGTATGGCAATTGTCCGAAGTTCTTCAGGCAATACGCCCGCGATCTCGGCATCCTCTGGTTTCTCCGACAAATTATCGCCAAACTCGGCGATGTTATTTACCGGATCGGTAAGGTAATTGAGCATCTTCATAAGATACCTCCTCATCACTGCATGCCTAGCATGTCAGCCTCCTATCGGAGAAATTACCAACAAAAATAGTTAGCAATATTCTCTAACAGGAATAGCATATCATAGTACAAAATGACAAATAAGTCAATATACAAAGTTCTGTGATGACAGCTAATTTTATTGTTGTCTCGGAGTGCCGGCGATTGACCAATTATATGGTCAGAATATTCGGGGGATCATAGACTTGCCCAATCCGCCAGCTGGCGGAGGGCGTAAAATTAGCGTGTCATTAAAGACAAATAGTACAAATTTGCTGTGACTAGATACTGTATTTCTCTGTAAGTTGCTCAGCCCTTGGACGATAAAACGCCAATAAATTTGGTTGAGATTGGAGAGAGTGCAAAATTGGCACCAGAACCTTAGTCAATCACTTAATACTTAGTACAAAAACTATCAAGTGTTGCTAGTATATCATGTAGTTCTGCTCTTGTCAAGGGGCGAGGTTTTTGCTATGCTGTTGAGTTCAGAAATTTTTGTCTGAACAATCGGAAAACAAGGAGGGCAGATGAATGTCACTGCCAGATTTACGCGACGACTTGACAAGTCGTACGATGCAAGGGTGGGATCTGTCCTACCTTCATTCAACTGGGAAACAAGGTGATTTCCCGATAGGCAATGTGCAAGACCCAGATACTACTGCCGTAGCGGCCCGTATCGCAATCGAGCAAACAATTGGAAAGGCCTATGGACCAATTGTCCATATGTCCCTCGCTCACAAAGAGCACAATCAAGTCCTGGTACTAAACGAGATGCCAAATTCTCATACCACGGTCAATTGTGACTCGATCATTTTCCCACGCTGGTGGCGAATCAGCCTTGAGACTTTGGTTGCTGATTGCGCATGCATCGTAGTGATGGGATTTGACCACATGGCCTTCATGCATGTCGGTCGGCCGGAACTGTTCGGAGGCTTGATCCAGAGTTTCATGCAGAAATGGCCTGACTCCCCGGAGGAAACGTCGCTCTTTATCGGGCCAGCTATCTGCGGTAAGCACTACGAGCTACCAGACATTAGCGCTGTAGCTGGTACGGATCTGGACAGGTTTGCTTGCAAGACCGTCTGGGACACTCAGGGCTATGATGTCACCAGCGCCATAGAGTGGGTTTTCGCCGATCATGGTGTCGACCAAATCCTGCGTTTCAACTGCGGAATTCCGAATGCTCACGATTGTCCATTCTGCGCACGATTAGGCGGAGCGACCAGATGGGGGTCCGATCAGTATTGCCGGGTCAAAGGGTTAGACCCGGAGCACCCCTATTCACCGCGCGATTGCGCATTTTTGCATCGCACCAGATAAAGACCAAGATCACCGAAATCGGTGGTCTTTTTATTTTCAAAATTTATCCAAAATATGCCGAAATAATCGTTGATTTACTCTGAGAATTAATGTATAGTAAACGTAGAATCTATCGAACAACTACATCTGATAACTGCAAACGGCCTATTCCGGCTGCAAAGAACGAACTGCTCGTCAAGGTAGAGATATCTACCTTTCCTTACACTTCCTTCTTCTCGCTCGAAATATTCTCGTTTTCGTTTCGAGAGTAGTTATTAGACAGATCCTTCAATCATGGATAAATTACTGAAATTTTGGGAGTACAAAGACTTACGCAACAAAATCCTGGTAGCAGGTGGACTTTTGCTGTTGACCAGAATCCTAGCTCACGTCCCGCTACCTGGGGTCAATCTTCAGCAATTAGAGACTTTCTTCTCTCAAAACCAGGTGTTTGGCTTCCTAAACATGTTTTCCGGTGGTACTATGGCCAACTTTTCAATTATCCTGATGGGTGTTGGCCCATACATTACTGCATCTATTATATTTCAATTACTCGGTATGATTTTTCCTGCCGTCGAGCAACTCCAAAAAGAGGGTGAAGCTGGACGTCAGAAGATCACACAATACACTAGACTAGCCACAGTCCCACTTGCGATCATTCAGGCTTACTCAATGCTGGTCCTTCTTCGCAATCAGGGAATCATTCCGACCTGGACTCCTTTTGATCTCTTGACCATGCTTATTTCCGTCACGGCCGGCTCAATGCTGTTGATGTGGATTGGCGAGTTGATCACAGAAAAGGGGATAGGCAATGGAACTTCGATGATTATCGCCCTTGGCATTCTCTCGGGCATACCTTCTCAGGTTCGTGATACTGCTTTGCTGTTGCAAAGCGGGGACAGTTCCAAAATTATTGGTGCGATCGTATTTCTAGTAGTGTTCCTACTTATCACCGCCGCCATTATTATGATTCAGGAAGGACAGCGCAATATTCCTGTTACCTATGCCCGAAAATCGCGTAATGGCCAATCTGGAGGCTACTCAAGCCATCTGCCAATCAGGGTCAATATCGCAGGTGTGATTCCTATTATCTTTGCCATGAGCATCCTGGTCATCCCTGGTTTCATGGCCAAATACTTAGAGACCGCTAGATCAGTTTGGCTGGCCAACTTTGCCAAAGGCGTGAACTCCTTCCTCGCAAATGAAGTTTGGTACGGCGTACTATATTTCGCTTTAGTCATTATCTTCACATATTTCTACACCAGCGTAGTTTTCAAGCCTGAGCAAATCGCCGAAAACCTGCAGAAACAGAGTGGCTTCATCCCTGGCATTCGTCCGGGCACCGAAACCAAGAAATATCTCGGGTTAGTCATCAATCGTATTACTCTTTTTGGCGCACTCTTCTTGGGTCTGATCGCAGTCTTGCCATTTATCATACAATCTCTTACCAACCTAACCACCTTGGTCCTGGGCGGCACGGGCATATTGATCGTGGTCTCCGTCGTGATCGAAACAATGCGACAAGTTCAATCTCAGATCACCATGCATACTTACGAACGATATTAAACTAAAAGCAAAAACATGGCGAAGAAGACAATATATTCATTTCTAGGATTACCAGGATCGGGCAAAGGCACACAGGCCGAGCTCTTTTTGAAAGAAATTGGGGCGGATTTATTTATCAGTGTTGGCACGCTGATCAGAGAATACATGGCCCGAAATGAAGATTCCGACTATGCCAGAGCGGTCAAGGAGAGATATGACAGTGGCGAGCCACAGCCTGACGACGTAGCTATCAAGCTTTTGAGCGATTATTTGCACGAGGCAACTGGCACCATCATCCTAGACAATTTTCCTTTTGGTCGAGGCCAAGCCGAATTCTTGCTGAATTTTATCAAAGAAAATCCTGAATGGGCTGGACCAGTTGTCATCTATATTAAGATCAAGCCAGAAACTTCACTCGCTCGCATCGCCGGGAGACTGACCTGCACGCAGTGCGGCGGGACTTATGACAGCTCTGTACGGGGTAACTGCCCAAAATGTGGCACAATACTCGAGACCAGAGCTGATGATGAATCTGAAATCGTCAAGAATAGACTATCTTTCTATATTCCAAAAATGGAAGAAGTCATCGATTATCTACGCCAAGAAAATGTAAAATTATTTGAGATTGACGGCGAGCGTAGCGTAGAAGCTATCGCGCTTGAACTTGCCATGATTGCGCATGAATAATATTCTCAACAAGGAAGAAATCGCAGATCTCAAGGTTAACGGTCACAAATTGGCCTTGCTTGTTGATCAGCTCAAGGCCGAGATCAAGCCTGGCGTCACGGCCGACAAAATCGAGACTCTTGCTTTGAAACTTTTTGACCAGGCCGGGTTGACCCCAGCGTTTCTCAACTATTATGTATATGGGGCCGGGAATTTTCCAGCAAGCACGTGTATTTCCGTGAACGAAGAAGTAGTCCATGGTATTCCACTAAAGACCAAGGTTTTCAAGGAAGGCGATCTCGTCTCCATCGATCTTGGTGCTGGATACAACGGTGTCTATACCGACATGGCCGTCACTGTGCCGGTTGGCGAAATAAGCGATGCTGATGCCAAGCTTCTCAAATTTACCGAAGATTCACTCTATCGCGGGATCGAGGCGGCGAAGTCAGGGAATACGATCGGGCATATCGGTGAAGCAGTCGAAAAAGTCGCCAATCTGAATAATTTGGGCATCGTCAGGGATTACGTTGGTCACGGAATTGGCCGAAAACCCCACTTACCACCTCAGATTCCGAATTACGGCGAGGCAGGAGAAGGAATTACTATCGCTGAAGGAATGGCCTTGGCGATCGAGCCTATGCTGACGCTTGGGAGGGGCGAGACGGATGTTCGGCCCGATGGCTGGACCGTAGTCACTTCAGATCACAGCAAAGCGGCCCATTTCGAGCACACAATTATTATAGAAAATGGTTTACCAGTAATTATAACGAAGGTATAGATTTGATTATTCCGCCCAAGTCGACCAGTTGTTGACTTTAGGCTTGGTTTATGTTAAATTTAGCATATTAAATATGTCAAAAGATGATATTATTGAGGTTGCCGGAAAAGTAGTCGAGGTCCTAGCGGATTCACGTTACAAGGTCTTACTCGACACTGGTCATCCGGTGCTAGGTTATTTGTCTGGGCGAATGAAACAGAATCATATTCAGGTCACTACTGGCGACTCAGTCACCATGGAGTTGACCCCATATGACCTGTCGCGCGGTCGGATCACTAGAAGGTTGAACCTTTCACAAGGTCAGCCTCCTCGCAGATAAAGCACAAGGGAAATTTTTTATTTTCAAACGTAATCCCATATATTTATGAAAGTACAGGCATCCGTAAAGAAAATTTGTGATAAGTGTAAAGTCGTTATCCGAAGCAAGAAGGGAAAATGTTCCCGAATCAGCTCGAAGAAGCGGGTTTTTATCTTATGTGAGAATCCAAAGCACAAACAGAGACAAGGCTAACGCGTAGCGCAAGTCTAAAGTCAAAAGTCCATAAAGCTCATAAAGTTAAGTCAAAGTAATAAGGAATCAAATAATGGCTCGAGTCGGTGGTATCAACCTTCCAAATGAAAAAAGAATCGAAATCGCCCTTACATATCTGTACGGTATCGGGTTGCCTTTGAGTCAGAAAATTCTGAAAGAGCTCAAAATTAGCCCTGATATTAGAGTTAAAGACGTTACTGAGCAAGATTTGGAAAATATTCGCCAATTCATTGGCAAAAGCTACAAAGTCGAAGGTGATCTTCGCTCTGAAGTGGCCCAAAACATCAAACGATTGAAAGAAATTTCAAGCTACAGAGGGACTCGTCACGCCAAAGGCTTGCCAGTTCGCGGTCAACAGACCAAGACCAACGCTCGTACCAAACGTGGCAAGAAAGTCACTATGGGCTCTGGCCGAAGAGCAGTAGAGAAGAAATAATAACGAACAAATATTGATATGCCAAAAGAAGCAAAAAAAGCAGATAAGAAAGTAGTCAAGAAGGTAGCGAAGAAAAAGGCACCGGTTTATTCTGGTAGCATTTATATCCAATCCACCTTCAACAACACCATCGTTACAGTTACAGACGAAAATGGTGGAGTAATCGCTTGGTCAACCGCCGGAGCCTTGGGTTTCCGTGGAGCCAAGAAATCAACTCCTTATGCCGCTCAGCTTGCTATCGCGAACGCTCTTGAAAAAGCAAAGCTTCGGGGCTTCCACAAAGCGAATGTATTCGTTTCTGGAGTTGGCCCTGGTCGTGATGCTGCCGTTAGAGCCTTGGCGAATGCCAACATTGAAGCTTCTGTAATCAAGGATACTACTCCTCTCGCGCACAATGGTTGCCGAGCGAAGAAGCCACGTAGAGTTTAATAGTAAATAAGTTTTTGGAAGATATTTATGGAGACAGCCTGCAAAAAATGCCGTCGTGAGGGAGTTAAGCTCATCTTAAAAGGTGAGAGATGTTTGTCGAACAAATGTGCAATCGTCAAGCGTCCTTATGCTCCTGGCTCTTCTGGGCAGGGTTTCAAAGGCAAAATGAGTGAATATGGCAAACAACTTCGTGAGAAGCAGAAAGCCAAACGCATTTATAATATCAACGAAACTCAATTCAAAAACTACGTTGTAAAAGCCGAGAAAATGATTGGTAACAAGACTGAGAATTTGATGCAGTTGCTCGAAACTCGAGTTGACAATATCATTCTTCGCGCCGGATTTGCTCCTTCACATTCGAAGGCAAGACAGTGCATTTCTCATGGTCTTTTCACTCTCAACGGTCACCCTATCTATACTCCTTCTATTCAGGTTCAGATCGGTGACATTATCGCTCCAAAGAAAAAGGAAGCATATTCTGAAATTTCCCTCAGCACCTCACTTTCATGGCTAGAAACTGATACCAAGAAAATGACAGTTGTCATCCGACATCTACCTGCCCGTGAAGAAATTGACACACCTATCAATGAAAGTCTAATTATTGAGTACTACTCTAGATAATTTTAAGGGAGATACAAAAATGGAAAAAATCAGCTTGCCAAAAATAACAGAAGAAAAATTGGGTGACAATCACTCCAAGTTTTCTATCGAACCTCTTTATCCAGGTTACGGTGCAACAATCGGTAATTCAATTCGCCGAGTATTGCTTTCGTCTATCACTGGCGCAGCCGCTACTTCATTCAAGATTGAAGGCGCTTCTCATGAATTTACCGCAGTACCACACGCCAAAGAAGACGTTATCGAAATCATGATGAACCTAAAGGGCGTTTCATTCCGTTCTTTCAGCGACGAACCAGTCGTCTTGGAACTCTCAAAGAAGGGTCCTGCTACTGTTACTGCCAAGGATTTCAAGGCCAACAGCAACATCGAAATCATCAATCCTGATGCTCACATCGTGACACTCGACAAGGGTGCCAATTTCGAGATGGAAGTAACCATCGAAAAAGATCGTGGCTTTCGCGCAGTTCACATTGGTACCGGCGAAAAAGGTGAAATCGGCCAGATTGGCATCGATGCTCTTTTCTCACCAGTCCTACGTGTTGCCATGAATATCGAAGACACTCGTGTCGGTATGATGACCAACTATGACAAACTTATCCTTGAAGTCATCACCAACGGTACAGTTGCTCCTTTCCAGGCTCTCAAAGAGGCTTCCACAGTACTTATCGACCACTTCAGCGCTATCCTCATCGAGGGTGATGCACCAGAAGAAATCGTTGAGTCTGCCCTTGAAATTCCTGTTGACGGAGAAGAAGCTGTTGTAATTGACGGCGAAATTGATAACAAGACAAAAGTTGAAGACTTAAACCTTTCTTCACGCACACTTAACGCTTTGCTTAACTCCGGTATCAAGACAGTTGGCGGTTTGAAAAAACTCTCCCAGCTCAAGCTTGAAGAGGTCAAGGGTCTTGGCAAAAAGGGTGTTGAAGAGATCCTAATGATCCTCGGCTAATATAAATCAGAGAAACAGATATGAGAAAGTTTGGAAGAAAAACCGATCACCGAAATCACTTAATCCGAAACCTGGCTACTTCTTTGGTATTGTATGAAACAATCGATACCACCGAAGCCAAAGCCAAAGAGGTTAAGTCATATATCGACAAGGTATTGGCTCGCAACAAAGGCACTGATTTCAATGTAATCAGAAATCTAAATACTATTTTCTTCGACAAAAACGCAGTTAAGAAAGTTATCGAAGAGTTAGTTCCTAGATTTGCTGATCGCAAAAGTGGTTTCTGCAAAAGCTATCACCTGAAAAACAGAGTTGGCGACAATTCTAGCATGATGCGCGTAGAGCTTATCGGCAAGAAAACAGTTGTCAAAGAGGACAAAAAGGTTGAAACCAAAGCTGAAAAAGCTGAGAAAACAGAAGAAGCTGTCAAAGTAGAGAAAAAAGTTAAAGAAAAAGTGAAGAAATAATGGAAAATACGACTGAAAATAGAGACTGGTACTTTTTCGACGCCGCTGGCCAAACGCTAGGTCGCTTGAGCACCCAGATCGCAGATTTGCTCAGAGGCAAGAACAAAGTTGACTTTCGTCCAAACAAGGACGGTGGCGACTTCGTTGTTGTCGTGAATGCTGACAAATTCGTGCTTACCGGCAAGAAAATGGACCAAAAACGTTATTACAAACACACTGGCTACCTTGGAAACTTGAAGACTGACACAGTTTCAGACTTGATGACCAAGCACCCAGGCGAAGTGATCAAAAAAGCAGTTCAGGGAATGCTTCCACACAACAAACTTCAGGACAAATTCATGGCTCGTCTGAAAATTTACGCAGGCGCCGAGCACCCACACAACAACGCGAAATTTAAGAATAGCTAAATAATCAAAATATTATGGTTGAGAAGAAAGAAACTACAACAAAACAATACTGGACTGGTATCGGCCGACGCAAAACCGCTGTCGCTTTTGTCAAAATCACTGGTGAAAAAGAGATTTTGATCAATGCCAAAGCGGCCAAGATGACTGCTGAGATTGATTCACCATTTGAACTAGTCGGCGAAAAAGGCAAATTTGGCCTTAGCGTCAAGGTCTCAGGTGGCGGCAAAGTCAGCCAAATCGATGCAATCAGACTTGGTATCGCTCGTGCTCTTGAGAAATTCAACCCAGAATTCCGCACAACCCTGAAAAAAGCTGGTCTTCTCACCCGCGACCCAAGAGAGAAAGAGCGCAAGAAACCAGGTCTCAAACGTGCTCGCAGAGCACCACAGTGGGCCAAACGCTAAAATTCAAATACATTCGAACTATACGAAAAACGCTTCAATCATCACGAAGCGTTTTTTGTGCTCAATTTGTATTGACCAAAATAAAGATTTGTGATATAGTATCGGCAACGCTGATAAGGAGGACACAAAAATGTCCAAGAAACTAAAACCCGGACAATTCCGGGTCATCATTGACGGCCGCATGCCCGAAGCCGATCCAGCAATGGATCTTCTTCGGACGGTCGTCTTAGCTCTCGGTGCTCAGCTTGAAGACGCAAACATGTTCGCGCGCTCAATGGCTCGCGAAG
Organism: Patescibacteria group bacterium; assembly: GCA_041671645.1. Classification (NCBI taxonomy): domain Bacteria; species Patescibacteria group bacterium. Next base: position 613,387 of record JBAZBD010000001.1, on the reverse strand, counting down.
CAAATCGCTCAAAAGGCGAGGGCGTCTGTCACTGCGGTTCTGCGCCGAAAGTATCGCCGCCGAAGGGCCCAGCCGCAGCGCCGAAAGGCGCAGCAGACAACTATCCACCACATAATTGTGGAGGAGAAGATCAGCCCTCAATAGGGGAAGCAGTTAGGGTGTGCAAGCGATGCAAAACCAAACTGCGTCCGAATGAGCGCGGATGCTGGCACTGCGGCGCAATATTCGAGCGCCGTAAAGGCGACAAACCTTCTGACCCCGCCGGGAATGGGAAGCCGAAAGCTAAAGCAAATCCCGATGGAGGGAAGAAAAGAATGGTGCCATAGGCAAGTGGGGAGGGAAATTTCCAACTCGGGTGCGGATTCAATCGCTTATCAAAATATTGAGCATTGAGCCAATCCCGAGTCCCCCAAAACTAAATTAATGAAAAGTATACCCAGCATGACCCAGGGTATTTTTTTTTATTCCTATATTCTTTCAGATATTATCTCTCTGCCATGGCAAAGAGAGCTGTAATATGATATAAAATTAGTAATGGTTACACAAAGAATGTACAAATTTGACGAATTGATTCTGCGAGAGCTCTCGATCGCGTTGGCCGAGTTTTTTCCTGAGGAAATCGTATCTATTACCCAGGTCCACACCTCCAAGGATCTCTCTTTTGCCAAAGTCTGGATTAGCTCAGTCAAGGACCCAGAAGGCGTAGTCAAAAAGTTCCAGGCGGGTGCCAAGGATTTGCGAAAAGTCTTGGCTACACGTGTCAAAGCACGAAAAGTGCCTTCTCTTTATTTTGTTTCTGATTTGACTGAGGAGAAAGCGGCTAGAATCGATCAGTTACTTCGGGAGATATAGAGATGAATATGGTAAGAAATCTTTTCTTCCTTGTCAGCGCCACGATATTCGCCCTGGTCTCGACATTACTGGCAGTTTACAATTATAATCCATATATCGCCGAAAGATCCGTTTTCATCAACTTTTATACCTCTTTGACGGTAGGGTTGGGCGGATTGATAGCGATTTTGATTATTGCAGTCAAAACCAGAATCAGCAAAAGCCAGTCCAACAACATCTTCTTCTGGCCGTCGGTCAGGCAGGGGTTAATATTTTCAACCGCTATTTCGACTCTTCTGTTACTTCGCGGCATGAAAATCCTGGATTATCTAGTCGGCGGATCTGTAATTATAGTAGTCGTACTGCTAGAGCTCTTCTTCGAAACGAAGAAGCGCGATTCATAAATATTGGGAGTCAACATGGACGTCAAAGGAAGTCTACATCCTATCACTCAGCTTTTGAGAGAAGCAATCTCCAATTTTCGAGATCTTGGTTTTGATGTGTACCAGGGACCGGAAGTTGAGACCGAATGGTACAACTTTGACGCACTCAACATGGCCTCTGATCACCCCGCACGTGACATGCAGGACACTTTCTGGCTTACAAACGGTAAACTACTCCGCACTCACACTTCGAACGGCCAAGTTAGGTACGCAGAAACACGCAAACCGCCGATCAAGGCTGTTTTCCCTGGCCAGGTTTATCGCAATGAAGCGACCGACTTCAAGCATGAAACCAGCATTTATCAACTCGAAGGCTTGTGTATCGACAAAAATATCAACGTTGGCCATCTATTTGGCACACTTGAGCAGTTTTTCAAGAAAATGTATGGAGAAGAGACTGAAATCAGATTTCGACCCAGCTTCTTCCCTTTTGTCGAGCCAGGGTTTGAAGTTGAAGCCAAATACAAGGGCAAATGGATTGAGCTACTCGGCGCCGGAATGGTCCACCCCAAAGTGTTGAAAAACATGAAAATCGACCCCAAAGTGTACTCTGGATTCGCATTTGGTATGGGCATAGACCGGCTCGTAATGCTCAAATACGGTATCGAAGATATCCGAAATCTGCGTTCAGGAGATCTTAGATTTCTAAAGCAATTCTAATTAATATCGAAAAAATATGAAGATACAGAAAAGCTGGCTTGAAAAATACGTCAAAGAGATAGGGGAGATGAGCGCCGATGCGGTCGCTGAGCTTTTTCGTCGCGGCGGAATTGAGGTAGAATCCATAGAGTCCGGCCTGGACGACAATGTTGTGGTCGCCGAGATTTTGAACGTTGAAAAGCATCCCAACGCCGACAGATTAAGCCTAGCTGACGTACAAGACAATACCCAGACCTACAAAATAGTTTGTGGCGCGCCAAATATTGCCAAAGGTATGAAAGTACCATTGGCCAAGATTGGCGCTCTGTTGCCTGGCGATTTCATGATCAAGAAAAGTACTATTCGCGGAGTTGAATCCGAAGGTATGCTCTGCGCCGCAGATGAGCTCGGTCTCGGAGACGATCATAGCGGTATTATCGTACTGCCCAAAGAATATGAGTTAGGCGAACCACTGAACAAATATCTTGGCAACGAGACCATCTTTGATATTTCAATCACTCCAAATAGGGGAGACCTTCTCTCGCATATTGGATCAGCTCGTGAACTGGCGGCGATGATTGGCAAGCAGATCAAGAAAGAGCCTGTCTCGGTCGCCAAAACTGGAAGCGATATACAATCAATTCTCGCGCTAGAAGTGCAGGATGGATCAAAATGCCCACAGTATTTCGCTAGAGTGGTACAGAATGTCAAGGTTGGACCATCGCCAGAGTGGCTGAAGCGCAAGCTTGAGCTATCTGGGGTCCGTTCGATCAACAATGTCGTCGACGTCACGAATTTCGTTCTTTTGGATACCGGTCACCCGATCCACGCTTTTGATCTATCCAAAATCGGGGGCAAGAAAATCGTTGTGAGAGGTGCCAAATCCAATGAAAAGATTGTTTCCCTCGACGGAGTCGAGAGAGTATTGGACTCCAATGACTTAGTTATCGCAGATGCCAAACACCCAATTGCTATTGCTGGAATCATGGGCGGGAAAGATAGCGAAGTCGATGACGATACGGTGAACGTAGTTATCGAGGCCGCAGTATTTGATCCCAGGACTGCCCGACTCAGCTCCAAGACCTTGAAGCTTCAGTCTGAGGCAAGCTATCGATTCGAGCGGGGCATTGATGAGGGCGACACCGAATACATCATCAATCAAGCGGCCAATATGATAGCCGAAGTTGCTGGTGGCAATATTGCCAACGGGATTTTGAAAAGTGGCCAGACGCCAGCCAAGAAAATCATTAAGCTAAATTATGAAAAGATAAATCAAATCCTCGGTATGAAATTATCAGATGAGATCATTCGTCATCATCTGAAGGCTCTGGATATCGAGCTGAGCACAGATGAGGCCATCGTACCTCTTTGGCGACACGACTTATCGATCATCGAAGACGTGGCGGATGAAGTTGGACGAGTCGAGGGTTATGACAAAATCGTTCCAGTTTATTTCGACAAAGCAAATTGTCCCAAATTTTCCCAATATTTCCGCGAAGAATCAGTCAAGGAAGCCCTTATCAACAACGGTTTTTCCGAGACTATCAGCTATCCGTATCTGTCAGAGAAGGACGTCGAGCTTCTAAGATTGAAAAAAGACAAATTACTTGAGGTTGCCAATCCTTTGCAGGAAGAGCTCAAGTACCTCCGAATCTCTCTTCTGCCTGGTCTGATCAAGGCAGTGGCCAAGAACCCAGCGTTCGACCCTGTTCTCTTATTCGAAATTGCTCACGTATATACCAAGAGCAAGGAAACCACCAACTTAGCGATCATTGCCTCCGGTAAAAATGCGAAGCCTTCCATCGAGAAAGCCTTGAGCGCACTCAAAGAACTTTTGAGCAAGAAATTTGATGCAGAGATCACAGAGTTCAGTCGAGACGAACTTCAGAAATTCAAGGTCAAGAAGCCAACAGTTTTTGTTGCCGAAATCGATCTGTCTCTAGTCCTTGAGAAATCAAAGATAGATGAGAAGAAATTAGATTTACCAAAATCTTATTCCAAGTCAGTCTACCGACCGATATCAAAATACCCGATGATAACCCGTGACTTAGCCTTCCTGGTAGACAAGAAGCTTGATTCTAGTTTGATCACACAGTCAATTTATGCTGTCTCGGACATGATAAATAGAGTTGAGCTTTTTGACGAGTTTGCTTCAGACAAGCTGGGCGTCGGCAAGAAAAACGTTGCTTATCATCTCTACCTTCAGGATATGGACAAGACTTTGACCGACCAAGAGGCCGAACAGGTTGTAAAGAAAGTGGTCAAAATGGTCGAGAACGAATATCAGGCACAATTAAGAACTATATAAGGAATATTATGAAAAGAATACTAATATCAGAAACAGTCAAAAAGGTTGGCGAAGAGGTCAAGGTATCGGGCTGGGTTAATACCCGCCGAGATCATGGCAAGATCGTCTTCTTCGACATGCGTGACATGTCCGGCACATTGCAGGTCGTTTTCGTACCAGGATCCAAGGCGTATGACAAAGTATCAGATATCCGACCAGAATGGGTCGTCTCAATCACAGGTATGGTCAAGGCTAGACCTGAGAAGATGGTCAATCCTGGTATGGTCACTGGCACGGTAGAGATGGAGGCTGCCGACTTAGAAATCTTGAATCAAGCCAAGACACCACCATTTGAAGTGGACAAGAATACGCTCGGAATTGACGAAGAACTAAGACTCAAATATCGTTATCTAGACCTCAGAAGTGATCGAATGAACAAGAATATCACACTTCGTCACAACGTTATCCGCTCAATGCGTGAGTATTTTTGGGCTGAAGGTTTCCGCGAGGTTGAGACACCTTATTTGACCAAATCAACTCCAGAGGGAGCCAGAGAATTTGTTGTTCCAAGCCGTATCTATCCTGGAGAGTTTTATGTACTGCCACAGAGCCCTCAGCAGTTCAAGCAATTGTTGATGGTCGGCGGGATCGAAAGATATTTTCAGATCGCTCGTTGCTTCCGTGATGAAGATCAAAGAGGGGATCGACAGCCAGAATTTACCCAACTCGATGTTGAGATGTCATTTATCGATCAAGAAGATATCCTAAACACTATGGAGAAATTGGCCATAGACTTGGTGACCAAGATTACTCCAGAAAATAAAATTGTCTCTACCCCATTTCCACGCATGACATACAAAGAGGCGATGGAGAAATACGGTACTGACAAGCCAGACTTGAGAAAAGACAAAAACGACAAAGAAGAGATGGCTTTCCTTTGGATAACAGATGCGCCGCTATTTAAATACTCAAATACTGACAAGAAGTTAGTTTCCTCTCACCATCCCTTCACTATGCCTCAGAAGGAAGACCTGAGCCTCTTGGACAGCAAACCTGCTGAAGTCAGGGCCTACGCCTACGACTTGGTTTTGAATGGTTTCGAGGTAGCGGGTGGCTCGATTAGAATCCACGATAGAGAAATACAGGACAAGATATTTGATCTTCTCGGAGTATCTCCAGAGGAGAAGGGAAGACGTTTTGGCCACATGCTCGAAGCTTTCGAATTTGGTGCTCCTCCGCATGGTGGTATAGCATGGGGCATTGACCGGCTAGTCGCAGTATTGGCCCACGAAGACGCGATCCGTGAAGTAATGGCATTCCCCAAAACCGGTGACGCTAGAGACGTAATGATGGGCGCTCCGAGCCAGATAGCCGAGCAACAGCTGAAAGACGTTCATATCGGATTGGCCAAAGAGGCTGAGGGCAAGCAGCTAAAGGGCGCTGACACTGTGATAGGGGACTAACAAAGTAATAGTAAAAAACTCGTCGTAAAAGGCGAGTTTTTTATTTGAACTTAATCACAGAAAGACGTAGAATTAAAGTAATAAAATTATCTAGGAGCCCAGTATGAATGAGAAATATAGTTTAGATAGAGCCGCAGGTCTTATTAAAGCAAATGAGCTTGCCAAAGGCGACCCTGTCGAGAAAGCGAATCGAGCAATTATGCGACAAAAACTTTTAGATCTAAAAGGCGCGTTTGGTCGACTTATGGATTTGTCGAAGAAGAATCTACCAGAAGGTGCAGAAGAGCTTGCTTTAGCTACAAACGATAAACAATCCGAGATAGACAGAAACGAACATCAAGATACTGCTGAAGCGCAAAAGAATATAAAACAAATCCATGCTTTCATGGACGAAATAAGTGACACAAAACTAGCAGCAAAAGGCACTATCGCAGGTAAAGAAATACTCAGTGAAAGAGCGGTCGCATCGAACGGATTGGCTTCGATCCAAGAGTCACTCGGCAAGCTAAGTGTGCTGCGCGCCGACGTCTCCAGTAATATTGAGACACTAAGCGAATTATCAATGCAAGACCGTGAGGAGATTGAGACACTACAAACACAGATTGACCAGCTGCTGGAGCACCCAGGCTTAGTAGAATTATATGCCGAAGATGCCGAACGTGCTAAAGAGCAGGACAAGGTTGATGCTATTTTTAGCAAGCGAGCGTTGTCGAAACTTGAATCATTTATCAGCCAAACAAGTCATAATGGTCTAGACAAGGAGGTCTCTCCTGGTGTGATGAGAGAGGCGCTATACCTTATGATTAAGGGAGAGGCCCAGCGACTTGGTATCGAAGTCGATCAAATTGATAGCCAGACAATTAGTGGGATTATGCTTGGTTTGAACAGCACCAATAGCGGACGCACCAGCCAAATTGATGCCAAACCAAACTATACACCTTTTAGTACTGAGCTGAACGCAAAGAACAAAGAGCGTGGTGTGGTCGACGATAAAAAGTCAGAGCAAAATAGAGGGGTTCTAATAGGTGCTGCCCTGAGGCAAATGTTTACGACTGGTCATAATGAAATCGCCAATGACTTTAGAGATCTTGTGATTGCCCTAGATTATAATAACCCCGAGATGTCGCACGACCAAGGTCTAAATGTGAACCAGCGAACAGCTCTCACAGAATCATCGTCCGGGGTCATCCAATCTCAAATGGAATTTATTAATTTTGTCAAAGCAGCTAGAGAAAGCGGAGTGCTTGGGACGAAACGGCTCGATAGACCATATGAGGACTTTCAGGGATCCAAGGTGACTAAAGGCGAACCAATTGCTATGCCGGGTCAGATGCCAGAAGATCGAGCAAAGTCGGTAGAGGCATATATACGGCAGCGAGAAAAAATCGAGGAGATTGTCGTCGCTGAGCACGAGTCGAATGTCGGTAGTTTGAAAGCCAATATCGAAAAACAGTATTCTGAACAGATAGGTACTACAACAAGACATTTGGAAGATACTTGGAAGTCAAATAATGGCAAAGACGCCATATATCCAAAAGAACGAGTTCACGACATCATTGTAGAATATATTGCGAATACCTTCGCGGCCATGAAGATAAGGGGTGAAAACATCGGCGATAAGCGCAACGAAATCGGTAAGATTCTACAAGGCATAACAAGTAACGCAAGTTTTGATAATGCAATTAATACAGCGACTAGCGACCAAAGCCCATACAGCAGAAAGGAAAAAGCAGGCTTAGTGATGGGGATTGCATTACGTGACGCCATGACTATTAGAGACAGCAATGCTGCGCCTGATTATTCCCGCAATAGCCCGTTAGCTGAAATTGTCGACGCGGTCAGTGCGATGGAGGGGGGTACTAGAACTTACTCCACAAGGCTATCCCAGTCAGAACAGTCTTACAATACCGGGACTATAAAAAGAGTTTTTTCATCGCTTTTACCTACGATGAATCTAGTCACGTCGAGTGATGGGTTCTTCGATGGCGGGCTCAAGAATGCATTTAATGACCCTAAATCTCAGAAAATGTTGGAGATTGGTGGTTTCAAGCTTGATGATAGCGGAGCGATAATCCCAACAAAGGCGAGCGGCGAATATCCTGCGCCACATATTACCGCAGCTACAGTTGAGCAGATAAAATCCGACTATAGAGAAGCGCTAACTCGGACTGCGGGTGAAGTTGAGTCTGGTGCTGAAAAGAAGCTGCAGTCTCGTTTGGCGGAACTCCGTCAAACCCAGGAACTTTTTGATTCTATTCTAAAACAAGGCGATATTTTTGAAGATATTAAAAAATCGAATCAATCTATAGAAAAAAAACAAGATGACCTTACCAATTTGGATACAAGGTTGAATAACCAAGTAATCAATACTACGGCTGACGTTGCTGATATCAATCGTAGAAACTTCATACAAAAAATGCATCCTAAACACAACGAGGAAGCAGTGGCAGCCAAGTTGGCTTTGGATCTAGCACTTAATGCACAGCTCAATCCCGACATTATTCGCGCTAAAATTGAATCAGAGATTGATGAATTAAGCAAAAAACTCGAGGAGAGCCAGGCTGTTATCGCGAAATTACCACCAGAAATCACCTCAAGGGCAGAATTGGAAGCAGCGAGAACAAAAGTTTCTGACCAAATTACTCAACTTGGCAAAGAATAATCAATATTATATGATCAACAGTAGGAAAAGCATCGTATTTCTGTTATAGTATTGAAATGCAAATAAGAATCAATAAATATCTATCAGAATCTGGAGTATGCTCTAGGCGACAGGCCGACGAGCATATTTTGGCTGGCAAAATATCGATAAACGGTCAGGTTAGTCGGGAGCTCGGAGTGAAAATTGACTCAGACAAAGACGAAGTATTATTTGACGGCAAAAAGATTGAGAAATCAGACAGCCTTGTCTACTTCGCTTTTTACAAACCCAAAGGTGTCGTCACAACCTCAGATGATGAGCAGGGTCGAAAAACTGTGCTAGACTTCTTTCCCGCGTCTCCGCGAATTTATCCAGTCGGTCGCCTTGATCAATATTCCGAGGGATTGGTTATTCTGACCAACGATGGTGATCTGACCCAAAAGCTAACTCATCCAAGTTTCAAACACGAGAAGGAATATGTGGCAGAGGCTCGGACGGGTAAGCTAGATCCTCATGTCGGCTCGATACAAATCGTCAAAATGTTTACAAACGGATTATATATCGATACGAAGCGAATGTACGCTGATAAGGTGATCGTAATCAATGAAAATCCTGAATCAAAATTGATCACATTGAACATGGTTCTCCACACTGGATACAATCGACAGATCAGACGGATGTGTGATAAAATTGGCTTACAGGTTGTAAAATTAGTGAGGACTAGAGTGGCTAAACTATCTCTCGAGTCTCTTGGTCTCGAACCTGGGGAAAGCAAAGAAATTAATCTCGAGTCAATCTTATAATGATGAAGCTAGCAATAATCTTTTCAATTATTTTGAATTCCTTTGGTATGGGCGGAATTGCAAATAATATTGATAGGTCGATCATTTCAGATCGTTCTGGCTCTGATTCTGCGGCCCACGCTTCTATCCAAGAATTGATACTTCCGGAGCTCAAAGAGCCGCCAAAGGTCGGTAATTTTGCAAAGTTTCCCTCAAATATTTATGCCAAATACTACCTTCTCATGGACCCGACATCAGATACGGTCTTCGTATCCAACGACGCTGATACACAGACTGCTATCGCTTCTACCACGAAAATCATGACCGCGACTATCGTGCTTGAGAACTACAAATTAGATGAGGTCGTCACAATATCTCGCGAAGCAGCGATCCAGGTGGGCATGGATCCAACAACAAAATCAGGAGAGAAAATTACAGTTGAAAACCTTCTTGATGTATTACTAATTATTTCATCAAACAGAGCGGCCTATGCGCTAGCTGAACATATAAATTCCCCCAGTGAAACTGGGACGGACAAGTTTGTGCGGATGATGAACGACAAGGCGAAGTCCTTGGGAATGTACGACACAGATTATCACGACGCGGCTGGGCTCGATACAACGGGATACTCTACTGCGCATGATCTAGCGATCATTACTGAGTATGCAATGCAAAAGCCCCTTTTCGCCAAAATAGTTGGAACAGCCGAGAGTTCAGTCACGGACGTGACTGGCAAGATCACTCATCAACTAAAAAATTCCAACCGATTAGTATCTGATTGGAATTATCCAGGTGCCTTGGGCGTTAAGACTGGCTATATGCCAGAGGCAAGCCATTCACTGGTCGCGGCAGCGGAGAGAGATAATCATACTTTGTATGCAATCATTCTCTACACCACTTATGATACACCAGAAGCGTCAGCAACTGAGGCCAGAAAGCTTCTCGACTGGGGTTGGGCCAATGTTGATTGGGGGACAAACTAGTCGAAAGTCTATAAAGTCAAAGGTCCATAAAGTCAGGGGACGAGGAGGGCATGTGAAAATTGAACGCTTTGAGGAAATAATCGCATGGCAAAAGGCTAAGGACTTAGTAATCTTCTGCTATGACTTATCGGAAAAGTGGAGAGACTTCTCTTTCCGTGATCAGTTTAGGCGGGCCGCAGTTTCTATAATGAACAATATTGCCGAAGGATTCGAGCGGAGAGGAGATAGGGAATTCAAGCACTTTCTATTTATATCAAAGGGATCTTGTGGCGAGGTAAGATCAATGAGCTATCTTGCCGACGAGTTTAAATATCTGGATAATGGTCAGTTCAAATTAATAGCAGATAAATCAACAGAAATATCAAAAATATTATCAGGCTTGATTAAATCTTTAGATACATAGTTCTATGACTTCGGGATCAATGGACTTTAGGGACTTTATAGACTTTACGGACTTTATGAGCTTTTTACTATCTCTTCCCACTTATCAAGTGCAGATTGAGCGGCGTCAGTCTGGGCTTTTTGTTTTGAGGAGCCTTCGCCCTGGCCGACTTTCTTCTCGTTCAAATATGCAGCTACCGTAAATATTTTGTTGTGATCTGGACCAATTTCGCTTACAACTTCGTATGAAGGTGTAATACCAAATTTGTCTTGGGACATTTCCTGGAAGCGGCTTTTGGCATCGAAGTGTAGACCGTTTTCGAGAATATTTTCTAGCTTGTAAATGATATTCTTCAATACGAAATTGTAGACTTCGTCGAAATCCTGGTCCAAATAGATTGCGCCAATTAGTGCTTCGAAGGCGTTGGCAAGCAAAATGTCTCTGGCTTTGCCCATATTCTTGGCTTCGCCACGAGATGTTTTGAGGAACTGGTCGAGACCGATTCGCTTGGCTTCGACAGAGAGGGATTCACCTTTTACTAGAGCGCTTCTCCAGTTAGTCAGGTCGCCCTCTGGCTTGTCGTAATTGGCATAAAGATATTTAGTCACTGCAAGTTCCAAAACTGCATCACCCAAAAATTCGAGCCGCTCGTTGTGCTCTAAATTCAGAGTTTTGTGTTCGTTGAGATACGATCTATGAATAAATACCTGCTCTAGAAGCGATTTATCCCTGAATTGTACCCCAATTGATTCTTCGAACTCAGCTAATGTCGTCATGTTCTCCTTGTTGGTTTGATTGTAATTTATTTGAAATCTTGTTCTCGTACTTTTTGTAAACAGTACCCAATACACCATTCACAAATTTAGATGAGTTCTCCCCACCAAACTGTTTGGCTAGCTCGACTGCTTCGTTGATAGAGACTTTGGGCGGAATGTCATTTACATAAAGCAACTCATATATCGCAATCCGAAGGATTTCTCTATCGATCAAAGAAATCTGGTCCATCGGCCATTCTGGAGCGGATTCGGTAACGATGCTTTCTAGCTCATCTTTCAACTTCGACACACCATCTACCAAGAGATCGACAAAATCAGATTCGCATTTATCAGCATATTCACTGACATTTCGATCCATCACTTCTTCTTTGTTTGATTCTGGACGGAAATCCAGTTCATACAAAGTCTGCATGGCAATCATTCTAGAAAGATGGCGATTCATAGTTGGCTTCCAAAGATTTGATTATTTTTTGATATCGAGAACTTGTTTCTTAGCAAAGGTGCCACAATTGTAGCAAACCTGGTGAGCAACTTTTGGCTCATGGCATTGTTCGCAAAACACTACGGCAGGTTTGATAACCTTGTCGTGCATTCGGCGCATGCCCTGCTTAGAATTATTCGTTCGCTTTTTTGGTTCGGCCATTAGAAAATCCTGTTTTGTTAGTAGATATTATGTCGTTATTATTGCATAAACCAGTCAAAAAATCAACCAGATCAAAGCTTCGATTACTTTGTGACTACGCTGACTAATTTCTTGGCGATGACGATCACTTTCGCAATCTCACTGTCGCCGATAATTTCAACGATTTTTGGTGAGTTCAGCGCAGATTTCTTCAATTCATCGTCTGAAATATCAGAAGAGACCGATAGCTTATCTCGCACCTTACCATTGACCTGAATTACGATTTCGATCGTGTCAGCTACCAAGTATTTGGTATCAGCCTCAGGCCAAGCGGAATTCACTATGGAATCGCTCAGGCCGGCGGTTTCCCAAAGTTCAGAAGCAATGTGCGGAGCGAGGGGGTAGAGGATTTGCAGGAATTTCTGGTAAGAATCTTTACGGATATGACCAATTTTCTCAAATAGATTATTGAATTCCATCAATTTGGCAACAGAAGTATTCAAGCGGAAGCTCTCAAAGTCCTCCGAAACTCCTTGGATAGTCTGATTTAGCTTAATCAAAAGCTCCTTGTCATCGTCTTTGTCGTCGATTTTTTCAACATTTTTCCAGACTCGGTTTAGAAATCGTGAGACTCCCTGGACGCCGGCCATGTTCCATGCCGACTCTTGGTCGTATGGTCCGATAAATGCGATATACATGCGGAGTGTGTCGGCGCCAAATTGTTTCACTATTTCATCTGGATTGATGACATTACCAAAAGATTTGCTCATTTTGCGACCGTCGGGGCCGAGAATGATTCCATGAGCGATTCTCTTGGCATAAGGTTCTGCCGTTGGGACAGCACCCAAGTCAAACAAAAATTTGTGCCAGAATCTGGAATATAGAAGATGCAAAGTTGTGTGTTCCATCCCGCCGTTGTAAATATCTACCGGAGTCCAGTATTTAAGTTTAGATTCGGAAGCTAATTCATTGTCATTCTTGGGGTCAGTGTAGCGCAAGAAGTACCAAGAACTACCGGCCCAGTTTGGCATAGTGTCGGTCTCTCGTTTGGCCTTGCCACCGCATTTAGGACAGGTCATCTCGACCCAGTCGGTGATAGCGGCGAGAGGGGATTGACCATCGTCGGTTGGCTCGTATTTTTCTACTTCTGGCAGAGTGATCGGCAGTTGATCTTCTGGCACTGGAACTTTGCCGCAGCTCTCGCAATGAACGATTGGAATTGGCTCGCCCCAGTAATGTTGTCGAGAAAATATCCAGTCCCTAAGCTTATAATTTATCGTAAAGTCACCCTTGCGAGTTTCTTTCAATTTCTCAGTAATAGCTTTCTTGCCTTGCTCTGAGGCTAGGCCGTCGAATTCACCAGAATTGATCAATTTGCCGTAGTGAACAAAGGCCGCGTCAGTTATGTCTACGGAATCATCCTTGTCGGTAATCACTTGTGCAATATTGATCTCATGCTTCTTGGCGAATTCGAAATCCCTCTCATCATGAGCAGGTACGGCCATGACAGCGCCAGTACCATAATTTGACAGGACGTA